>NZ_CP193666.1:514211-823422 GCF_051106275.1 Streptococcus sp. KHUD_014 | reverse complement strand
TTCAATTTTCCGCGGAAATCCTCTAGGCTTTCATAACCTTTTTCCGCCATGATTTCTTTGAGTTCCTTGGTAATACGCTCAAAAGCACCTACACCTTCTTTGTGCAGGGTAGTTCCTACCTGCACCATGCTAGCACCACATAGGATATGTTCAAAGGCATCACGTCCTGTTAATACTCCACCAGTTCCGATGATTTGGATTTGTGGATCTAGGCGTTGATAAAAGGCATGGACATTAGCAAGGGCAGTTGGTTTGATGTATTCTCCACCAATCCCACCAAAACCATTTTTAGGACGAATCACGACAGACTCATCTTCGATATAAAGACCATTTCCAATGGAGTTAACACAGTTGACAAACTTGAGTGGGTATTTGTTAAAGATCGCTGCAGCCTGGTCAAAATGTACAATATCAAAATAAGGTGGAAGCTTGATTCCTAAAGGTTTTGTGAAATATTCGAAGACTTCTGACAGGATACGATCGGTTGTTTCAAAATCATAGGAAATCTGAGGTTTACCTGGAACATTTGGGCATGAAAGATTAAGCTCAGTCAGACCACGGAAATCACTTTCTTGAACCTTTTTCAAGATGGTATGAGTTTCCTCTGGAGACATTCCCACTAAAGAGAGAAAGAAAGTACGGTTAGGTTCTTTTTCCTGTAATTCTAGAAGATAATCAAGGTAATAATCTAAACCATTATTTGGGAGCCCCATTGAGTTTATAGAACCAAGTGGAACATCTTGATAGCGTGGTTCAGGATTCCCCTGACGAAACTCCAAGGTTGCTGTCTTGGTGACAAAGGTTCCTGCTGCTGAGTTTTTAACTCCTTCCAACTCCTCTATGGTCATGCAAGCTACACCAGCCGCATTCATCAAGCAATTGTCAAACTCAAAACCAGCAATCTGCGTTTTTGTTGATACCATGATTCTGATCCTCCAGATTCCTTTTCTTTCTATTATTATACCATATTTTATTTTTTTCTATTTAATAAAGTAATAATTCTGATAAATGTTCGTTTTTTGCTAAGTTTAAGTATACATACTAAAAAATTGAATGAATCTTTTGACAATTCAACGTTTTTTTCTTTACACTGGAAAAAAATTCTGCTATAATGTCTCACGTAATAAAATATGACAATAAAGGAGAATGACATGACAACTGCTAAAGAATATATCCAAAGCGTTTTTGAAACTGTAAAAGCTCGTAATGGGCACGAGGCTGAATTTCTCCAGGCGGTTGAAGAATTCTTCAGTACCTTGGAACCTGTATTTGAAAAACATCCTGAATATATCGAAGAAAATATCCTAGCTCGTATCACTGAGCCTGAGCGTGTGATTTCTTTCCGTGTTCCTTGGGTTGACCGTCATGGAAAAGTTCAAGTTAACCGTGGTTACCGTGTTCAATTTAACTCAGCTGTTGGACCATATAAAGGGGGACTTCGTTTCCACCCAACTGTAAACCAAGGGATTTTGAAATTCCTCGGATTTGAACAAATCTTTAAAAACGTTTTGACAGGGCTTCCTATCGGTGGTGGTAAAGGTGGATCAGACTTTGATCCTAAAGGTAAAACTGACATTGAAGTCATGAATTTCTGCCAAAGCTTTATGACAGAATTGCAAAAATATATCGGCCCTTCACTTGACGTTCCTGCTGGAGATATTGGTGTTGGTGGACGTGAGATTGGTTACCTCTATGGTCAATACAAACGCCTCAATCAGTTTGATGCAGGTGTCTTGACTGGTAAACCTCTTCCATTTGGTGGTAGCTTGATTCGTCCAGAAGCAACTGGCTACGGTTTGGTTTACTACACTGAAGAAATGCTTAAAGCTAACGGAAACAGTTTTGCAGGTAAGAAAGTGGTTATTTCTGGTTCTGGTAACGTTGCTCAGTTTGCCCTTCAAAAAGCAACTGAACTTGGTGCAACTGTTATCTCTGTATCTGACTCAAACGGTTACGTTATCGATGAAAATGGTATCGACTTTGACCTTTTGGCAGATGTGAAGAACAAACGCCGTGCTCGTTTGACTGAGTATGCAGCTAAAAAATCTACTGCTACCTACTACGAAGGTTCTGTATGGACTTACGCTGGTAACTATGATATTGCCCTTCCATGTGCAACTCAAAATGAAATCAACGGTGAAGCTGCGAAACGCTTGGTTGCTCAAGGCGTTATCTGTGTATCTGAAGGTGCCAACATGCCTAGTGACCTTGATGCTATCAAAGTCTACAAAGAAAATGGCCTTCTTTATGGACCTGCTAAAGCTGCCAATGCTGGTGGTGTAGCTGTATCTGCCCTTGAAATGAGCCAAAACAGTCTTCGCCTTTCATGGACACGTGAAGAAGTTGATGGACGTTTGAAAGATATCATGACTAACATCTTCAACACAGCTAAAACAACTGCAGAAACTTACGGACTAGATAAAGACTACCTAGCAGGTGCAAATATAGCAGCCTTTGAAAATGTAGCAAACGCTATGATTGCCCAAGGTATTGTTTAATTCTAAAAATGAACTCCTCACAATTCGTGGGGAGTTTTTCTGTATGTTTGTCAACTGTAGTGGGTTGAAGAAAAGCTAAGCTCGAGAAAGGACACATTCCGTCCTTTCTTTTTTGATGTTCAGAACGATAAAAATCCGTTTTTTGAAGTTTTCAAAGTTCTTAAAACCAAAGGCATTTCGTTTGATGAGTTTAATGAGATTATTAGTCGCTTCCGATTTGGCGTTAGAATAGGGTAATTGAAGAGCGTTGACAATCTTCTCTTTATCCTTGAGAAAGGTTTTAAAGACAGTCTGAAAAAGAGGAAGAGCCTCCTTTAGATTGTCCTCAATGAGTCCGAAAAATTTTTCCGGTTCCTTATTCTGAAAGTGAAAAAGCAAGAGTTGATAGAGATGATAGTGGTGTTTCAAGTCTTCTGAATAGCTCAAAAGCTTGTCTAGAATCTCTTTATTGGTTAAGTGCATGCGAAAAGTAGGACGATAAAAACGTTTATCGCTAAGTTTCCGACTATCTTGTTGGATGAGCTTCCAGTAGCGCTTGATAGCCTTGTATTCATGAGACTTTCGATCCAATTGATTCATGATTTGGACACGCACACGACTCATAGCACGGCTTAGATGTTGGAGTAAAACAGTCCAGTGGACTGTTTTAGCCTGAGTTTAGAAATATAGTAACGAAGGGTGAAAGCAATCAAGAACGATTTTAGCACACGGAAAAAGCTGCTTAGCTAAGTCATAGTAGGGGCTAAACATATCCATAGTAATGATTTTCACCTGACAACGAACGACTCTATCGTAGCGAAGAAAGTGATTTCGGATGACAGCTTGTGTTCTGCCTTCAAGAACAGTGATAATATTAAGATTATCAAAATCTTGCGCAATGAAACTCATCTTTCCCTTTGTAAAGGAGTACTCATCCCAGGACATAATCTTAGGAAGACGAGAAAAATCAAGCTTAAAACGGAAGTCATTGAGCTTACGAATGACAGTTGAAGTTGAAATGCCAAGCTGATGAGCAATATCTGTCATAGAAGTCTTTTCAATCAACTTTTGCGCAATCTTTTGGTTGATGATACGAGGGATTTGGTGATTCTTCTTGTCTCAGCCACCATCATTTTTGAGCACTGATAGCACTTGAATCGACGCTTTTTCAAGAGAATTCTAGTAGGCATACCAGTCGTCTCAAGGTAAGGAATTTTAGAAGGTTTTTGAAAGTCATATTTCTTCATTTGACTTCCGCAATTAGGACAATGTGGAGCCTCATAATCGAGATTAGCGATGATTTCCTTGTGTGTATCCATATTGATGATATCTACAATCTTGATGTTTGGGTCTTTGATATCGAGTAGTTTTGTGATAAAATGTAATTGTTCCATATGAATCTTTCTAATGATGGTTTGGTTGCTTTTCATTATAGATCTTATGGGACTTTTTTTCTACACAAAAATAGGCTCCATAAGATCCATGAGGGATTTACCCACTACAAATATTATAGAGCCGTTTTTCTGATGCAAAAAATACCTACCCAAATGGATAGGTATTTTTTGATTATAATTTACCTGCTACGGCATCCAACAATTCTTGGATCTTAGCTTGGTTGCTTCCTCCTGCCATGGCCATGTCTGGTTTACCACCACCACGTCCATCAACGATTGGAGCCAATTCTTTGATCAGGTTTCCTGCATGCACATCTTTAGTCTTGCTGGCTACAAGAAGGTTGACCTTGTCACCGATTGCTGCGACAAGAACAAGCACATCTGAGTAGTCTTTTTGTTTCCAGTTATCCGCAAAGGTACGAAGAGCACCTGCATCTGAAACAGAAACTTGGCTCGCAATGTAACGGTGGCCATTTGCTTCTTGAACATTCTTGAAGACATCGCCTGCTGTCGCTGCTGCTGCTTTTTCCTTCAATTCTGCATTTTCTTTTTGTAATTGACGGAGTTGCTCTTGAAGACCTTCAACCTTGTGAGGTACTTCCTTGAGTTGAGGTGCTTTAAGAGTTGCTGCGACTGCTTTCAGTGCATCTTCTTGTTCACGGTAGGCTTCGAAGGCTTCCTTACCAGTCACTGCCAAGATACGACGAGTTCCTGATCCGATCCCTTCTTCTTTGACAATCTTGAAGAGACCGATTTCAGAAGTGTTACCTACGTGAGTACCACCACAAAGCTCTACTGAGTAGTCACCGATAGTGACAACGCGAACTTCCTTACCGTATTTCTCACCAAAGAGGGCCATAGCTCCCATTTCTTTGGCTGTGTCAATGTCTGTCTCAACAGTCTTGACCGCAATAGCTTCCCAGATTTTTTCATTGACTTGCTGTTCAATAGCACGCAATTCTTCTGGAGTTACGGCTTGGAAATGGGTGAAGTCAAAGCGAAGAAATTCTACTTCGTTGAGTGAACCTGCTTGAGTAGCATGGTGGCCAAGGATATTGTGAAGAGCCGCATGGAGCAAGTGAGTTGCTGTGTGGTTCTTCATGACACGGTGACGACGATTGCTATCGATGGCCAAAGTGTATTCTTGGTTCAAAGCAAGAGGAGCAAGAACTTCAACGGTGTGCAATGCTTGTCCATTCGGTGCTTTTTGAACATCTGTCACAGTCGCTACTACGTTTCCTGCAGCATCCAAGATTTGACCGTGGTCCGCAACTTGTCCACCCATTTCAGCGTAGAATGGTGTTTCTGCAAAGATAAGAGATGCAGTTCCTTCTGCTACAGCTTCTACCTCTGCATTATCCGCTACGATAGCCACCAATTTAGAAGGCAATTGGCTAGCATTGTAGTTGAAGACACTCTCTACAGTGATGTTTTGAAGGGTTTCATTTTGCATACCCATAGATCCGCCTTTAACAGCTGACGCACGCGCACGCTCTTGTTGTTCTTTCATAGCTGATTCAAAACCTTCACGATCTACGGTCATTCCAGCTTCTTCAGCGATTTCTTCTGTCAATTCCACTGGGAATCCATAAGTATCGTAGAGTTTGAAGACATCTTGTCCAGCGATAACTGTTTGGCCTTTTTCTTTCAAGTCTGCTACGATACCTTGGGCAAAGTGCTGACCTGAGTGAAGGGTACGGGCAAATGACTCTTCCTCGCTCTTCACAATTTTTTCAATAAAGTCACGTTTTTCAAGAACTTCTGGGTAGTAGCTTTCCATGATCTTACCAACGGTTGGAACCAGTTTGTAAAGGAAAGGCTCATTGATACCCAATTTTTGACCATGCATAGAGGCACGACGGAGCAAACGACGAAGGACATAACCACGACCTTCATTTCCTGGAAGGGCACCATCACCGATGGCAAATGAAAGAGAACGGATGTGGTCAGCGATGACCTTGAAGCTCATGTTGTCTCCATCTTGGTCGTAGACCTTACCAGACAATTTCTCCACTTCGCGAATGATAGGCATAAATAGGTCTGTTTCAAAGTTGGTCTTAGCACCTTGGATAACAGCTACCAAACGCTCCAAACCAGCACCCGTATCAATGTTCTTGTGTGGCAATTCCTTGTACTCGCTACGAGGTACAGCAGGATCAGCGTTAAATTGTGACAAGACGATGTTCCAGATTTCGATATAACGATCGTTTTCGATATCTTCTGCGAGAAGGCGAATACCAATATTTTCTGGGTCAAAGGCTTCCCCACGGTCAAAGAAGATTTCTGTATCTGGTCCAGAAGGTCCAGCACCAATTTCCCAGAAGTTGTCTTCGATTGGAATCAAGTGACTTGGATCCACGCCCACTTCAATCCAGCGGTTGTAAGAATCTGTATCAGCTGGGTAGTAGGTCATGTAGAGTTTTTCTTTGGGGAAGTCAAACCATTCAGGACTTGTCAAAAGTTCATAAGCCCAAGTAATGGCTTCGTCACGGAAGTAATCCCCAATTGAGAAGTTTCCCAACATTTCAAACATGGTATGGTGACGAGCAGTCTTCCCTACGTTTTCGATATCATTGGTACGGATGGCTTTTTGCGCATTGGTAATCCGTGGGTTTTCAGGGATAATAGTTCCATCAAAGTATTTCTTGAGGGTAGCAACTCCTGAATTGATCCACAAAAGTGTTGGGTCGTTTACTGGAACCAAGCTAACGGATGGTTCTACTGAGTGGCCTTTTGTAGCCCAGAAATCAAGCCACATTTGGCGGACTTGTGCACTAGATAATTGTTTCATATGTATCTCCTTTTTACTAATTTGATTGGCTTTCTAGCATTTCCACATAGTCGATAGCGACACAGAGGGAAATGACTAGGTCAGCATAAGATTCGTCGTAGACGGTTACAGTATAGGTAGAGGTTAAATGGAAAAGTTCCTTGGTAATCTCAGCAATCACTTGATTGCGGTCGTCCAGCAATTTAAAATTCAAATCCCAGACATTTCCTTCGATACGAAGACCGAGATTGTCAAACTCATATTTATCCTTCCAGAACGTCAACTTCTTCCGAATATAAAAATGATCGCCGTTACTCAGTTGAATTTCAAAACGAGGTAGGAAAGTTAAGACTTCCTTACTAATCTCACTGACCTGTTCACCAGCAACATCATAGATGGTAAAGGTTTTAGGAATCTTAAAAAATGAACCTTCAACCTGATAGGCGACATTGCCCATTTCATCCTTGATATCAAAACGTTCACCACCTAGGCGAAATTTTTGTTTGACATGAAATGTTCTCATAAACACCTCCAAAAATAAAAGACAAATCCATATCACGAAGGGCGAAAAACCGCGGTACCACCTTCATTCAATGAACTTGTCATTCTTGATTCTTATGCAATTGTTAGATTGAGTAGCATGATTTTCTATCTTAGATGGCTCGCAGCACCGCCAATTCTCTGAACTAAGATGGAGAGAAAATCAATTCTCAACACTCCTATTATACTGTTTTTTTGAGTTTGAGTCAACTGGAAATGATCCTCATTTAAATAACCAACTCCCTATATCTCTGATTACTTTTTCAAGATATATTTTTTCTTACTGCTATCACTCTTTTTATCCCAACTTTTATTCCAAAGTTTCGAATTGCTAAAGATTGCTACGAAAATATTTGCAAATATAAAGAATCCTATCACCAAATGTATGGAATCAGTTGTTAGGTATTGCCGATCCAAGCCATCCTTTAGATGGAATAGTATAATTGTTTGGTCAACAATCAAAAAGGTTGGCCAGTAACTTTTTTTGAAAAAAGTAGACATTTTCATGATTTGTTACCGCTTTCTATTATTATAAACTTAGTATACTACTAGGCTATAAAATAAGCAAATAGGATAGTAAAAATAAACAGCTATACAACTATTCAAAAAACGAACCAGCTGTTACTGATTCGTTTCGTTACTATCACTACTTCCGATACATCTTGAATTGTAGGAAGAGGTCGCTATATTTTCCTGTCCATTTATGATCAAATTTCTCATAAACTTCTAGATGTTTCATAGTATCTGCATCTGGATAGAAGGACTTGTCCTCTTTTGTCTCTTCAGGGAGCATTTCCTTAGCAGCATTATTTGGTGTTGAATAACCGACATACTCTGCGTTCTTAAGAGCATTGTCAGGTTTCAACATAAAGTTTATGAAGGCATAGGCAGCATCCTGGTTCTTGACAGTCTTAGGAATGACCATATTGTCAAACCAGAGGTTGCTAGCTTCCGAAGGAACTACATAGCGGAGATTCTCATTTTTCTCTAGCATCTGACTAGCTTCGCCTGAGAAGGTCACACCGATGGCAGCATTATTCTGAATCATGTATCCCTTCATCTCATCGGCAACGATGGCCTTGATATTCGGTGTTAGCTTGTAGAGTTTATCTACTGTCTCTTCTAATTGTTGAGGATCCTTTGAGTTAAGACTGTAACCTAGAGAGTTAAGACCTAGTCCAAGTACCTCACGCGCCCCATCAAAGAGCATGATGGAGTTCTTATACTCTGGCTTCCAGAGGTCATCCCAATGTTCAGGTGCTTCTTCCACCATGGTTTCATTGTAGACAATTCCCAAAGTTCCCCAGAAGTATGGAATAGAGTACTCATTGTTTGGGTCAAAGGACTGGTTGAGAAATTCAGAACCGATATTTTCAATTCCCTCAATTTTACTATAATCTAGCGGAACCAAGAGGTCTTCGTCCTTCATTTTGTTGATCATGTATTCACTTGGGATGGCAATATCATAGGTTGTCCCACCCTGCTTGATTTTCGTATACATGGCTTCATTGGAGTCAAAGGTCTCATACTGGACTTGGATTCCTGTTTCTTCTGTAAATTTCTCCAGAAGTTCAGGGTCGATATAGTCTCCCCAGTTGTAGATAACCAATTTTTGACTATCACGGCTATTGATTTTACTGTCAATATGGTAGGAAATTCCCCACAAAACAAGGATAATCGCTAAAATTCCTGCTAAAAATGAATAGAGTCGTTTCATGCTTGCTCCTCCTTCTCACGTGAAATGAAGTAATATCCGACAACTAGGATAATACTAAAGAGAAAGACCAAGGCTGAAAGAGCATTGATTTCTAGGGAAATTCCCTTACGAGCTCGAGAGTAGATCTCAACTGACAAGGTTGAAAAACCACTCCCCGTTACAAAGAAGGTCACAGCAAAGTCATCTAGTGAATAGGTGAAAGCCATAAAGTAACCTGCGATGATAGACGGCGTTAGGTAAGGAAGCATGATTTCCTTAAACATCTGGAACTGGCTAGCTCCAAGGTCATAGGCCGCATGAATCATATCTCCATTCATCTCTTTCAATCGAGGCAAAACCATGAGCACTACGATTGGAATCGAGAAGGCCACGTGACTGGACAAAACTGTCAGAAAACCAAGTGAAAACTTGAGTTGAGTAAAGAGAATCAAGAAGCTGGCACCAATCATAACATCTGGCGCAACCATTAAAATATTATTGAGCGATAAAAAGGCTTCTTGGTATTTTTTGCGTGATTGGTAGATATAGATAGCACCGAAAGTCCCAATAACAGTCGCAATCAAGGCTGATAGAAAGGCTAAGAAAAAGGTCTGAACCAAGATCAGCATGAGTCTTCCATCACCAAACATGGTTTCAAAGTGAGTCCAGCTAAAGCCTGTAAAGCTATTCATATCATCCCCAGCATTGAAGGCATAACCAATCAAGTAAAAGATTGGCAGATAGAGGACGATAAAGACAAAGGCTAGGTAAAGATTCGATAATTTTTTCATCGTTCTCTCCTTTCCTTAGTCACCCACATAGTGATAAACATGGTCAGGATAAGAACAACACCGATAGTTGAACCCATACCATAGTTGTCATTGGTCAGGAAGTTCTGCTCGATGGCAGTCCCCAAGGTAATCACTCGGTTCCCACCAATCAAACGGGTCAACATGAAGAGGCTCAAACTTGGGATAAAGACAGATTGGACACCACTTCGTACTCCGTTCATTGACAGAGGGAAGATGACATGACGGAAGGTTTCCCACTTGGTTGCACCGAGGTCATAGCTGGCATTGATGAGATTGTTATCCATATCATCCAAAACATTGAAGATGGGTAAAATCATAAATGGAAGCTCGATGTAGCTTGCGACAAAGATAAATGAGAAATCGGTAAATAGCAACTGCTGAGAACCAATTCCGATAAATTCTAGGAATTGGTTGATAGAACCATTTTGACCAAAAATACCGATAAAGGCATAGGCCTTAAGGAGAAGGTTGATCCAGGTTGGCAGGATAATCAACATAAGCCAGAGTTGACGGTGTTTGAGACGAGTCAAAAAGAGGGCTGTTGGATAACTGATAAGAAGCGTCACTAAAGTCACAATCCCTGCATAGAGGACAGAGTTGAGACTCATTTTAAGATAGGTCATATTTTGGGACGCAAAGTAAGATTTATAGTTTTCTAAACTGAACTGGCCTTCAATGTTGAAAAAGGATTGCCCAAAAATCAAGACCAAAGGTGCCAAAACAAAGAGGGCAATCCAAAGCATGTAGGGCACTACAAAGAGTTTAGAGGTTGTTTTCTTCATCTCTTTCCTCCTCGATAGCGTTAATCAAACCTGCTTCTTGCTCTTCGATTTCTACGTATTCCTCGATACGAGCATCGAACTCTTCTTCTGTTTCATTAAGACGCATGATGTGGATGTCTTCTGGTTCAAAGTCCAGACCGATTTCCTCACCCACGATGGCCTTACGAGTGGAGTGAATCATCCATTCATTGCCAAGTTCATCATAGGCGATAATCTCATAGTGAACTCCACGGAAGAGCTGAGTATCGACCTTAACTTGAAGCTTGCCTTCTTCTGGAAGGGTGATTTGTAAATCCTCAGGACGAATCACGACTTCGACTGGTTCATTTGGCTTCATCCCACCATCGACCGCTTCAAATCGTTTGCCATTGAACTCGACCAAGTAGTCCTCAATCATAGTTCCAGGCAAGATATTTGATTCACCGATGAAGGTTGCAACAAAGTGGTTGATAGGCTCATCGTAGATGTCAACTGGTGTACCAGACTGAACAATCTCACCGTCATTCATGACAAAAATCCAGTCACTCATGGCCAGGGCTTCTTCCTGATCGTGAGTAACAAAGACAAAGGTAATGCCCAAGCGTTGTTGCAGTTCACGCAGTTCGTACTGCATGTCTGTTCGCAACTTCAAGTCCAAGGCTGACAAAGGTTCATCCAACAAGACCACACGAGGTTGATTGATAATCGCACGCGCAATAGCCACACGCTGGCGTTGTCCTCCAGATAGTCTACGGATAGAACGTTTTTCATAGCCTTCAAGTTGTACCATCTTGAGAACTTCTAAGACACGTTTTTCGATTTCTTTTTTATCGACCTTACGCAATCGCAATGGAAAAGCAACATTTTCAAACACATTCATATGTGGGAACAAGGCGTAAGATTGGAAGACCGTGTGAACATCGCGCTTATTGGTCGGGATGTCATTGATACGGACACCGTCTAGCAAAATATCACCAGTCGTTGCATCCAGCAAACCTGCAATGATATTGAGGATGGTTGATTTCCCAGATCCTGAGGCTCCAAGAAGTGTATAGAACTTCCCTTCTTCCAACTCAAAATTAATATCTTTGAGAACCTTAGTGTTGCTATCTTCAAAAACTTTAGAAACGTTTTTGAATTCGATAATTGGTTTTTTCAATTGGCATAAATTCCTTCTTTTTCATAGATTAACAGATCAGGGCTCTGTCAGGCCGCCACTACCTCTTGCAAGGAGTTAGGCCTCCTGCATGCATCTTCGCTACCGATAGGCTTTCACCCCCTCTACATTCTAGTTAGTAGCAGCTAAGCTATTTCTACTATTTACTCATGTTCACCCAAGATACGAACTTCTCGCTCAAGAGTAACACCTGAGTGCTCTTTAACCTTCTCAATGACAGACTCGATCAATTCCTCATAGTCCTTAGCAGTTCCATCAGCAATATTGACCATAAAGCCTGCGTGCTTTTCTGAGACTTCGACGCCACCGATACGATAACCTTTCAAGCCTGCTTCTGCAATCAATTGACCTGCAAAATGATCCACTGGACGTTTAAAAACTGATCCACATGAAGGATACTCTAAAGGTTGCTTGAGTTCACGAAGGTGAGTCAAGCGGTCCATTTCCTGTTTGATGACTTGGTGATTACCTGGAGCTAGGGCGAACTTAGCAGAAAGGACTACTGCCCCTGATGCTTGAATAGCTGAATGACGGTAACCAAAGTTCAAGTCTTTAGCAGACAAGGTTTCGATTTCACCCTCCTTAGTCAAGATTTGACAAGACTGGAGAACATGAGCAATCTCACCACCATAAGCGCCAGCATTCATAAAGACAGCACCACCGACGCTTCCTGGAATACCACAAGCAAATTCAAAACCAGTCAAACTATGACGTAGGGCAATACGAGTAGTCTCAATCAAGTTTGCTCCAGCTTCAGCCTCAATGGTATAGCCATCAACAGAGACATTATTGAGCTTGTCACACATGATTACAAAGCCACGAACTCCACCCTCACGAACGATAATGTTACTTGCATTTCCAAGAACCATCCAAGGAATGTTTTCCTGATTGGCAAACTTGACCACACGAGCCATCTCATAGCGATTGCGTGGAAAAACTAAATAATCTGCCTTTCCTCCAACTTTTGTATAAGTATAGGTTTTTAAAGGTTCGTCGAAACGAATATCGATTCCTTCTAAGGTTTCTTTTAATTTATCTGATACAGTCATTTTTCTAATCCTTTTATGAAATTCATTCCATTATACCATTTTTAGCGATTTTTTTCGATGATTATGTCACCTTTTACCAGAGACAATACAAAAAAGAGGCTAGGCCTCCTTGATATTACTGCTTCTTGTAAAAGATTGATTTTGTTAGGAAAACGAAAGCCAAAACTTCTACTACTAAAATTCCCTCTACCACCAGAGGATTTGAAATCCAGCCAACTTGAGAAAGGCTCGGTGCCAGATCAAATAAAGCATGCAGACCGTAAGCTGCTACTAGATAAATCCATTTTTTTTGGCGAACAGCTTGGAAAACCCAGAAGGTCAATCCAACTTGAAGAATCAAGGCAAGAATTCTTTCGACTCCCAAAAGATAAATCTGCCAAGCTGCTAGATTATGAATGGTTGCAAGTGTACTCTCAGGTAAGAGTTGCATGATAGCTGGATTTTGCGATTCAACTGCTGAAAATAGGATAAAGAGATTGAGTAAACCAGCAATTCCGATATAAATCATTTCTAGCCCACCATGACCAAGACCATAGGCGAGGGCATCTGAATCTTCCATCTCTCTTTTTTTGTTCAACCATTTGAAAAAGATTAGACGGGCTGTTTCTTCGAATAAGGCAGCCATACAGATTCCATAAATCACATAGAGAAGGGGATTCTCTGTCATGAGAGCAATGGTTCCATCTCTCTGAGGTCGAAGAACCAGCAAATGAACGATTTTTTCTAAAACCTGTGATGAGGCAAAAAAGGCAACTGCCCCAAGTCCCAAAACTGCAAAATTAATCTTGTATTTCTTTCTTGCGTACCAAACTGCTACAATGAGGACGGCAAACAAGGCCAGCATCGTTATTATTACATGAATTTTCATATTTGACTCCTTTTATTCTGACTTATCGATATCTTTTTTCATCTCGTCAACATTAAACTTAGCAAATAGATATTGACGATCCTGAACAGGAAAACGTTGATCCAGTTGGTCAACAGCTCCCACTTCTACAATACCTTCCTTGATGACAAAGTCCATAACGTGGCCACCAAAGGTTAGGTCATCTGAGATAAAGTGTAGATGGTAACCAGCAACACTAACTCCATGGAAAATTTCAGGTGTCCAAAAGCCGACGATGGTTCCTGAAACATTTTCGCGACTATACTCTGGCTGATGCGTTGCTACTTCTGCAAACTTAGTTTCAGAGGTTGACTTAGGAATCATGCGCACATGCATGTTCTTGAAATCACCATGAATCTTGATAGAACGAAAAAGGTTTTCACCATCATAGTAAGACTCAATTCTCTTTTCTAACTCCTGATCGGTCATTTCAAAACGCTGACGGAATATAACTTCTGCCTGATGGGGGACAACTGCTGCATAGGGAATAAGCGCATCTGGTGAAACTTCAACAATCTCTGGTTTTTCACCTGAACCCTTGGCTTGATAAGCTTTACCATCTAAGACAATAAGCTCGCCATCGATAGAGTCCAGCGTCCCTAAACCTAAATCACCATGTTGGAGCAATTCACCAACGGTTAGACTTCCTCCATAAAGTCCGGCCATCAGCGCTCCTAAAGTATTGTATTGAAATAATTTTACTGGTTCTTGCACCTTAATAATCTCACTCTTTCCAGAATTTTTCACTTAATAAGTATATCATATTTCTTTCCAGATTTGAATGTCAGACGCCCTTTTAAGATTGCCAAACGTTTGAAAAAAGGGTACAATGTAACAAAATCAAGAGAGGTCTGGTATGCAAAAAAAAAGTAAGTATGAACATGTTGTTGCCTATCTAAAAGAAGGGATTGAATCTGGAACTTTTCCTACAGGAAGTCGCCTGCCCTCCATTCGGAACATTAGCCAAGACTTCCACTGCAGTAAAGACACTGTCCAAAGAGCTCTCTTAGAACTTCGATATGAGAAATACATCTATTCTAAACCACAAAGTGGCTATTATGTCTTAGAGCAACAAAGTAGTCATGATGATCTAGAAATTTTAGTCAATGATGAGCACTTGGGTGCCTATGATGACTTTCGTCTTTGTGTAAACGAAAGCTTGATTGGTCGAGAAAACTATCTCTACAACTACTATGAACACCAAGAGGGGTTAGAAGAATTACGAAAGTCTGTTCAGAAACTACTTTTTGAGCAAGCTATCTACAGTAAACCAGACCAACTGGTTCTAACCTCTGGAACCCAGCAGGCTCTCTTTATCCTTTCTCAGATAGACTTTCCGAGTCGTACGCAGGAAATTCTGGTTGAGCAACCTACCTATCATCGAATGAACCAACTCCTGCTGGCTCAGGGGCTTCCCTATCAAACCATTGAACGACGGATTGATGGGATTTATCTAAATGAACTAGAGCAACACTTTAAAAAAGGTAAGATTAAGTTTTTCTATACCATCCCACGTTTTCACTATCCTCTAGGACATTCCTATACGGACCAAGAAAAACGAGCCATTCTAGATTTGGCTGCCAAGTATCAAATTTATATCGTCGAGGATGACTATCTGGGGGATCTCGATCCCAAAATGGGGCAGACCTTCCACTATCTAGACCAAAATGATCTGGTCATCTATATCAAATCCTTTTCTACCAGTCTTTTCCCTGCTCTTCGGATTACTGCCCTCATACTTCCAAATGCCATCAAAGAAGCCTTTGTGTCCTATAAAAATATCCTTGACTATGATAACAACCTCATTATGCAAAAGGCCTTATCCCTCTACATTGATAGTCAATTATTCGAAAAAAATAGACTAGCTAGACTAGTCCTTCAAGAAAAGAAGCAAGCTAAGATTCAAAAACTTTTAAAAAGTAATCCTATCAATCTCCCAACCTATCCACTCCACGATGGACTCTTACTTGATTTGAGACAGTATCCTAAAATTGCTAGTCTCAAACATAGTTCTCTAGATCTTGACTTTTTCGAGACCTCCTACTTGTCTACTTGTCCCTATCACTTTGCCAAAGTGCCTCTTGAAAAGATAGAAACCACACTAGATTACTTAAAAACAGAGCTGGACTAAGATCCAACTCTGTTTTCTTATTGTTCTACTTCTGTTAGCTTAGCAGCTTTTTCAAGATAAGATTGGTAAATTCCGTCATCTTTCAGTTTTTGGATGACCTTATCAACTACTTCCTTCAAATCTGAGTTACCTTTTTTGATAGCTACTGCATTAGCTTCACCTTCTGTCATAGTCAAGCTGACTGTTGCCACAGCCAAATCAGAGTTCTTGCCAGCATAGCTTAAAGCGACAGGCTCATCCATGTGAACTGCATCAACTTTAGCTGATTGAAGCTCATTAACTGCTTCTCCCATGTTGGTCAATGAAGTCAACTGTGCTTTTGGAAGTTGCTCTTTAACCATTGATTCAGGTACAGTTCCTTTTTGAGCAGCAATATTAGCACTTGCTAGAGAATCCAAATCCTTGTATTTTTCAAGGTCGGACTTTCTGATTAGGAAGCTAATTTTGTTTTCATAGTAAGGAATTGAGAAATCAAAGACCTCTTTTCTTTCTTCAGTTGCACTGATTCCCGCAATGGCCAAATCTGCTTTTCCTGTTTGAAGACTGGTCAGGACATTATCAAAACTCATACTTGAAATTTCTAATTTTACTCCAAGTTCATCAGCGATTGCTTGTGCCATATCAATATCAGCACCGACAACTTGATTTTTCTCATCTACAAGTGCTTGAAACTCAAATGGCGCATAGTCAGGACTAGTTGCAACAACTAATTTTCCTTTTTGCTTGATGGCCTCCACTGCTGACTGTGAGCTTGAGTCAGATGACTGACAGGCTACTAAAAAGAAACTTGCCAAAAAACTAAAGATTACTAAAAACCACTTCTTATTCATAAATAAACAGCCTCTCTCGTATTTTTGTATAATTATAACTTATTTGAAAATACTTGTCAAGATTTTCTTGCATTTTCATAAAATATAATTATAAAAAATTAAAATTCAGTGCTTAGTTTATCTATCTATTGGGAACTTATTTTCAAAAAAATCATTTATCATATCTTGATGTTGCTGGTTTACAATTGTGATATTTTGTATGTCCCTACGATCAAAGAAACCTAATTCTAAAGTTTCATCACTGGTAAAAACATTTGTAGAGATAGAAGTTTCAGATGCAACTAAATACAAAATTGTAATAACTTGTGCCTCATCACCATTTGGATAACTATCTGAATATTTTGTATAAACATTTAAGAGTTTTTTCACTGTTACTTTCACTCCAGTTTCTTCATAAAACTCTCGCACTAATGCTTCTACAGCCGATTCACCTAATTCAATAGCACCACCTGGTAAACCCCAAGTTCCTTTGTCTGCTCGTTTTTGTAATAATATTTTTCCTGATTGACTTAAAATTCCACAAGTAAAATTTAAAATAATTTTATCTTTTCCAACTTTTTTTCTTATATTTTGTATGTAGTTCATTTTTCAGCTCTGACTAAGTAAATCATCTATACAATGAAAGCTTACTCTAGTAAAAAGTAAGCTTTCACAATCTTTTTAATTTGAATCCGTTATAATTCTACAATCTTACCTGTTTCAAAGTAAACGACCCATTCACAGATATTTTTGGCATAGTCACCGATACGCTCCAAGTAAGAGATAACTTGGAAGTAATCTCGACCTGTGACGATGGCTTCTGGGTTCTTTTTAATTTCTTCAGTTGCAAGATCACGGATATCTTCAAAATAGTGGTTAATTTTTTCATCCATGGTTGCAACTTCATAGGCCTTCTCAACAGAAGCGTTGAGGTAGAGGTCAAGTGTCGTTTCGACAAAATTCTTGACATCGCGTCCCATCTTCTTAATTTCTTCTTCGACGGCGGGGATGCGTTGTTCACCCTTCATACGAATGGTTGCCTCAGAAATGGATACTGCGTGGTCACCCATACGTTCCAAGTCTGAAACAGCCTTTAGAACTGTTAGAACTGTACGTAAGTCTTGTGATACTGGTTGTTGAAGGGCAATGATTTCAAATGATTTCTTTTCAAGTTTCAATTCGTATTCATTGACTTCTGCGTCTTGCTCAATGACTTCTTTAGCCAAGTCACGGTCATGGGTGACAAAAGCACGTACAGTACGATTGATTTGTGAAAGAACCTCCTGTCCCATGGCGTAGAATTGGTTATGCAATTTCTCTAAATCTTCTTCAAATTGAGATCGTAACATCTTTTTCTCCTTATCCAAATTTACCTGAAATGTAATCTTCTGTTTCCTTATGTTGTGGATAGAGGAACATTTCCTTGGTATCGTTAAATTCAATCAAATCTCCATTGAGGAAAAAGCCTGTTTTATCAGAGATTCGAGATGCTTGTTGCATAGAACGAGTGACCAAGAGCATGGTGTATTTGTCTTTTAGCCCATACAAGGTTTCCTCAATCTTACCAGCAGAAATAGGGTCCAAGGCTGAGGTTGGCTCATCCAAAAGGATGATCTTTGGACTAGTTGCCAAAACACGGGCAACACAGACACGTTGCTGCTGTCCACCTGAAAGACCAATAGCTGAATCATGCAAGCGATCCTTGACCTCATCCCAGATTGAAGCACGCTGTAAAGCTTTCTCCACAGCTTCATCCAAGACTTGCTTGTCTTTCTCTCCATTAATTCTTAGTCCATAAACAACATTTTCGTAGATAGACATTGGGAATGGATTGGGTTGTTGGAAAACCATTCCAATTTCCTTACGTAACTCAACGGTATCAGTACGAGGGCTATAGATATTGTGCCCATTATAAACCACTGATCCAGTTGTCGTCACTTCAGGATTAAGGTCACCCATTCGGTTAATAGCCTTGAGAAGGGTTGATTTTCCTGATCCTGATGGACCTATAAGAGCTGTAATTTCCTTGGGTTGGAATGATAAGGAAACACTATTCAAGGCCTTCTTTTTATTGTAATAGACTGACAGGTCTGAAACCTGCAAAATCGGTTCTGTCATACTGTTTCCTTTCTAACCAAAATGTCCCGTTACATAGTCGTTAGTTGACTGTAGCTTAGCATTTTGGAAAATATTAGCAGTCTTATCATACTCAATCAAATCACCCAAGTAGAAAAATCCAGTGTAGTCACTCGCACGCGCAGCCTGTTGCATACTGTGAGTTACGATGATAATGGTAAAGTCTTTCTTCAACTCAAGCATGGTTTCCTCAAGTTGAGCTGTCGCAATCGGATCCAAGGCTGATGCAGGCTCATCCATCAAGAGAATATCTGGTTTCACAGAGATCGCACGAGCGATACAAAGACGTTGCTGTTGACCACCTGATAGAGTCAAGGCAGACTTATGAAGGTCGTCTTTTACCTGATCCCAGAGGGCAGCTTGACGAAGAGATGTTTCTACAATTTCATCTAGGACTTTCTTGTCCTTGACTCCTGCACGTTCATGTGCAAAAGTAATATTACGATAAATTGATTTAGCAAATGGATTTGGACGTTGGAACACCATTCCGATATGTTTACGCATTTCATAAACATTGATTTCAGGACGGTTAACGTCAATACCTCGATAGAGAATCTGTCCTGTCACCTTAGCAATATCAATAGTATCATTCATACGGTTGAGACTACGTAGGTAGGTTGATTTACCAGATCCCGACGGACCAATCAAGGCCGTAATTTTATTTTTTTCGAATTGCATATCCACGCCCTTGATGGATTCATTCTTACCGTAGTATACATGTAAATCCTTCGTAGAGAGGGCCACTTTTTCTTCTGGAAAAGTAATGATATGCCTTTCATTCCAATTATATTTCGACATGGCTTCTCCTTTAGGCAGCGGTTAATTTCTTGTGTAGATAGCTTCCGAGTTTACGAGCTCCAAAGTTAAAGATTAAGATAAAGATGAGGAGCACCGCAGCTGAACCTGCTGAAACAAGAGTTCCATCAGGAATAGTTCCTTCACTGTTGACTTTCCAGATATGAACAGCCAAGGTTTCTGCTTGACGGAAGATAGAGATAGGACTAGATACACTTAGGACATTCCAGTTAGACCAGTCAAGTGCTGGTGCTGATTGTCCTGCTGTGTAGATAAGAGCTGCAGCCTCACCAAAAATACGACCTGATGCAAGGACAACACCCGTAACGATTCCAGGTAGAGCTTCAGGGATAACGACATGAAGAACTGTTTCCCAACGAGAGAGCCCCAGAGCCAAACCAGCTTCACGTTGCGTATGGTGAACGTGCTTCAAACTATCTTCAACATTACGTGTCATCTGTGGAAGGTTAAAGACGGTCAAAGCCAAGGCACCAGAAATAATAGAAAATCCATACTCAAACTGGACTACAAAGATAAGGTAACCAAAGAGACCGACTACGACAGATGGTAGAGATGACAAGATTTCAATACAGGTACGAACGAAGTTGGTAACACGACCTTTTTTTGCATATTCAGCCAAGTAAATTCCAGCCCCCATTGATAGAGGTACAGAGATGAATAAGGTAATCACCAAAAGGAAAAAGGAATTATAGAGCTGAATCCCAATACCACCACCTGCTTGATAGGAGGATGATTTTCCTGTCAAGAATGACCAAGAAACATGAGGTAAGCCTCGAACCAAGATATAAAGAATCAAGGAAGCAAGAATGGTCACAATGATTCCAGCGATGGTGTAGAGGACAGCTGTTGCAAGTTTATCTAATTTCTTAGCGTGCATAGTTTTTCTTTCCTCTTTCTTTCGTAATCAATTTAATCACACTGTTAAAGGCCAAGCTCATCAAGAGCAATACTAAGGCAAGTGACCAAAGAACATTATTATCAACAGTTCCCATAACGGTATTACCAATTCCCATGGTCAATACAGATGTGAGAGTCGCTGCTGGTGTCGTCAATGAAGTTGGAACAACTGCTGAGTTACCAACAACCATCTGAATGGCCAGGGCCTCACCGAAAGCACGCGCCATACCAAAGACTACAGCCGTAAAAATACCTGAACGGGCCGCCTTCAAGGTTACGTGCCAGATAGTTTGCCAGCGGGTTGCTCCCATGGCTAAACTTGCTTCACGGTAGTGACGAGGCACGGCACGTAGGCTATCTGTTGTCATGAAGGTTACAGTCGGCAAAATCATAACAAAGAGAACGAAAATTCCTGATAAAATACCGAAACCTGTTCCACCAAAGACAGTACGTACAAATGGTACCACGACCTGCAAACCGATAAATCCATAAACCACTGAAGGAATCCCAACTAAGAGTTCAATAGCAGGTTGCAAAATCTTAGCTCCTTTTGGAGACACCTCTGTCATAAAGACTGCTGCACCAATGGCAAATGGTGTTGCAATAAGAGCTGACAGGATTGTAACAATAAAGGAACCTAAAATCATCGGAAGAGCACCAAATTGTTTCCCTGAAGGGTTCCAAGTCTGTCCAAATAATAATTCAAAAATGTTAACACCATTGACGAAGAAGGTAGATAACCCTTTCTGAGCCACGAAAATCAAAATCATGGCTACAATGATGACAATCAAAGAAAGGCAGGCAAAAGTTAGCCCTTTTCCTAATTTCTCAAGACGAGAGTTTTTTGAAGGAGAGAGCAATTTTTTAGATAATTCTTCTTGATTCATTATTGGCTCCCTTCTATGGCTGTCACAGTACCTGCAGCATCTTTTTCAACCTTCATTTCCTTGACAGAAATATAGCCCATTCCTTTAACGATTCCATTCTGAGCTTCGTCTGAAAGGACAAAGTTTAGGAATTCGGCAACCAATTCATTTGGCTCACCAAGTGTATACATATGTTCATAAGACCACAAAGGCCAATTGTTAGTTGTAACGTTTTCTGAGATCGGCTCATAACCATTAAGTTTAATAGTCCCAACCGAATCATCAACATAGGCGAAAGCTAGGTATGAGATAGCACCAGGTGTTTGGGAAACGATGGACTTCACCATACCGTTAGAATCCTGCTCTTGACTCTGCACTGCTGAGTGACCATTCATAATCACACTATCAAAAGTCGCACGGGAACCTGAGCTCGCAGCACGGTTGATAATAGAAATAGCTAAATCCTTACCGCCGACTTCTTTCCAGTTGGTAATTTCACCTGTAAAAATTTTACGAAGTTGTTCGGTCGTTAGATTATCAACATCGACTTCTTTGTTGATGATAACAGCTATCCCCGCAATAGCGACCTTATGGTCAACTAGGGCAGTGGCATCGATACCATCTTTCTCCTCAGCAAAAACATCGGAGTTTCCGACATCTACTGCTCCTGACTGAACCTGCGACAGTCCTGTACCAGAACCACCACCTTGAACATTGACTGTTTTTCCGATGTGAGCTGATGCAAATTCATCTGCAGCTGCCTCTACTAAAGGTTGAAGGGCAGTAGAACCGACAGCTGTCATAGACTCCCCACGATCAATCCAACTAGCACATCCTGCTAGTGAACCAACAAGCAAAAGAGTCGCAAGAGATTTTGTGAGCTTTTTGAATGTATTCACTATTTGTCTCCTTGAAAATAATGGTGTATAGCTTGGAAATTTTTGCCTTATTTTTTCATCTATTTTGCAAAAAGTTCTTAGTTCCACTATAACATAGAATACTAGCTTTGACTAGTTTTTTACTTTAAAGCGTAAGCCCTTAGGGAAATAATTCTTCAAGGTATTTCCGGTTACTTTTGCAAAACCTAGACCATTTCCACCAACCAAAACTTGGTACCAACCATTTGGAAGAGTTTCAGCTAATTGGACCGTTTCACCAGCCACATATTTGACAAAGTCTTCTTGATGAATTTCGATTCCTTGCTTGACTTGGCTTGGTTTTAAAGCTAAGCCAAGAGCAAAACTTGGTTCAAAACGTTTTTTCTTAAAAGTTCCAAGATGAAGACCATTACGAGCTATCTTGAGTTTTCCTATATCGGGTAGGACTTCTGGCAAGAGATAAAGCTGGTCTCCAAAAACTTGTAGGACACCGGTCAGTTTTTCTTTTAAATGCTTCTTCTCAAAATCTTGCCACAAACTCAACTGTTCACGAGTGAGATTAGACTTAGAAGGCTTGAACTTCCCAGTCTTGTTTTGTCCCTTAAACTGCAGATGGGCAACGAACTGACCTTCTCCCTTAAAGTGATGAGGGTACATTCTAGCTGTTTCAGGTAAATCAATCCCAGGTACCATTCCATTGATATGTTGAACTGGGATCAATTCAAAATCATAGCTATCCAGTAACCATTGGACAATTTCTTCATTTTCTTCTGGAGCCCAGGTACAGGTAGAATAGACCAAACGGCCACCATCAGCCAACATGGTAACCGCATCCTCTAGAATTTCACGCTGCAAGTCAGCACATTGGCTTGGATATTCTACACTCCAATAATCCATAGCGTCAGGTTGTTTACGAAACATCCCTTCTCCTGAGCAAGGTGCATCTAAAACGATCAGGTCAAAATAGCCTTTAAAAGCCTTGGCTAAACGGTCTGCAGATTCATTGGTTACAACAACATTAGTTGCACCAAAGCGTTCCATATTTTCAACTAAGATTTTTGCTCGTTTGTTTGAAATTTCGTTAGAAACTAAAATACCCTCACCTGCTAGATAAGCAGCCAGTTGAGTTGATTTACCGCCCGGTGCTGCTGCTAGGTCCAAGACCTTCATCCCAGGACTAGGCTGGGCTACCTGAGCCACCATTTGAGCAGCTGGCTCTTGAGAATAAACCAAGCCTGTCACATGCTCAGGTGATTTCCCTGAAACCTTTCCATAGTAACCCCAAGGTGTATTTGGAATTGCATTCGAAAAAGAACCTTGGCTTTCCTTTAGGGGATTGATACGAAAAGCAGAAATGGCTTCCTCATCAAAAGAGGCAAGAAAAGATCTTGCCTCATCTCCTAATATTGTTTCATATTTTTTTACAAATCCTTCTGGAAAATTCATCTAAGATAGTTTCCTTTCATAGATATAGGATTGAATCTCTGCCAACTTTTCTCTTGGTGCCATCATGATAGGTTGGCGTGACTCAAAGTCTACTGGCTCTCCAGATAGAGTTACAATCTGATAGCCTAAGCCCTCACCTAAGATACTAGCTGCCGCATAGTCCCATGGTTGGAGATAGGTGATATAGGCCAATAGTTGACCCGAGAGGATTCTTGAAAAGCTGATAGCAGCACTGCCATATACTCGGACACCTAGTGAAGCCTTGGATAAATCAGCAACTCCCCAAGTATTTGACTCTAGCATACCTGCATTCCCTGCAATTAGAAAGTCACACAGGGGCTTATTCTTAAAGTCAGGTAAGGGTTCATCATTAAGATAAGCCTGAAAAGCCCCACCTCCATGATAACAAGCATCCCTCATAACATCATAAATAATCCCAAACTGACCGATACCATTTTCGAAATAAGCTACCATGATGGCGAAGTCTTCGCCTTGTGCCACAAAATTATTCGTGCCATCAATGGGATCAATAATCCAGACAGAACCTTGATTGACAGAAGCTCTTAAATTTCCTTCTTCTGCACAAAACTGGTCATGGGGGTAGCGTGAGAGAATCTTATCAACCAAAAAATCTTGTACTTCCTTATCCAAACGTGTCACCAAGTCCGTCGGCGAGGTTTTTCTCTCAACATGAAGATCATCCTTCATATGTTTTCGGATATAACTCGCTGCTTCCTTGACAATCTCTTTGGCAAACGCAAATTTATTTTCCAAGCGAAATCTTCCCTTCCTCTTGCTCTTTGGCTAGTTGAACAGCACGATAAAAAGAATAGCCACTTGCAATTTCAAATTCACGACCCAAGCGTTTTTCTTCACTCTTGCTAGGAACGACAACTTTAAATTTTTTGTAGGACTCTAAAAGTCGTTTGGCCTCTACTTTGCCTTCATAGGCTGTTTCAACATCATTAAAAAAAGAAAGCACTGAAGCAAGTTCTTCAGTGCTCCACGACAAATCTAGTGGGTAACTATACTGTTTATTCATCTAATTTATACCAGCTCTCAATGTAGCTTCTTTCAATTCTTGCTTACGGTAACTACGAGGGAGAAAAGCACGAATCTCATCTTCATTAAAGCCAATTTGCATACGTTTATCATCAATGATGATTGGGCGACGCAAAAGACTTGGATACTGCTCAATTAAATAAAGCAACTCCGATACTGAGATACTCTCTACATCAATATTCAATTTTTGGAAAATTTTTGAACGAGTCGAGATGATGTCATCAGTACCATTTTCGGTCAAGGAAAGAATGTGTTGCAGTTCTTTTCTCGTTAAAGGGCTGGTCATAATATTATGCTCTTGAAAAGGCACTTTATGATTCTCGAGCCAGGCCTTTGCCTTACGACATGATGTACAACTCGGCGATAAAAATAGTGTAATCATGCTTTCCTCATCTTTACATACTTTTCTATTTCTATTATACAAAAAAATAAAGCGCTTGACTAGTTATTTCCGTAAAAAAACCTATTTTTTTCGACAAAAATAGGCTATTTCTGATTAAAGGCATATCATTTGCTCCAATATGGCAAAAAAGATTTCCCAAACGATAAGAGTTTTTTGAACATTCGTTAGAATCTAGCTGACTTTATTCCATTTCTTACTTCTGCTTTTGAAATAAAAGAAACCAAAAAGAAGCTCATAGATACAGAAAAATAAGAGAAAACAATGGAGGAAAAATTCCTCTGGTAGGATTAAAATAACTGGATCAAACGCGGGATCAAAAAGCCAAGTATCATCGCCCACGAAAAGTATCTGGTGGAACAAGGTAAAAAACTGCTCAAAGCCAACTACGACACCAAATAAACCTAAACCAAGTGGTAGACCAACCATAAGGATAAAAGCTTTTCGATAAAGAGAGAGGTAATCTGGTTTTACCACATTCTTCCAGAAAAGATAAAAAAGTGGAGCTGTCAACAAGGCTACAGCTTGAGTCAGATGAAATAATCCCTTCACAACCGCAAAATGGTGTAAACCAGATACCGAAGAAGGTAGGTCTGGCATTTCTAATTGTTGACTAAAAGGATTGGTCAAATAATCCATCAAAACATTAAAATTATGCTGGATGGTCTGAGGTTGCAGATGAACACGATTTGTCAAGTTTAACCAAGAAATCTCCAGAGGGTAAATCAACCAAGCCAGGTAGATGGTTAATAAAATAGCAAGCGAGAGGAGAAAGAAAAGACTTCCTACAAAAGTAAATTTAGTTTTCATCGAAATTCCACTCCGCCAGGCTAGAAACAACATGAGTCGGTGCAATAGGTAAATCTGCTACTTCTTCTGGTTTAGTAAAACCAGTTGTTACTAATAGACTGGGAATTCCATTATCGATTCCTGCACGAATATCTGTTAGATAGTTGTCCCCTACCATGACAATTTCTTGGCGTTCAAGTCCTAGGTGCTCAACAGCCTTGTCCATAATAATCGCATTAGGTTTTCCTATATAAACTGGTTTTACGCGAGTTGCTGCTTCAAGAAGAGTAATCAGTGAACCAGCACCAGGTAAAAGTCCACGTTCAGTTGGAATGTTCAAATCTGGGTTGGTACCGATAAAGTGAGCACCTTTATGAATAGCTAGGGTTGCCGTAGCAAACTTTTCATAGTCTACTTGCCAGTCTAAACCAACAACCACATATGCAGGATTGTCCTTGTCCTCAACATAGCCTGCTGCTTGAATGGCTTCCTTTAAACCTGCCTCACCAATGACATAGACAGTTTTTTCTAGTCCAAGGTCATTCATATAGTCTATGGTCGCTAAAGTTGCAGTGTAGATAGTTGACACTGGTGTATCAATGTTGAAGTGATTAGCCAACATCTCTTGGACACTCTCAGGTGTTCGTGTCGTATTGTTTGTGACAAAGAGGTAGGGAATATTTTGCTTTTGCAAGTCATGGACAAAAGCTTCTCCTTCAGGGATCCGATCTTTCCCCTTATAAATTGTTCCGTCTAAATCTATTAAATATCCTTTATAAGTCATTTTCACTCCTTTGTAGTCCATTGAATAAGAGCCTGGGCATTGACGACTCCTTGGCTAGTAACTTGATGGCGGCTCTGCGATCCGATCAACTCATAGCTAGAGCTAATCATACCACCAGGACGAACTTCCTTCACGTATTTGAGATTGATTTTCTGTGGGATATGACCCATGAGAAAGTCTGCTCCCATGACTTCAAAAATCCAATCTAGGTACTTGCTATTATTGACATGCCCATTCATATCCAAATCATAAAAGCGAACATGATAGTCCTTACTAGTAGGATTGTCCAAATCAGTGCATTTGGGACCTCGAATGATTTTCTTTGAAAATTCCGATAGGTAAGGGGCAACCATCTCAGGATCCACGCTATGGACCTTGCGACTATCCCGGTCCATCAGAGCAAAGGTCGCCAGCATTTGGATAATAGCTTGACCTGACTCATCGTAGATGGTGAAACGGCGGTAACAAAAGAGACGATTGTAACTTAAAGCCTCTGTCTCGATGGTAATTTCCTCGGCAAAACGTGGAAGCCTAATCACATCAATATCGTACTCTGTAATAATCCAAACTAGATTATATTTTTCAAGTATTTCCTTATCGCTTACGCCCAGTTGAGCTGACTGGCTACCTGAAACCTGCAGAGAAAGTAAGATGAGGCTTGGTAGTTTGATATGCCCATTCATATCTGACATATCAAAAGGAATTTTCATCTTCATTTGATAAGTTAAACCCATAGTATCACTCCAAAATAAATCTTTCAGCTACTGTATCTCCTAAAAAGAGACCTTTCTTTGTCATGCGAATTTGTTGACCTTCTACTTGTAAAAGACCTTGATGACACAAATCTTTCACAACTTGCCCATACAACTCTTCAAAAGAAGTAGCAAATTTTTCTTCAAATCGTCTAATTGAAACCCCAGATTTCTTACGGAGGCCCAGAAACATTTCTTCTTCCATTTGTTCTCTCTGACTCAAATATTCCTCATTGATCCTCGCATTACTAGCTTCTACTGCTTTCATGTAGTGACGGATGGGACCGTGGTTTTTGTAGCGAACCCCATTGACATAGCCCGAAGCGCCAGCGCCGATACCAAAATACTCTGCATTGTCCCAATACATAAGGTTATGACGACTTTCAAAACCTGGCTTGGAAAAATTAGAAATCTCGTAATGTTCAAAACCAGCATTCTCCAATTCAGCAATGATATATTCAAACATCTCTGCTTCTAATTCTTCCTTAGGAAGAGGTAATTTTCCTCGTCTCATGCGGTTCATAAAGACAGTGTGGTTTTCCAAAATCAAGCTATAGAGACTCATGTGAGGAATATCCAGAGCGATAGCCTTGGCAACATTATCCTTGACCTGCTCCATAGTTTGCCCGGGAAGAGCGTAAATCAAGTCAATAGAGATATTTTCAAATCCTGCTAACTTGAGACGGTCTATATTTTCATAGATATCCTTCTCCAAATGACTACGCCCAATCTTTTTCAGCATTTTATCATCAAAGGTTTGCACGCCTAAGGAAACACGATTAACTGCTGAATTTTTTAGGACTGCGATCTTATCGGAATCCAAATCCCCAGGATTGGCTTCAATGGTTAATTCCTCTAAGGCTGATAAGTCCAGATTTTTCGTCAACCCATCTAACAAAAACTCCAGTTGTTGGGCGGACAAGGCTGTGGGAGTCCCCCCTCCTATATAAAGGGTTCGCAACTGCTGAATATCATAGGAGCGATACTCTTCTAAGAGATGTTCTAGGTAACTATCCACTGGCTGGTTTTTAATAAAGACTTTTGAAAAGTCACAATAATAACAAATCTGTGTGCAAAAAGGAATATGCACATAGGCTGATGTCGGTTTCTTCTGCATAGTACTCATTATACCATAAAGACTTCATTCAATAAAAAAATCACCATCTATGACTCCTAGGGAATCATGAAATGGTGACTCTATTTTAATCTTCTTGAATCTCGATGACGATTTCTTTACCTTCTTCTTGTTCTTCCACAACCACTTTGTCTTCCAGTTGTTCTTTGAGACTGTTCAAGATCTCTTTTGAAGCTTCTGTCGCCTGCTGTGCACAACATTTTGCTTTTTCAAGGACAGTATCTAGGGTGATTTCGCCTGATTCCACTTGTTCCTTGGTTTTAAGAACAAATTCTTTGGTTTGTTCTTTGACTTCTGTCAATTTTTCACAGACTTGTTCCTTGGCATACTCAGGATCTTCTCTTAAATCTTCTAAAAATCCTTGTGCTTGACTTCTCACTTGCTTACCTTTATCACTAGTTAGAAACAAGGCTGCAGCCACACCTGAAACAGTTCCTAGAAAGATAGATGATAGTTTACCCATTAGCTTACTCCTTTTTTATTTTTTGAAAAATTTACTTGCAACACGTATAGCTGATAAGCCTGCGCCTGTCTTCAAGGTTTTTGATCCAGCAGATGATGCCTTTTTGCTCAAAACACGCGCTTGATCATTAAGGTCTGATACAGAAACAGACAAATCAGCCACTGCTGTAAAGAGAGGATCAATCGTTGCCACTTTAACGTTGATATCATCAACTAGAACATTGACCTTAGTTAATAGCTCATTGGTATAATGGAGAGTCACATCAAGATCAGATGTTAAGGTTTTTACAGTTTTTTCTGATTCATCAATAACTCGACCAACTTTCTGTAAAGTAATAATCAAATAGACTAAAAATACAACCAAGGCAATGGCTACAAAAATATAAGCAGCTTCTAACATATTAATTCTCCTTTTTTATAATATAAAATGGCGCTTTTTTCCGATTTTGATAGAAAACAATAAAGATTCCAAGTCCGATTAAGACAGCTGATAACAACTGGGAAACACGAAGGCCAAGGAACATGAGGCTATCAGTACGCATACCTTCAATAATCAAACGTCCAAATCCATACCACATAAGATAAAAAGCTGTGATGTGCCCACGGCGAATACCTTTTAGGCGTCTTCTAAAAATAAGAATCAAAGCAAATCCGATGACATTCCAAATGGACTCATATAGAAAGGTTGGCTGTCGATAAGAACCGTCAATGTACATCTGATTCTTAATAAAGGATGGAAGAAAGTCCAGACTCTCGACAGCTGCACCATAAGCTTCCTGATTAAAGAAATTTCCCCAGCGTCCAAGGCTCTGAGCAATCAGAACACTCGGTGCAGCAATATCTAAGAAATCCCAAGTATTGATTAACTTGCGGTCTGCAAAGATGTATAGAACAATCGCTCCAGTAATCAGGCCACCGTAGATCGCTAGACCGCCATTCCAGATAGCAAAGATTTCTCCTAGATTCTGACTGTAATAATCCAATTTAAAAATGACATAGTAGAGTCTCGCTCCAAGTATTGATAATGGGAAGGCAATCAAGATAAAGTCTAAAATATCATCAGATAAAATCTTTTTATGAGGTGCTTCACGCATAGCTAGAAAAACTGCTAAGATCAGACCTGAAACAATACAAAGCGCATACCAGCGAACAGCAAAGGGACCTATCTGAAAAGCAACAGGATCAATCATCTTTCACCTCGTTCTTTGAAATCAGATTTGTTAAACGTTCTTCAAACAGACGCGTCGCATCAAAGCCCATGTCTTTGGCACGATAATTCATAGCTGCCGCCTCGATAACAACAGAAATATTGCGCCCTGTTTTAACTGGGATGCGGATACGTGGAATGGTAACTCCAGAAACTTCTAGTTCTTCAGCATTATTTCCTAAGCGATCAAAGGTCTTATGTGTATCATAATTTTCCAAATAAACAGCTAGCTGAACTTGTGAAGAATCCTTAACTGCACTGGCACCGTATAGACTCATGACATCGATGATCCCTACTCCACGAATTTCGATTAGATGTTTCAAGATTTCAGCAGGTTCACCCCAGAGAGTCATTTCATCCTTAGAATAGATATCTACCCGATCGTCTGCTACTAAGCGGTGACCACGTTTAACTAGTTCTAAACCTGTCTCACTCTTACCGATTCCACTATCACCTTGAATCAAAACACCCATACCATAGATATCCATTAGGACCCCATGTACACTTGTACGTTCCGCTAAACGTGAATCAAGATAGCTAGATAGTTCTCCAGACAAACGACTGGTTGCTGTACGACTAGTTAAAATCGCAATTTTACATTCTCTAGCAGCCTTCAACATTTCCTCTGGAACCACCAAACCACGGGCAACGATGACCGCAGGTGTCTCCGGTTGAAACATTTTTTTCAAGACATCGTAACGATTTTGAGAAGGCATAGAGACTAGGTAAGACCACTCCTTCATCCCCAAAAGTTGAATCCGCTCTGGAGTATAGTAATCAAAATAGCCCGTCATTTCAAGACCAGGTCGCGTAATATCCGCAGTATTGATTTCCTTTTCAAGTAATTCTGCTTCACCATAGACAATGTCCAATCTAAGCTTTTCAATCACTTCTTTTACTAAAACCGACATTATTTCCTCCTTAAATCGAGTTCTTCTCTACTATTATATCAAATTGTAGGAGGAAGTTTTAGAATTTTGCAGGATTTACAGGATTAATTTAAAACAAAAAAGACTAGATCGCTCTAGCCTTTCTAATTAATTAGAATTTTTTACGTTTACGAGCTGCTTCTGATTTACGTTTACGTTTTACAGAAGGTTTTTCATAGAATTCACGTTTGCGTGTTTCTTGAAGAGTACCAGCTTTAGTAACTGCACGTTTGAAACGACGAAGTGCATCGTCAAGAGATTCATTCTTACGTACTACTGTTTTAGACATTTTTTTCACTCCCTTCAAGTTCAAGATCTATTCTATTTTACACGGAATAAAGAAAATTGTCAAGAAAAAAATGAAATTCTCCCAAATCATTCAATTTAAAATTTACAAGATTTTACCATTATGTCTAGCCTAGTTCTCCACTTCTAAAGTTTGTTCTAAACAAACATCTAATTTTTTAATTTCTAACCCCATGTGATCTAGGTACTCTCAATAATCTGACGGTAGATCATAAATGATATACAGATCCTGACTCTCAAAATGCCAGACAAAGTGTTTAAGTATCTGCTCTTGAATAAAATGTAAATCCTTTAGTTGACCTAAACTGATAGCTTCTATCTTTGCTAAATACTGACAAAAAGCAGAAAGTGATGAACAGTCAAATTTGTCTTCTTCATGTAAAAAATACAAAAAATTTTGATTTTCATCCCTCATCATATTTGAAATATATCCAGACCAAAAAACCACCCAATCCACAGGATCGAATGGTCTTTAATGATAAAAATCTTATTTCTTTAACAAGCTGAGTGCTGCTGCATCTGCGATAATGGTCACATCTGGATGGTTTTGTAGGCTACTTGCTGGAAGGCTTTCTGTCACAGGACCTTCAACAGTTCCAGCGATAGCTTCTGCTTTTGATTCACCATAAGCAAAGAGAAGGATAGACTTAGCATCCAAAATGTTCTTAATCCCCATTGAAATGGCTTGTGTTGGAACATCTTCAATCTTATCAAAGAAACGTGCGTTAGCTTCGATAGTAGACTGGTCAAGCTCTACAAGATGTGTTTGGCTATCAAATGGAGTTCCTGGCTCGTTAAATCCAATGTGTCCATTACGACCAATTCCCAAGATTTGTAGGTCAACTGGATGGTCAGCCAATATTTGATTGTAGCGTTCCACTTCTTCTTCAGCATGGTCTTTATCGCCACGTGGCAAGAAGCTTTCTTTGAATGGTTTTTGATTAAAAAGATTTTCTTGCATGAAGTAACGGTATGATTGAGGATTGTCCCCATCAAGACCGACATACTCATCTAAGTTGACACTTGTAAGATTTGAAAAATCAAGATCGCTCTCAACGATTCGTTGGTAAAATTCCAGAGGGCTACTTCCTGTTGCAAGCCCTAATGTTTGTGCACCGTTTTCCAACTTTTCTTTCAAGATGTCAAAGGCAACTTTTCCACCTTCAACTGGATTTTCCACTTTAATAACTTTCATTTTTATAACCTCCGTTTTCTTTATTTCATTATATGGTATAGACCAATTTTTGTCAAGTGAAAACGGTTTATTTTTGTAAAAAATATGAATATAGTAAGTACTGCTTAAAACCTATACTAGAAGACATAAAAAGAGAGAACTCGAAAGTCCTCTCTTAGGTATAGGTATCAAGTCCTGCTTTTTTATCGAACTATTTTCTACGTTTTACTAAAGCTAGTCCTACAAGACCAATTCCTAGACCTAAAACTACCAATGCTGTAGTAGCTTGTTCACCAGTTTTTGGTAAAACACGATCCTTTGGTTTATCTGGTGACTTTGGATTTGATTGTTTTGGTGGATTAGTTTTTTTGTTTGGAGTTGTTGGAATAGTTGGTGGAACTGGCGGTTGATAGGTATTCACTAATACAAGATGTGTTTCATTTTCTTGGATTGTTTTAGAAACATATCCCTCAGGAACCTTGACTTCAGCTATTGTATAGTTAATAACTTTTCCTGCTGAATGTTTAGGAAGATTTGTAAAAGTATAGTTCCACTTATTATCTTCGCTCAAAGTAACTTCTTTTCCAACTTTTTTGCCATTAGCATAGAGTTGGATCTTGATGTTATTTGGACGTTTTCCTGCCTTATTATCAGCATCCTCCCAACGCTTACTAACTTTCAAATCAGTTACTTCAGGAACATGAGTATTAGTTATAGTATAGTTTTTCTGATCTATCTCTGTCGTATATCCCTCTACTTGATCCTCTGCTACTGTATAAACAATAGCTTTTCCTTCTGGATCATTTTCAGGTAACTGGTCAAATGTAAAGTTCCAGTTATCTTCTGACTTAACAGATTTACTTGCTACTTCACTACCGTTTGCCAAAAGACGAACTCTTATAGTATCTGGACGAATGCCATCTTGGTTTTCTGCGTCATTCCAAATCTTCTTACCTTTTATGCTTGTAGTTCCACGATAAACGTTGGTAAATGTTGTCTTCTCTTCACCATAAGCCACCGTTCCCATTTTGATACCATCATCATCCGTTACTGTTACAGTAACCTTTAATTCATGTCTATCATAGTCATAGTGACCAGAGTTTTCAGGAATCATTTCTTTAATGAGATAATAGTAAACGCCTTCTTTAGCATACTTAATAGCATTGAAGGTTACACTTCCATCTTCTGCATTTTTGGCAATTTGGATAGGCTGAGCTAGATTATTTGCATCATAAAGTCCAAAACTAAACTGGTCTTTTTCTAATGCTTTTCCTTTTAGAATCTTTTGAGCCTTTAATATAACATTTTCTGATTTTTCAGCTCCACCAAGACCTGATCCTGACTCTAGACGAACTTCACGCACGATACTACGAGTCTCAAAATTAGTGGCTGACCATGATAAGGTGTTAGAAACTAAAGACCCCGCAGGAACTCCATCTGGTAACTTAGTAGAGTATTCAATATACATTGCCCAATGATAGTTATCTCCAAATGGAATTGTAAATCCTGTGATTCCTCCTTGAGCATTTTTAGTGAATACCGCCTTTTTTGAAAAATTATCTGATGGCTCTAACGTAAGAATATGAGCCTCGTTACGAATCTTTGTAGGTTGTGTCTCATAGCGAACAGCTCTAAATGACTCAGGAATTAAGGTTTGTCCATCACCAAAAGTATCCGTAATTGTCATCCCACGAATCATATCTTGATTGGCATTCAAGAGAATACGCCACTTAATGATACTTGGATCGGTATCATCCTGATAACCATATTTCATCTCATAATCGCCAGCTTCACCACTATCTTGTTTGTACTTAAAACTATAGGTCTTATGACCAATGGTAACAGTAACTGGTTGACTTTCCTTAACAACTTCTCGATTAATCGTTAAATTAAACTGAAGGAGTAACTCTTTTTTCTCAGGACGTTTTGCAAAATAGTCTGTAAAAGTTACAGTAACTTTCCCTGTACTCGGATCCGTCTGAGCTATTCCCACCTTCTTACCATTAGTATTCGTTACATCAAAGGTTAGATTCGTTATCAGTCTCAGCTCTTTTGGAATATCTAAAACAAGCTTATCGTTCTCAGCTATACTCTGGCTATCTGGAAAGGTTAACTGATAGGTTGCGAGTAAGCGTTCCCCAGCAATAACCTCCACATCCTCGGCTAGTTCAAGGCCAGACCTCTCATGGACCATCTTAGTATCTAGATTGTAATTTATGACAGTTTCTGCTTGAACTATTTTTGCTAAATTGATCATCGATAATCCCATTAGCAAGAATGTTAAGAAAAATGTTAGACATTTAAACCATTTATGTTTCATAATAACCTCCTTTACGATTAGAAAACATTTGATTGTCTAATCAAATTATACCATACTTATTTAAAAAAATGTACAATTCCTGACCATTTGTTTAATTAATTTTAAAGATTTATATTTATTCAAAGTTTTCGGTTTCTTAAATAAATTATAAAAACAAAAAGAGAGGCATTAACCTCTCTTCTTGCGATTACATACATTTATTTAATAAATGTATAACCAACTTTAGAATATCTTTTGTTTAGATACTCAAAGATAAATCTTGATTCGTTCTAGAAACCTAGAAACATTAAGCTTCATCTTCTTTTTTGCGTTTTGCAACCAAACCTAGACCTACCAGGCCAAGTGCAGCACCAAGTGCAACAAGTCCAGATTTAGATTGTTCACCAGTGTTTGGCAACTCAGGACCTTTAGGTTTTTCTGGTGTTGGCGGTGTTGGCGGTGTTGGCGGTGTTGGTGGTGTTGGCGGTGTTGGCGGTGTTGGCGGTGTTGGCGGTGTTGGCGGTGTTGGCGGTGTTGGCGGTGTTGGCGGTGTTGGTGGTGTTACCTTGTTGTTAAACTCAGTATCTTCAGGCATTTGTGAAGTAAGAGTCAACACTTTGCCATCCTTAGTTACAGTAACTCCAACAGTCGCTACCATCTTATCGTACTCAACTCCAGCCTCTGTACCTTTCACTTCTTCTACATGATAGATATAAGTACCTTCTTGACCACGTTTGAATTCAAGAGCTGAGAACTTGATCTTACCTTCAGCATCATTGCTTACGGTTTCAATCACGTTACCATCTTTGTCTTTCAATACGAAGCTGAATTCACCAGCTTTCAACGCACGACCTTCCAATTTCTTCGTGAAGTTGAATTCAACTTTCACTGGAATATTAACAACACGTTTTTCAGTTGGTTTTTCTGGTTTTTCAACTGATTTCTTAGTTGGATCATATTGGTGAACAATTTGAGAAGCTGTATTTTCAATATCTACACCTTCTTTAGCAGTTCCCTTGATACGTGCTGGAATATCAAACTTGTAGTAACGTCCAAATGCTAATTTAGCAGTGTCGATTACTTGTGTATTTTCTGCATCTCCAAGAGACTTAGTCAAGTCAGCCTTAGATGTAGCAGTAATAACACCATCCACAATTGAGATATCAAACTTAGCTGTTACATCTTCACCAGTTACTGAATCATAAGCTTTAATATCAGCTACATTAACATCCAAGTTTTCGCTGTCATATTTATCTGTAATATCAACAGATTGAATATTGTGAGCTTCTGTGAATTTAGTTGTATCCAACCATACTTGGTAAACAACCTTATCACCTTTATGGAGTGTTTGAGTATTGATATTTTGCTTTTCATTATTATCAACTTTGTCCACATATGGATCATTGTTGGTATCTGCTACTTTATCAGTCAACTCTTTATCATCATCAAGAAGTTTATTTCCAGTGATATCAAATTTCTCTTCATTAAGAATATATTTCTCTGGATTGAACTCAGGAGTTTCTGGTGGAGTTACACGGTTGTTAAACTCTTTATCAGCGATATCGCCAACAGTTGCTACAAGAACTTTAGCTGTTCCATCGTGAGAAACAGTTACTGTTACATTCGCTTTCATAGTATCGTATGTAACGGTTGCGTCTGTTCCAGCTACTTCTTCAACTGTGTAGTTGTGAACGCCTGCTTGTTCTTTCTTGAATTCGATAGCTGAGAACTTAACGTTACCAGACGCATCGTTCGTTACAGTTTCAAGAGTCTTACCTTCTGAATCTTTAAGAACAAAGCTGAATTCGTTCGCTTTCAATTCACGGCCTTCCAAACGTTTAGTGAAGTTGAACTCTACTTGTACTGGTACGCTATTCACACGTTTTTCAGTTGGTTTGCTTGGTTTTTCAACTTTCTTCGTAGTTGGGTTGTAGTAGTTCACTACTTGAGCCGCAGTATTTTCGATATCTACTCCGCCAGGAACATCAGCTTTCACTGTTGTTGGGATGTCGAACTTGTAGTAACGTCCGAAGGCGAATTTAGTTGTGTCGATCACTTGAGTGTTTTCTGCATCGCCAAGTGACTTCGTGAAACCAGCTTTAAGGGTTGCACTGATCACACCATTGTTCACAGCGATATCGAATTTAGCTGTGACATCATCACCTGTTACTGAATCGTAAGCTTTGATCTTAGTAGAATCAAGATCCAACTTAGTTTCATCGTAGTCATCTGAGATTCCTACTGATTGGATGTTGTCCTTGTTAGCTGCGTCAAATTTAGTTGTATCAAGCCATACTTGATATACCAATTTATCGCCACGTTTAACAGTCTTCGTATTCAAGTTTTGAGCTTCGTTGTTTGATGCATCATCCGCATATGGGTTGGCATTTGTATCTGCGTACTTATCTGCCAATTCTTTGTCATCGTCAACGAGCTTGTCGCCTGTGATATCGAATTTCTCTTCAGAAACAACGTATTTCTCTGGTTGGAACTTAGGTTCTTCTGGAGGAGTTACGCGGTTGTTGAACTCTTTATCAGCGATATCGCCAACAGTTGCCACAAGAACTTTAGCTGTTCCGTCGTGAGAAACAGTTACTGTTACATTCGCTTTCATAGTATCGTATGTAACGGTTGCGTCTGAGCCTTTAACTTCTTCAACTGTGTAGTTGTGAACGCCTGCTTGTTCTTTCTTGAATTCGATAGCTGAGAACTTAACGTTTCCAGATGCATCGTTCGTTACAGTTTCAACAACTTTTCCTGTTGAATCTTTAAGGACGAAGCTGAATTCGTTCGCTTTCAATTCACGACCTTCCAAGCGTTTAGTGAAGTTGAATTCTACTTGTACTGGTACGCTATTCACACGTTTTTCAGTTGGTTTGCTTGGTTTTTCAACCTTCTTCGTAGTTGGGTTGTAGTAGTTCACTACTTGAGCTGCCGTATTTTCGATGTCTGCACCAGCCGCAACGTCAGTCTTAACGGTTGCTGGGATATCGAATTTATAGTAGCGACCAAATGCGAACTTAGTGGTGTCGATGATTTGAGTATTTTCTGCGTCTCCAAGTGACTTGGTGAAGCCAGCTTTAAGAGTTGCAGTCATGACACCATTTTCAACCTTGATGTCAAACTTGTCCGTTACATCATCACCAGTTACTGAATCATAACCCTTGATAGCTGAAGCATCTACATCAACCTTCGTTTCATCGAAGTCATCAGAAATACTTACTGATTGGATGTTATCCTTGTTAGCTGCGTCAAATTTAGTTGTATCAAGCCATACTTGGTAAACCAATTTAGCGCCTGGTTTCACAGTCTTAGTATTCAAGTTTTGAGCTTCGTTGTTTGATGCATCGTCCGCATATGGGTTGGCGTTGGTATCTGCCACCTTATCTTTCAACTCTTTATCATCATCAAGAAGCTTGTCGCCAGTGATATCAAATTTCTCTTCTGAAACAACGTATTTCTCCGGTTGAAACTTAGGTTCTTCTGGAGGAGTTACAACGTTGTTGAACTCTTTGTCTGAAGCGTCTGTCACTGTCTTCACAAGTGCTTTAGCTTTTCCATTGTGTTCCACTACAACTGTTACTTCTGCCTTCATAGAGTCATATGTAACTGTCGCATCCGTTCCCTTAACTTCTTCAATTGTGTACTTGTAAGTACCTTCTTGGCCTTTCTTGTACTCAATTGCTTTGAACTTAACGTTTCCGTCCTTGTCGTTCTGAACAGTTTCGATCGGTGTTCCATCTTCTGCCTTCAATACGAAGCTGAATTCACCAGCCTTCAATTCACGGCCTTCCAGTTTCTTAGTGAAGTTGAAGTCCACTGAGATTGGTACTGAGTTGACACGTTTTTCAGTTGGTTTTTCTGGTTTCTCTACCTTCTTCGTAGTTGGGTTGTAGTAGTTAACTACTTGAGCTGCCGTATTTTCGATGTCTGAACCAGCCGCAACGTCAGCTTTGACAGTTGCTGGGATGTCGAACTTGTAGTAACGTCCAAATGCGAACTTAGTTGTATCGATGATTTGAGTGTTGTCTGCGTCTCCAAGTGACTTAGTGAAGCCAGCTTTAAGAGTTGCAGTGATCACACCGTTGTCCACAGCGATATCGAACTTATCTGTTACATCATCGCCTGTTACTGAATCGTAGGCTTTGATCTTAGTAGAATCAAGATCCAACTTCGCTTCATCGTAGTCATCAGAGATTCCTACTGATTGGATATTGTCCTTGTTAGCTGCGTCAAATTTAGTTGTATCCAACCATACTTGGTAAACCAATTTAGCGCCACGTTTAACAGTCTTAGTGTTCAAGTTTTGAGCTTCGTTGTTTGATGCATCGTCCGCATATGGGTTGGCGTTGGTATCTGCCACCTTATCTTTCAACTCTTTATCATCATCAAGAAGCTTGTCGCCAGTGATATCAAATTTCTCTTCTGAAACAACGTATTTCTCCGGTTGAAACTTAGGTTCTTCTGGAGGAGTTACAACGTTGTTGAACTCTTTGTCTGAAGCGTCTGTCACTGTCTTCACAAGTGCTTTAGCTTTTCCATTGTGTTCCACTACAACTGTTACTTCTGCCTTCATAGAGTCATATGTAACTGTCGCATCCGTTCCCTTAACTTCTTCAATTGTGTACTTGTAAGTACCTTCTTGGCCTTTCTTGTACTCAATTGCTTTGAACTTAACGTTTCCGTCCTTGTCGTTCTGAACAGTTTCGATCGGTGTTCCATCTTCTGCCTTCAATACGAAGCTGAATTCACCAGCCTTCAATTCACGGCCTTCCAGTTTCTTAGTGAAGTTGAAGTCCACTGAGATTGGTACTGAGTTGACACGTTTTTCAGTTGGTTTTTCTGGTTTCTCTACCTTCTTCGTAGTTGGGTTGTAGTAGTTAACTACTTGAGCTGCCGTATTTTCGATGTCTGAACCAGCCGCAACGTCAGCTTTGACAGTTGCTGGGATGTCGAACTTGTAGTAACGTCCAAATGCGAACTTAGTTGTATCGATGATTTGAGTGTTGTCTGCGTCTCCAAGTGACTTAGTGAAGCCAGCTTTAAGAGTTGCAGTGATCACACCGTTGTCCACAGCGATATCGAACTTATCTGTTACATCATCGCCTGTTACTGAATCGTAGGCTTTGATCTTAGTAGAATCAAGATCCAACTTCGCTTCATCGTAGTCATCAGAGATTCCTACTGATTGGATATTGTCCTTGTTAGCTGCGTCAAATTTAGTTGTATCCAACCATACTTGGTAAACCAATTTAGCGCCACGTTTAACAGTCTTAGTGTTCAAGTTTTGTTCTTCGTTGTTTGATGCATCATCCGCATACGGGTTCGCATTTGTATCTGCGTACTTGTCTGCCAACTCTTTATCATCGTCAACGAGCTTGTCACCTGTGATATCGAATTTCTCTTCAGAAACAACGTATTTCTCTGGTTGGAACTTAGGTTCTTCTGGAGGTGTTACAACGTTGTTGAACTCTTTATCAGCCGCATCTGTTACGTTCGCAACGATTGCTTTGGCTGTTCCATCGTGAGATACCACAACTTTAACAGTCGCAACCATTGTGTCGTATTTGACTGTTGCGTCTGTTCCAGCTACTTCCTCTACAGTATAGTTATAAGTCTTACCAAGATCGTCTTTACCAAATTCAAGAGTCTTGAAGGTAATTTTACCAGTAGCGTCATTCTTCACTGTTTCGACAACATTGCCATCTTTCTTAAGAACGAATGTGAATTCTTGATCTTGCAATTGACGACCTTCAAGAGATTTCGTGAATTTAAGATCAAGTGGAACTGGAACGCTATTTACACGTTTTTCAGTTGGTTTGCTTGGTTTTTCAACCTTCTTAGTTGTTGGGTTGTAGTAGTTAACGACTTGAGCTGCAGTATTTTCGATATCTGCACCAGCTTTAACAGATTCTTTCACTGTTGTTGGGATGTCGAACTTGTAGTAACGTCCAAATGCGAACTTAGTTGTATCGATGATTTGAGTGTTGTCTGCGTCTCCAAGTGACTTAGTGAAGCCAGCTTTAAGAGTTGCAGTGATCACACCGTTGTCCACAGCGATATCGAACTTATCTGTTACATCATCGCCTGTTACTGAATCGTAAGCTTTGATCTTAGTAGAATCAAGATCCAACTTCGCTTCATCGTAGTCATCAGAGATTCCTACTGATTGGATATTGTCCTTGTTAGCTGCGTCAAATTTAGTTGTATCCAACCATACTTGGTAAACCAATTTAGCGCCACGTTTAACAGTCTTGGTGTTCAAGTTTTGAGCTTCGTTGTTTGATGCATCGTCCGCATATGGGTTCGCATTGGTATCTGTGTACTTGTCTGCCAACTCTTTATCATCATCGACGAGCTTGTCACCTGTGATATCGAATTTCTCTTCAGAAATAACGTATTTCTCTGGTTGGAACTTAGGTTCTTCTGGAGGTGTTACAACGTTGTTGAACTCTTTATCAGCCGCATCTGTTACGTTCGCAACGATTGCTTTGGCTGTTCCATCGTGAGATACCACAACTTTAACAGTAGCAACCATTGTGTCATATGTAACAGTTGCATCTGTACCAGGAGTTTCTTCTACAGTATAGTTATAAGTCTTACCAAGATCGTCTTTACCAAATTCAAGAGTCTTGAAGGTAATTTTACCAGTAGCGTCATTCTTCACTGTTTCGACAACATTGCCATCTTTCTTAAGAACGAATGTGAATTCTTGATCTTGCAATTGACGACCTTCAAGAGATTTCGTGAATTTAAGATCAAGTGGAACTGGAACGCTATTTACACGTTTTTCAGTTGGTTTGCTTGGTTTTTCAACCTTCTTAGTTGTTGGGTTGTAGTAGTTAACGACTTGAGCTGCAGTATTTTCGATATCTGCACCAGCTTTAACAGATTCTTTCACTGTTGTTGGGATGTCGAACTTGTAGTAACGTCCAAATGCGAACTTAGTTGTATCGATGATTTGAGTGTTGTCTGCGTCTCCAAGTGACTTAGTGAAGCCAGCTTTAAGAGTTGCAGTGATCACACCGTTGTCCACAGCGATATCGAACTTATCTGTTACATCATCGCCTGTTACTGAATCGTAGGCTTTGATCTTAGTAGAATCAAGATCCAACTTCGCTTCATCGTAGTCATCAGAGATTCCTACTGATTGGATATTGTCCTTGTTAGCTGCGTCAAATTTAGTTGTATCCAACCATACTTGGTAAACCAATTTAGCGCCACGTTTAACAGTCTTGGTGTTCAAGTTTTGAGCTTCGTTGTTTGATGCATCGTCCGCATATGGGTTCGCATTGGTATCTGTGTACTTGTCTGCCAACTCTTTATCATCATCGACGAGCTTGTCACCTGTGATATCGAATTTCTCTTCAGAAATAACGTATTTCTCTGGTTGGAACTTAGGTTCTTCTGGAGGTGTTACAACGTTGTTGAACTCTTTATCAGCCGCATCTGTTACGTTCGCAACGATTGCTTTGGCTGTTCCATCGTGAGATACCACAACTTTAACAGTCGCAACCATTGTGTCATATGTAACAGTTGCATCTGTACCAGGAGTTTCTTCTACAGTGTAGTTATAAGTCTTACCAAGATCATCACGTCCGAACTCAAGAGTCTTGAAGACAATCTTACCAGCTGCGTCATTCTTCACGCGTTCTACTTCAACACCGTCTTTCTTCAATACGAATTCGAATTCGTTCTCTTGAAGTTCACGGCCTTCCAAACGTTTCGTGAAATTCATTTCCACTGGAACTGGAACGCTGTTCACACGTTTTTGAGTAGGTTTTTCTGGTTTTTCAACTGTCTTGCTTACTGGGTTGTAAACGTGAACAGTTTGGTTAGCTGTATTTTCAATATCAGCACCAGCTTTAACTGATTCTTTCACAGTCGCTGGGATGTCGAACTTGTAGTAACGTCCAAATGCGAACTTAGTGGTGTCGATAACAGGAGCATTAACTTTATCTTTGATAAATTCTTCTTTAGAAGTTGCAGTGATGGTGCCATTTTCAACTTTGATATCGAATTTAGCTGTGACATCATCACCAGTTACTGAATCGTAAGCTTTGATATCAGCCGCGTTAACGTCCAATTTTTCTGCATCGTATGTATCAGATACACCAACGTATTGGATGTTGTTTGCTTCAGTGAATTTAGTAGTATCAAGCCATACTTGGTAAACCAATTTAGAACCACGTTTAACTGTCTTAGTATTTAAGTTTTCTAGTTCATTGTTAGTTGTCTTGTCTACATATGGATCCGCATTTGTTTCAGTGTACTCATTGTTCAACTCATCGTCGTCATCCATCAACTTGTTACCAGTGATGTCATATTTCTCTTTAGAAACGACAAATTTTTCAGGTTGGAATTGAGGTGTTTCAGGAGGAGTGATCTTGTTGTTGAATTCTTTATCAGCAGTTCCTTCTGTTGATGTTCCATCAGCATTGACACCGCCAGTTGATGTTACGTTTGTTACAGTAGTCAAGGTGTGACCATTCTTAGCAACTTCAACTCTAATGGTTGCTTTCATGGTGTCGTAAGTCATTCCAAGCTCTTTTGAAGCTGGGATTACTTCTTCAACAGTATAAGTATGTGTACCAACTTTAGTATTGTCAAATGACAACTCAGTGAAAGTAACTGTTCCATCTTCTTTATTGGTAACAGTTTCAATTTCTTTACCAGTTGAATCTTTCAATACGAAGCTAAATTCACCTGCTTGAAGTTCACGACCTGCTAATTTCTTAGTAAAGTCAAATCTTGCAACGACTGGAGCCACATGATAGTTGTTGAACTCTGTATCTGCAGGCATTTTAACATTAGCAGACAAGAGACCAGTTGCAGCATCCTTAGTAACAGTAACTGTTACCTCAGCATTCATTGAATCATAGTCAATGTTTGTGTCAGCTCCAGCTACTTCACGTACTGTGTAAGTATGCGTACCTTCTTGATCATAAGCGATTGCGTCAAACTGGATAGTTCCGTCAGCCGCATTTTTCTTAGTTTGGATAACATTACCGTTTTCAAGCAATTCAAATGTGAAGGCATCTTTTGTAAGTTCTTTTCCTTCCAGACGTTTAGTGAACTTGAATTGAACTTGTGTTGCAGTTGGTGTGAAGGTGTTGTTAAACTCTTTGTCTTGTGGAAGTGTTGCTACAGCTGTAAGTGCATGACCCGATTTCGTTACAGAAACTGTCACGTTAGCTTTCATGGTGTCGTAAGTCATTCCAAGCTCTTTTGAAGCTGGGATTACTTCTTCAACAGTATAAGTATGTGTACCAACTTTAGTATTGTCGAATGACAACTCAGTGAAGGTAACTGTTCCATCTTCTTTATTTGTAACAGTTTCAATTTCTTTACCAGTTGAATCTTTCAATACGAAGCTAAATTCACCTTCTTGAAGTGCGCGACCTGCAAGTTTCTTCGTGAAGTCGAACTTAGTAACTACTGGCGCCACTACATAGTTGTTGAATTCTGAATCTTCTGGCATGCTCACTTTTGCGGACAAGAGACCAGTTGTAGCATCCTTAGTAACAGTTACTGTTACTACCGCATTCATTGAATCATAGTCAATGTTTGTGTCAGCTCCAGCTACTTCACGTACTGTGTAAGTATGCGTACCTTCTTGAGCATAAGGGATTGCGTCAAAGGTGATTGTTCCATCTTGGGCATTCTTCTTAGTTTGGATAACATTACCGTTTTCAAGCAATTCAAACGTGAAAGCATCTGCTTCAAGTTCTTTACCTTCAAGTTTCTTAGTGAACTTGAATTGAGCTTGTGTTGCAGTTGGTGTGAAGGTATTGTTAAACTCTTTGTCTTGTGGAAGTGTTGCTACAGCTGTAAGTGCATGTCCAGATTTCGTAACAGAAACTGTCACGTTAGCTTTCATGGTGTCGTAAGTCATTCCAGCTTCTTTAGTTTCTGGGATAACTTCTTCTACAGTGTACTTATGATTTCCAACTTGAGTATTTGTAAATGTTAAAGCATCAAACTTAACTTTACCATCAACATCATTTTGCTTGGTTTGAAGAACAGTTCCTTCAGAATCTTTCAAGACAAAACTGAATTCGCCAGCTTTAAGTTTACGGCCTGCAAGAGCTTTGCTGAAGTCAAATTGAGCTGTTACTGGTGCCACTACATGGTTGTTAAAGACTTTATCATCTGCACCAGTTGCTTCACCACCTGTTGAAGTCATTTCAGTCTTAGCTGACAAAAGACCTGTAGTTGCATCTTTGGTTACAGTTACTTTAACTGCGATTGTCATTGCATCATAGTCTACATCGGCTTTATTGCCCTTCACTTCCTTAACAGTATAGTTGTAGACACCTACTTGGTCAAATGATAATTCACTGAAGCTAATCTTACCATTTGCCTTGTTAGTTACAGTCTCACTAACATTGTTGTCACCAGTCAATGTAAAGCTAAAGTCTCCAGCATTCAAGGTACCATTTGAAAGTGATTTATCAAATTCAAGGTTTACTTTAACAGGAGCTGGTGTGAAGGTATTATTGAACTCTCTATCTGCAGGAAGTGTGTTTGTTGCTTTAAGAACGTGAGCTTCCTTGGTAACTGTGATTGTCACTTCAGCCTTCATTGTGTCATAAGTCATGCCAGCTTCCTTAGAAGTAGGAATAACTTCTTCTACAGTATACTTGTGGGTTCCAACTTGTGTCTTGTCAAATGTCAAGTCATCAAAGGCTACAACACCTTCTTTAGTATTTGTCTTAGTTTGAAGAACCTTACCTGTTGAATCTTTAAGAACAAAGCTAAACTCGCCAGCTTTCAACTCACGACCTGCTAGAGCCTTGCTAAAGTCAAACTTAGTCTTAACTGGAGCTACAACATAGTTGTTGAAGACCTTGTCATTCTCACCCTCAGCATGACCACCTGTTGATGTATAAACTGCTTCAACTTCTAGTTTATCCTGAGCATTTTGAGTAACGGTAACTGTGAGAGTAACCTCCATACCATCATAGTCAACGTCCTTATCCGAACCAGCAACTTCCGTAATCTTATAAGTATAGGTACCTGGTTTTTCGAATGTTAGTTGGCTAAAGGTTGCCTTACCATTTTTGTTGGTAACTGTTTCTTGATGTGTGCCACCTTCTTGTTTAAGGGTAAAACTAAAATCACCATCATTTAAAGTACGTCCTTCAAGGACTTTACTTACTTCAGGGGTGTAGGTTACTGGATCTACTTTTTCATAGTAGTAAACTGTTTCCGTATATGGCGTCAATCCATTAAGCAAGTCAACGTTTGTACCAATACCGAAATTTCCTTTTTCCAACTGTTCATTTGGAGAAAGGTGTCCTATATTATCTCCTAAGAATGGGACAAACACCGTTTTCTTGGGTGTGTATCCTGAAGCTGTTTGGAAGCCAAATGCAGTTTCCTTACCGTTTGGATAGCTTACTCCATTTTCAAGAGTAAAAGGGATCGTGTACAGTGGTGTCTTTTGGACAACTAAATCTTCTGTGTTATATTTCCCTGGTTTAATTGGCTTGGTTTCTGCAAGGAGCATATAGCCATCTGTACTTAATGAACCGTCAGAACGCTTGCTTTGTTGCTTTGGATCAAGAAGATAGACACGAACGACAACTGAACCATCTTCTCCGACGATTTCTTTGATACGCTTGATGCCCGCACGCTCAGCATCCATGAATTTAGTCCCAACAACATATGGACGAGAAACATAGCCCGTCATACTATCGGCAGAAGCTTCTTGATAGAGTTTGTAACCTGCAAACTTTCGTTTACCTGAAGCAGTGAAGTTTTGACCTTCTGTAGCTGTCAATGTATACTTAGCTAATTCAACTTCATTACCATTCGCCTCATAATCTTGAACAGTTGTGTCTGTTTTACTAGCATTATAGGTAGGATTGGCTTTGTCGACTACTTTATAGTAAGTGCTTTTGGTAACAACTTTTGGAAGTTTGAAGTTACTATCTGTAATCGTACGTCCATTGTAGGCTGGTTCTACAGCGTTCATAATATCTGTAGTAGTACGAGCATTATAAACAGCATTATAATGTGCCTCCTCCGCAGGAGTTAGTGTATGTCCCGACGCTACTAAAGCAGTAATGCTATCTCCAACCTTATAACCTACTTGCAGAAAAGGCTGAACTGTTTTATCTGCTGCTATAGAAGTCTGATAGTCAACTTGGAAGGTCAACTCAGAATTTGACTTGGTTGTTGTTGTAGAGAACTGCTGAATACCACTTGTTGCAGTGATTGTCTTTGTTTCTACAATAGCCCCTGTATTCTTATCGATTAGTTCAACGACAGAATCTGTTGACGTACTAAAGTTTTTATAGATGCGGACATAGTATTTGGTATTGTAGCGTTCATTAAATTTTGTAAGGTCTAGGATACCAAAAGTATAGACATCACCTTCTTTTCGCTGATAGCCTGATGGAACATTTTGAGACCTAACAGATGCACCAAGAGGATCTGACATATCCGGATCTGCTGTTTCACCTTCTTTAAGTGTGGTTGTAGTTGCTAGTGCTTCTGTATTATGGTCAGTTGCAGCACGTCGACGGCGACGACCGCTATCTGTAGCCAAAGCACCAGCATTCACAGTATTTTCCGCTGCTAAGGCAAGGGTTGCTTTATCTACTAGTGGTTTTGCTTCAACATTAGCTGCACTAACAGTTGTATCAAGGCTAGATGCCTCTGTTACAGCTGAAAGTTCTGCTTTGGGCTCAGATTTTTCCTCTGGTTTAGATTCAATCTTTTCTTCTGCCTTAGGCTTAGCTACTACAGTTTCTACTGTTTTTGAATCAGTTGCTGATGGTTTAGAAGACTCTGATTTTGCCTCCGAACTAAGAGATGTTTTTTCCTCAGTTTTTTCAGCTTTTATTTCTTCAGATTTTGCTTCAGTTGATTCTGATTTTGCTTCTTCAGGCTTAACTTCAGGTGTTGAAGGTTCTAAAGTAGCTTCTGAAGATTCGGTAACAACTGTATTCTCCACGTCGGCGGCTGACTCTTTCGACTGATTTTTGTCGATGAGTTCAGTATTCTCTCCAGGATTTCTTTGTGCTACAATCTCAGATGCTTTTACAGCACTACCGTTAGCCATCAAAAAGCTAAGGGTTGTTCCTAAGAAAACTGATGCGACCCCAACTTTATATTTTCTTAAAGAAAATCGTTGTTGCTCTCTTCTTATCATGTGATAAGTTCTCCTTTTTTAAACATTTTTACTAATAATATGTAAGAATATTTGGAATTTTCAGAAAAGAAAACACTTTCCTTCATATTAGAGTAACGCCTTTAGTATACCATATTAGCACCTTTTCTAGCAAGAATAGGTATTTCATAAACTGGTTAAGTTGTGTATATTATGCATTTTTATAAGAATGAATATACGCATTCATATCGGGTTCATCAGAGACGTATTTTTTATAGAAATGTGCTATTTTAGCATTTATATTTTAAAATAACTCTCAAACAAGGATGGTTTCTATGTAAAAAAACTCTAAATTTCATAAGTAAATAATTTTTATTCACTTAAAAAATTTAGAGGAATTTTTATTTTAGTAAAATTAATTTGCTGTAATGAATATATCATATTCATACTGTTGCTAAAAAAGATAGTCTTTTAACTCATTTGAAAGAACCTGATAACCAGCAACACTTAGGTGTAGGCCATCGGTTGTGTAGGTAGGTTTTAATTGTCCAGCTTCATCTAAGAAGCTATCAAATACTGGAATATATTCAACCTGCATATAGGCTGAAGCTAAGTCTTGATAAGCTTGATTCCAGGCCTTGATTTTCTCATTGGTGCGGATATAAACTGTCTGCTGATACTCTGTGCCTTCATTAACTGGTAAAATAGAAAGAAGCTTGATTTGGGTAAGCGGAAAATCACGCACAATTGACTGAATCACAGCTTCGAGATTATGCAAGGTCTGCTCCAACTCTACTTCCTTACCAATATCATTTGTCCCAATCAAAAGAACAATCTGATCAACAGCATCACCATAGAGATGGGCATCAAGATTATCCAGTAAAAGCCCTGTCTGGTAACCCCTGATGCCTCGATTAATCATGATCTTTGAAGGTCCTAGTAACTCCTGCAAGGGATAATATTCGATGATAGAATCACCAAGAAAAATGATATCTGGATTCAATAGGGAGATTTGATTGAGCTCACGATACTTGTTTTGGATTTTTTCTTGCTCTTTTAGGAGCCACGTTTCTAACAACTGCACTGCCATTTCATTCTCCTTTTTCTAGCCAGTCTTCCAAAACCTGATAAACTCCTGCCTGAATATTGGATGGAGCAAAGTTTGTCGCTACTGCTTTGGCCTTGTCGTCGGCATTTTCCATGGCATAGGCAATTCCAGCTAATTGAAGCATTTCTACATCATTTTCACTATCACCAAAAGCCATGATTTCCTCAGCTTTGATGTCCCAACGCTTGAGTAGCTCTTGCAAGCCCCAGGATTTATGAATACCAGACTGAAGAATATCGATACAGCCATAACCACTTGAGACAGCCTGAACATGACCATTAAAGAGCTGATTGATTTCCTCTAAAACTGAGTCAGAGCGCTCCTCACCGACCACCAAGCTCATTTTTAACACTCCACCAAAAAGATGAGACTCTAGCTCTTCCACAAAATTCATCCGCTGATAAAAAAGTTCAATCATCTCAGGAGTCATAAAATTTTCAAGTTGAGTAAAGACGGTGCCTTCTTTTACAAAACCACCATTCATACTGGTCACTACAAACTGATCTTGGCATTCTCGGCCCTTGAAAAATTCTAAAGCCCGATTAACCATGTCATCATCCCAAGTTTGAGCCTGTAAAAGTTGATTTCCTTCAAAAATTCTCGCCCCATTAGCTACAATCAAAACCACTCGCTCTGTCAAATGTCCTAGTAATTGTTTCACACGATGAATCTCATTTCCAGTCGCAATGACAAATCGAATTCCCCTTTCTTCTAGCTGATCAAGAATCTTCTCCAAACGAGGTAAATCTACTTGACCTTTGGGGTCCAATAAGGTTCCATCCATGTCTGTTGCAATTAATTTTATCGTCATCTCGTCTCCTCTTAGAAGTACCACTACCACTGCAAGCCAACATGTTCATTCATTTCTTTGTAGGCTATGTCAATTCTTTCCTTGGTTTCCTCATCCAATTTTTCACGATGAACTCCACCTTCTATAAAATCTTCCAAGATATAGGTTTGATAAAGAAAAAGTGGATAGCCGTCAGGTGAATAGGTCCCTTTTGGAGTACGGTTAACCCAAGTTGGATGAGCCACTGCAGTCTCAATAGTTGTCTTGCCTGCTTTCTTCTTTATGGTTACGTCCATAAGGACTCCACGCTCCGTCCATTTGGCATTTTCCTCATCCTGCATTGTTTCAATCCGTTGATTAGATAGGAAATTGCCCATAGAGTAGATAATGAGTTTTTTATCTCCATCTCTTTCAACTGTTTCAGCTGGTTCAACAACGTGAGGATGCCCTCCAAAGATAAGGTCAGCTCCCCAGTCAATCATCTTGTGGTAGAGAATCTTTTGTTCTTCAGTTGGTTCTAATTGATACTCAATTCCCATTTGAGGCATGACAACGGTTATGTCTGCCTCTTTTTCAGCTCGCTCAATTTCAGCCTTCATCTTATCTTCATTTAAGTCGGACAGGTAATTATTGTAATCCTCTTTAGAGATATATTCCTCGATACCATTAAAGCCATAAGAATAGGCAAGGAAAGCAACCTTAATACCATTTACTTCCTTAATCACTAAAGGCGCCTTATCACGCGCTTCATGGGTATATACTCCAATTGGAGTTATGCCTGCCTTTTCGATCGCATCCGCTGTAGAGATAACTCCTTCCAACTGGGAATCTAAGATGTGATTGTGGGCCAAGTCCAGCACCTGATAACCAGCATCCTTTATCGCATCCATAACTTCTCCTGGAGCATTAAATAAAGGATAGCCTGCTAGGTAATGGTCCTTACTAATAGTCCCTTCAAAGTCTCCTATGACTAGATCAGCCTTCTTAAACCAAGGTTTGACATAGTCAAAATTTTCATGAAAATCATAGCTCCCGTCCTCTTTTAGAGCTGTACGATAAATAGGAATATGATAAAGCAAATCTCCATGAGCCATAATACGAGCACTGGTTTCTTTCTCAGTATCCTCACTCTTTTCCTGAGCATTGGATTTATGATGTACTACAGTCGAGTCACTACTGGTCAATGAAATCCCCTGAGCCCCTTCTACTAACAAAGTCGTGATCATCGAGAGAGCTACAAAAGCCAACAAAACTACAATAAAAGTTCTATTGCTCCACTGTTTATAGTTCCTAAAAAATCGAACAGATGTTCTGATAACTTGAAAGTTCGAGCCATTTTTTCTGCTTCTACTACGTTTTTCCATATTTTTTCTCCCTGCTTTTTGATGCAAGTCTCCTTAATTTATTATACCATAGACAAGATAGTATTTCATCTGGAGAATGCATCCTGATAGAACTAATGTGCTTTCATTCTAGGCTATTTTGTGTTATCATGTAAAGTAAGAAAAGGAGAGAGAACATGTCTGCTATAGAAAGAATTACCAAAGCTGCTCATTTAATTGATATGAAAGATATTATCCGTGAAGGAAACCCAACTCTTCGTGCCGTTGCTGAAGAAGTCAGCTTCCCCTTGAGTGATCAAGATATCATTCTCGGAGAAAAAATGATGCAATTTTTAAAACACTCACAAGACCCTGTTATGGCTGAAAAATTAGGTCTACGTGGTGGAGTTGGTCTTGCAGCACCACAACTCGATATCTCAAAACGCATCATTGCTGTTTTAGTTCCTAATATCACCGAGGAAGGTGAAACACCTCAAGAAGCCTATGACTTACAAGCTGTTATGTACAATCCGAAAATTGTATCCCACTCAGTCCAAGACGCTGCTCTAGGCGAGGGAGAAGGTTGCTTGTCTGTCGACCGTGCCGTTCCAGGCTATGTTATCCGCCATGCTCGAGTAACTGTGGACTATTTTGATAAAGATGGAGAAAAGCACCGCATCAAACTAAAAGGCTACAACTCAATCGTCGTTCAACACGAAATTGACCACTTAAATGGCGTCATGTTCTACGATCGTATCAATGAAAAAGATCCTTTTGAAATCAAAGAAGGACTCCTCATCCTAGAATAAACTAGCAACTACTGAGTCAACAGGTATCCTAAAAATGATATAAGTTTGCCTCAGTCCTATAACTTTAAAATTAAAACTATGAAAACAAACGATATTGTCTATGGCGTTCACGCCGTTACCGAAGCCCTCTTAGCCAATACTGGCAACAAGCTCTATGTTCAAGAAGACTTAAGAGGAAAAAATGTTGAAAAAGTCAAAGAACTAGCAACCGAGAAGAAGGTCTCTATCTCTTGGACTTCCAAAAAATCTCTTTCCGAAATGACTGAAGGAGCTGTTCACCAAGGTTTTGTCTTGCGCGTTTCAGAATTCGCCTACACTGAACTAGAGCAGATTCTTGCCAAGACCCGTCAAGAGGAAAATCCACTACTATTGATCCTCGATGGACTAACTGACCCTCACAACCTCGGCTCTATTCTAAGAACAGCTGATGCAACCAATGTTTCGGGTGTCATTATTCCTAAACACCGAGCCGTCGGCGTTACTCCTGTCGTTGCTAAAACAGCAACAGGTGCCATTGAGCATGTTCCTATCGCTCGCGTGACTAACCTCAGTCAAACCTTGGACAAACTTAAAGAAGAGGGCTTTTGGACTTTTGGAACTGATATGAACGGGACTCCTTGCCATAAATGGAACACAAGTGGTAAAGTCGCCCTCATTATCGGCAACGAAGGTAAGGGAATTTCAAGCAACATCAAAAAACAAGTGGACGAGATGATTACCATTCCTATGAACGGACACGTACAAAGTCTCAATGCCAGTGTTGCTGCTGCTATTCTCATGTACGAAGTCTTCAGAAATCGACTCTAATAAAAAGTGAGGTCGGGACAAAAGATCCCGACCTCACTTTTTATTAGCAATCATCCTCGCGTGGCTGGGACTACGAAATCGAGACTTTGTCTATCGATTTCTGTCCCACAGCCTTTTTAATAATGCTCAGTAATAAATTTATAGGCTTCTTGACCTGCAATCGCACCATCTCCAACTGCTGTTGTAACTTGGCGAAGGTCTTTCTGACGAACATCTCCAACTGCAAAGACACCTGCAAGACTTGTCTTCATGTGGTCATTTGTCACAATCCAACCTGACTCATCTTGGATTTGTAAATCTTTTGTAAAATCGCTAACTGGATCTAAACCAACATAGATGAAGACACCTCCAAAGGCATGTTCACTCACTTGATTTGTTTTAACATTTTTAATGACAACTGATTCCACACGGTTTTCACCCTTGATTTCTTTGACAACAGAATCCCAAATGAAGTTGATTTTCTCATTGGCAAAAGCTCGGTCTTGCAAGACTTTTTGGGCACGAAGTTCATCACGACGGTGAACGATGGTTACAGATTTAGCGAACTGAGTTAGGAAGATAGCTTCTTCAACAGCCGAATCTCCTCCACCGACAACCAACAAATCTTGCTCACGGAAAAAGGCTCCATCACAAACCGCACAGTAGGAAACACCTCGACTGTTGAGTTCTTCTTCTCCTGGAACGCCTAAGAGTCGGTGCTTAGAACCAGTCGCCACAATAACTGTGCGAGTTTCAAATTCTTCATTGTCTGTGATTACTTTCTTCACATCACCATGGTCCTCAATATTTTCTACAAAGCCATAGAGATGTTCAACACCTAGATTTTCAAGAGGTTCAAACATCTTTTCTGCTAACTCAGGACCACTAATGTTAGCATAACCTGGATAGTTTTCAATGTCAGAAGTGTTGTTCATCTGACCGCCAGGAAGGCCACCTTCAATCAAAGCTACTTTGAGATTGCTGCGAGCTGCATACAAGGCTGCAGTCATCCCAGCAGGACCTGCACCGATAATAATCGTATCGTACATTCTATTTCCTTCTTTCTTGTTGTAACTATTCTTATTCTAACGGATATAATCCTATTTGACAACTATTAAGCCTTGAGAACCAACAAGATGCTCATGGTTGCAAAAGACAATACTGGAATTGTTAGAACTCCAATCATAATCATATCATAGAGGTGAGCCTGACGCTCCTTAGCAGTTTTATCCACACCTGATAGAGCTCTTAAACCAATCCAAATCCCTAAGACAACCAAGACTAGTAAAATCGTCAAAACCAAACTCTCTAAATACAAAGCAAATAGCTGAACTAGCATGCTCTCTCTCATTTCTATTATTTTTAAAGAGCAAACCCAGTTAGCTTAGCCAACTGAGTTTTTCTTATCTTCTATTATATCAGATATAGGTCCGTTTGTAACTAGCAAAGAACTCTTTTGTTCGTTCTTCTTTAGGATGGTTGATAATCTCATCCGGTGTTCCAGATTCAATAATCTTTCCTTTATCTAGGAATAAAACCTTATCAGCAACTTGAGCAACAAAAGACATATCATGACTAACCAAAATCATGGTTTGACCAGACTTAGCAGCATCTGCGATAGATTTTTCCACTTCACCGACCAACTCTGGGTCAAGGGCTGAAGTTGGTTCATCCAAAAGTAACACGTCTGGTTTCATGGCTAGAGCACGCGCTATAGCTACCCGTTGTTTTTGTCCCCCTGATAAGTGACGCGGATAATGCTGTTCACGATCTGAAAGCCCAACCTTAGCCAACTCTTCTTTGGCAATCTTAGTTGCTTCTTCGTCGGAAAGTTTTTTAACAACTACCAAACCTTCCTTAACATTGTCTAGGGCTGTTCTACGTTCAAATAAGTTGAACTGTTGGAACACCATGGACAACTTGCGACGAAGAGTCAGGATTTCTTCTTGAGTGATTTGAGAAAAGTCGACTTTAAAGTCATCAATCTGAATACTCCCACTATCAGGAGTTTCCAGGTAATTTAGGCTACGAAGAAAGGTAGATTTTCCGGCTCCTGATGAACCAATCAAAGCCACTACTTCCCCTTTTTGAATATCTAAATTCAGATGATCCAAGACGGTTTGACCTGAAAAGGATTTGCTTAAATTTGAAATCTTAATCATTAGCGAAGGTCTCCTTTCACATCTGTTTTCACATTATCTGGTGCTTCGATTGCCATTTTTCTCTCAATAAAGCGACCGAGATTTTCAATGGCGATATTCACTACCCAATAAACTAGGGCGACCGAGATGAAACGTTCAAAGTAACGATAGTCTGCACCACCCAAAATCTGAGCTTGGGCAAAAACTTCCACAACACCTGCACTAAAGGCTAGAGAAGTTCCTTTAGTCAAACCGATTAGAGAATTAATCAAGGTTGGTGTTGCAACTACTGCTGCATTGGGAATAATCACTCGACGATAAACTTGCGCACGCGTCATACCGAGACTGCGAGCGGCTTCAATCTCCCCAGGATTGACAGAGAGGATGGCTGCACGAATGGTCTCGCTGGCATAGGCTGCTTCATTAAAGGCGAAGGCAACAATCGCAAACGTTGCTGCTGGAATTGCATTAATGTTTAAAGAGGTTCCCCATTGTTGATTCAGTGCTTTTAGAGCTAGTGGAATCCCATAATAGGTCAACATCAGTTGGACTAAAATTGGAGTTCCCTTTAAGAAACTAACGAAAAAAGCTTGTAATGGATAAAGAAATCTAACCCTGTTAATTTTCACAATAGCAAAGACTAGTGCTAGCATGATACCAAAAAAAGCACCACATACTGTCAACATCAAGGTTGTCGGTAATTGTTGGACAATTCTTGGAATGCCATCAAAAACCGAACGCCAGCTAAAGAGTTTGCCGTCTGGAATATACTGCATCAAGTTTTGATACCAATCTGATGCTAAAAGTGTTGTAACGTTCATAGAAACATCCTCTCCTGATAATGATTCATTCTATCATACTTCTGCTCTGATTAAAAATATTTGCTACGGGTAAAGACTTTCTGGGTCTAAATACTAGTTTAACACACTTTTAGAAAAGCCAGACATATATTATTTTTATCAAAGAGATAGATAAAACCTAATTCAAACCAAGCTCTTCATAGGCTTTACGATAGCCAATTTGCTGAATCTGTCCACCTTTAACAAGAATTGGACGTTTGAGTAACATGCCATCACTAGCTAAGAGTTTAGCTGCTTCTTGTTTTGACATGCTTCCGACCTTATCTTTCAAACCTAGCTCACGATATTTGATACCGCTGGTATTAAAGAACTGTTTTAATTCAAAACCTGAAGTTTCTAACCAGGTCAAAATCACTTCCTCAGTTGGTGTTTCTTCGACAATATGAACATCTTTATATTCTAGTCCAAGTTGATCTAGCTCTTTTTTGGCTTTTTTGCAGGTTGTACATTTTGGATATTCGATAAATTCTAACATTTTCTTCTCTTTCTATTCTTTCTTCTCTTTAAATGTTGCATTTTCATGCTTCAAGAGCCAAGCCTTCTTCTCAATTCCTGAAGCAAAGCCTGTAAGACGATTGCCAGCTCCTAGTACACGGTGACAAGGTACGAGGATAGACCAAGGATTTCGGCCTACAGCTCCTCCGATAGCTTGAGGAGAAGCTACATGCAAGTCCTTAGCTATTTGACCATAAGTAACTGTCTGCCCAAAGGGTATTTCCCGTAGATAAGACCAAACTTTCTTTTCAAATTCACTTCCAATCGGAGCCAGAGGAAGCTCAGATAGGTCCTGGTCTTGTCCTGAGAAATAGCTATCTAAATAAGAAGCAACTTGGTTCAAAACTGGATGGCTTGGAACATCAACGATACACCCAGCTTCCAAACCTCTCTCAAAATGTTTCTGACCTTGAAACCAAATGCCAAGCAAGTAGTAGTCATCAGCAACTAGTGAGAGCTCCCCTACGGGAGAAACATAGAGCATTTTTGCATACTTAGTTTGCATTCGATTTTAATTTTTGATAGGCCAAGCGTTCCCCGTCTACTGGAACTTTACCAACCTTTTTAAAACCAAGCTTTTCAAAGATATGCTGCATAGGCTTATTTTCAGCGTGCGTATCTGAACGAAAATCTAGGTAATCAAACCCTTCAATCAAGCCTTCCAAGAAGGTCTGCGCTACCCCTTGACCTTGAACATCTGCTGCCACAGCAATACGATGAAAAACTAGATACTCTGTCTCTCCTCCTTGCCATTTGCCTTCATAAATAGCTTCATAGGCAGATTCTGGGCTCTTAGTCACTGCTGCATAGGCTAAGAGATCACCTTCGTCTAGGGCTACATAAGCTTGACCAGAGATGATATCTTCAATAATGGTATCTGCATCTGGGTAGCCGTTTTGCCACTGGGTGCTACCAGCTTCCGCCAAGCATTTTTTAGCATCCTCAATCACCTGCATAATTGCATCTACTTCGTTTGGAAAGGCTAAACGAATTTCCATCTTATTTCCTCTTTTCTGACTAGTTTCTCTCATCATAGCATAATTTAAGGCTTTCTACAAGCAGTTAAAACTTGACTTTTTGTTTCTATTATTTTATAATCTAGTTATCGAAACTAGATAAACAGGAGTTGGAAATGAAAGCTACTTTTTCCTACCCAGAATGGGACGAAATTCCAAACATTGATCTCTATTTGGATCAGGTCCTACTTTATGTGAATAAAGTTTGTTCCCCTATTTCTCTTGCTAAAGAGAAAGGTTTAACTGCATCAATGGTGAACAACTATGTGAAGCACGGCTATATCAGTAAACCTGAAAAGAAAAAATACCAACGCAAACAAATTGCCCGATTGATTGCTATCACAACACTCAAGTCTGTTTTTTCAATCCAGGAAATTGCTCAAACCCTAAACACCCTACACACAGAGACTAACTCACAAGAACTTTACAATGCTTTTGTGGACTATATGAATGAAGACCTAGACCCAGCTAATCCAATCATTCAAGCAAGCTGTCAAACGGTCAAACTTTATCATCAAACACTAGCACTAGTCTATACAGAAACTGAAAAGGAGGAAACAAATGAATACTAGTTTCAAACTTAGTAAACGACTTAGTTTTGGAGAAGAGATTGCCAACAGCGTCACCCATGCTGTAGGGGCACTTATCATGCTGGTTTTGCTCCCTATCTCATCGACTTATAGTTATGAAGCTCATGGATTTTTATCATCGATTGGGGTGTCGATTTTCGTTATTAGCCTCTTTCTTATGTTTCTTTCATCGACTATTTATCACTCTATGGCTTATGGTTCCACTCATAAGTACGTGCTTCGTATCATCGATCATTCCATGATTTATGTTGCGATTGCTGGCTCTTATACCCCGGTGGTTTTAACCCTGATGAATAATTGGTTTGGTTATCTTATTATTGCTATCCAATGGGGAACAACTATTTTTGGTATTCTTTATAAAATATTTGCCAAAAAAGTCAATGAAAAATTTAGTCTAATACTCTACCTCATCATGGGTTGGCTAGTTGTGGCTATCCTACCAGCAATCATCAGTCAAACAACTCCAATCTTTTGGACTCTTATGGTATCAGGTGGGCTTTGCTATACAGTTGGTGCTGGTTTTTATGCTAAGAAGAAACCTTACTTCCACATGATCTGGCATCTCTTCATTCTGGCAGCTTCCGCTCTCCAATACATTGCCATTGTTTATTACATGTAAAAATAGGCCGGGAAAATCCCGACCTATTTTTATTTGCACATATTGATAAAGTATTTATGCAAGCGAAGATCATTTGTCAATTCTGGATGAAAGGAGGTTACCAGCATATTCTTTTCTTGTGCAGCTACGATTTGATTGTTCACAATTGCTAGAACATCAACACTGTCACCAACACTACTGATAATCGGGCCACGGATAAAGGTCATGGGTATTTTACCAACGCCCTTGCAGTCTGCTTCGCTATAAAAGCTTCCTAACTGACGTCCATAGGCATTACGCTCCACTACTATGTCCATAGTCGATAGATGGCTCTCTTCCTGAGAAGTGATTTGTCTCGCTAGCAAAATCAAGCCTGCACAAGTTCCAAAGACTGGTAAAGCATTGAGAATAGCCTCTCTTATAGGAATTAGCATCTGCTGATCTCGCAATAGTTTCCCCATGGCCGTTGACTCACCTCCTGGCAAAATCAAACCTGATAGCTCACTTCGATGTTGCTGAAAATCTTTTAGGTTTCGCAGTTCAATACTTTCAACTCCTAGTTGAGCAAGCATTTTCTCGTGTTCTACAAAGGCACCTTGCAAGGCCAAGATTCCGATTTTCATCTATTTTCCTCGCTCAGCCATGAGAATTTGGATTTCATTCTCATTGATACCAACCATAGCTTCTCCTAAGTCTTCAGAGATTTGAGCCAGAATTTGAGGATTCTGATAATTTGTAACTGCCTTGACAATTGCTGCTGCACGTTTAACAGGATCACCTGATTTGAAAATCCCTGAACCAACAAAGACACCTTCTGCACCTAGCTGCATCATAAGCGCAGCGTCCGCTGGTGTTGCTACACCGCCTGCTGCGAAGTTCACGACTGGTAGTTTTCCATGTTCGTGAACGTATTGAACTAATTCTACAGGTACTTGGAGTTCTTTTGCAGCAACATATAACTCGTCCTCACGGAGGTTTTGAATGCGGCGAATTTCTTGATTCATCATACGCATATGGCGGACTGCCTGAACGATGTCTCCTGTTCCAGGTTCCCCTTTTGTACGGATCATAGAAGCTCCTTCAGCGATACGACGCAAGGCTTCTCCTAGGTCTTTAGCACCACAAACAAAAGGAACTTGAAACTCTTTCTTGTCCACATGGAAACGATCGTCAGCTGGAGATAGAACTTCGCTCTCATCAATATAGTCAATCTCGATAGCTTCTAAAATCTGTGCTTCAACAAAATGCCCAATTCGAACCTTAGCCATTACTGGAATGCTGACTGCTTCTTGAATTTCCTTAATCATCTTTGGATCACTCATGCGAGAGACACCACCCGCCGCACGAATATCAGCTGGGATTCGTTCCAAAGCCATAACTGCTGCCGCACCTGCAGCCTCAGCAATTCTTGCCTGTTCAGGGTTTTGGACATCCATGATGACGCCACCTTTAAGCATCTGTGCTAAATTCTTATTTAATTCATAACGATTTTCAGTCATTTTTTTCATCCTCAATAGTTGTATTGGTAGCTACAGTTTTATTGTAAGGTATAAAAGACTGCATAACAAGATAAAATAAATCGATTTGTCCGGGTACAATTATCTCTATCACAAAAAAAGCACCCACATTGGGTACTTTTATTTCTTAGATTTTTTAATACTTTTGACAAGATAAAAGAGATATCCTGAAACCATGTAGGCAACAAAGATAGTTGCCGCCCATTTAAAGACAAAGCCCCAACCATGTTTGGGAGCATTCAAAAAGAAATATGGGAAGGGACTATCCTTAGCATTAGGGACATCCATCTTTAGAACAAAACCGTTTAAGATGGCAAAAATCATATAAAACAAAGGAAGGCTGGTCCAAAGCATGGGATCAAACCACTTATATTGACGACTCTTATCAAAAATAATTGTATCTGCTAAAAACCAGAGAGGGACAATATAATGGCAAAGGAAATTTTCCAAACGGTAAAAATCTGTCGTCAAAGGAGCTAGCATGAAATGATAGATAACACAAGTAATCATAATACTCATAGTGACACCACCTTTGAGACGTAGAATCCCAGCACTCTGCCAACTATCACCGCCACTACGCATCTTTAACAAAAGATAAGCTGTAAAGATTACAACCAAAAGATTGGAAAGGACTGTATAGTAAAGCAACATCCCTAAACCACCACGTTTGGTAATTTCCAGATAGACCCCTGTAAATGCTGCGAAAAACAAGAGAGTCCGACTGAAAAAAATAAATTTATTCCAAGTAGTCATGATTAAATCTTTTTAACAAATTCTGATTTCAATTTCATAGCACCAAAACCATCAATCTTACAGTCGATGTTGTGGTCACCTTCAACGATACGGATATTTTTAACGCGTGTTCCTTGTTTGAGGTCTTTAGGAGCCCCTTTAACCTTCAAATCTTTAATCAAGGTTACTGTATCTCCATCAGCCAATTTATTTCCATTAGCATCAATAGCAACAACACCATCTTCAGCTTCTGTTTGTTCTGCTGGATTCCATTCATAAGCACACTCTGGGCAGACTAGCAAGGCTCCGTCTTCATAGACATATTCTGAATTACATTTTGGGCAATTTGGTAGATTGTTCATTTTATCTCCTTCTATTTTTATGATGGTTTGATTGTCAAATTTTCGTTAACAAAGACTATTATACCTTAAAATTAAAAATTTGACAAATTGCTAAAAAACCGACTCACCACTATCGTGGTCAACCGGTTAAAATTTCAAATTAAAAATGTTTGACTGCTTCTGATTTAATTTTTTCGACAACTTCTAAAATACTTAGTCCTGTCGTGTCCAGATAGATTGCATCATCTGCCTGCTTAAGAGGAGAAGTTTCACGATGACTATCTTTATAATCACGCGCAGCAATCTCTTCTTTCAAAGTTTCCAAATCTGTTTCGATCCCCTTTGAAAGATTTTCCTTATAACGTCGTTCTGCACGTTCATCCACTGAAGCAACAAGAAAAATCTTCAATTCAGCCTTAGGCAAGACCACTGTGCCAATATCTCGACCATCCATGACGATTCCTCCTTGTTGGGCAATTTCTTGCTGGAGGGCTACCAATTTTTCACGAATAGCTGGAATAGCTGCAAAAGCAGATACAGCATTAGTTACTTCATTTTCTCGGATTGGATTGGTAACATCAACGTCTCCAACAAAAACAAGCTGTTCTCCTGTTTCGGCACGACCAAAACTAATCGGATATTGATCCAATAGATCAAGGAGTTGACTAGATTCTTCTGGATTAATTTGATGCTGTAAGGCAATATAAGTTGCCGCACGGTACATGGCACCTGTATCCAAGTAGGTGTAACCAAAATCCTTAGCTATAATCTTAGCTACTGTACTCTTACCACTTGAAGCTGGACCATCAATAGCAATCTGAATTGTTTTCATTCTAACTCCTATCTTGTCTTAAGAACATCACCAGGATTTGCAAACCAAGAACCTGAAGACATATGACCAGGATTCAAGGCTTCAAGCTGGGCAATAGAAATTCCTGCTCTAGCTGCGATAGCCGCTTCACCTTCACCAGCAAGAACAGTAATGGTTCCCTCAGCATTTGTATGTCCCTCTGAACTACTTGAAGATGTTGTTTCCGCTTCAGAACTTGATGCTTCTTCTGAACTACTTGAAGATGTTGACGATACTTCTTCTACCTTAGGTGCAGAAGAATCATGGAAATCTTTCAAAGCTGCCGTACGATCACTACCACCTGAAGACAGATAGATTAAAACAGCAATCATACCGACCACGATTACAAAGAAAATACAAGCTAAAATGGTTAGAATACGGTTGGCTACCACTCCTGTTCCCTTATTTCCTCTGCTTCTACGCTCCGAACGGCTTTCCTCATTGTTATAGATATCTTCTTGCCACGGTTCCTTTTCCATACCTTACTCCTTGTTTTTTTTCTATTTTCTTATTACAATATAAATATGAAAATCACACTTATACCTGAACGATGCATTGCCTGTGGGCTATGCCAAACTTATTCTGAATTATTTGATTACCATGATAATGGTATTGTACGTTTTTACGATGATCCTGATCAACTAGAAAAAGAAATTTCTCCTAGTCAAGACGTCTTAGAGGCTGTTAAAAATTGCCCAACTCGCGCGCTCATCAAAGACCAGTTTTAATCGTTAATGGAGATTATATTTCTAAATCCCGCTTCTACTAGTTTAGCATATTTTTCCAGAAAATTATAGTCTTTTGAAGGACTAATTTTTATCAAAACCTATCTCGGCTCACTCTGTTCTTTTATCAGATAGAGGGGCCTTTTTTTTGTTTCTAGATAAATTTTACTGACATATTTTCCCAGAATACCAATGGTCAATAATTGGACACCACCAAGAAATAGAATGACAGCCATCAGAGATGTCCAGCCAGAGGTTGGATTCCCAAGCATAAGAGTACGAATAACTACAAAAAGGGTCATCACCAAAGCCATAAAACAAGACGTAAGACCAGCAACAAAGGCTAATATCAAAGGAAAATCTGAAAAATTTACAATCCCTTCGATAGAGTAGAAAAAGAGTTGCCTAAAGCTCCAACTAGTCTTACCTGCCTGCCTTTCAACATTAGGGTATTCTAGATAGTGAGTATGAAAACCAACCCAGGCAAAGAGGCCTTTGGAAAAGCGATTGTATTCTGTCAATTCTAACACTGCATCTACTACTGATTTTCTCATCATTCTAAAATCACGAACCCCTAGGGGAAGAGCTACTGGGCTAATTTTTTGCATGAAACGATAAAAAAGATTGGCACAGAAACTACGTAGAAATGGCTCTCCCTCTCGACTAGTTCTACGTGTTCCCACACAGTCCAAATCTGAATTCTGATCTAGTAGTTTTTTCATCTCAAGCAGGAGGTTTGGCGGATCCTGAAGGTCTGCATCCATAACCACAACCAAATCTCCACTTGCTTGCTGTAATCCTGCATATAAGGCTGCTTCCTTCCCAAAGTTTCGCGAGAAAGAGATATAATGTACTGCAGAATTTTGCTCCTGATATGCCTTTAAAACTTCCAAAGTCCTATCAGTTGACCCATCATCTACAAAAATATATTCGATTTCTGTTCCTAAATCTGGGATCAGTGCTTCAAGAGTTTGATAAAAAAGAGGAAGTACTTCCTCTTCGTTTAAACATGGGACTATGATTGAAATCATCATTTTAGTCTTCAAATCCATTTGGATGCTTGCTCTGCCAACGCCACGCATCTTCACACATTTCTGTAATACCAAGTCCTGCTTCCCATCCGAGCTCTTCCTTAGCTTTTGCTGGGTCTGAGTAGCAAGCTGCAATATCACCTGGGCGACGTTCAACGATACGGTATGGAATTGGGCGCCCAACCGCTTTCTCCATATTTTGGATAATTTCAAGAACAGAGTAGCCTTTTCCAGTACCAAGGTTATACACATTGAGTCCTGAGCCTTTTTGAAGCTTCTTAAGGGCTGCAACGTGTCCTTTGGCTAAGTCAACGACGTGGATATAGTCACGAACACCTGTTCCATCTTCAGTATCGTAGTCATCTCCGAAGACTTGAACTTGTTCTAACTTACCAACTGCGACTTGTGTTACATACGGTAGAAGGTTATTTGGAATGCCGTTTGGATTTTCTCCTAGGTCACCACTCTCATGCGCCCCAATTGGGTTGAAGTAACGAAGCAAAACAACATTCCACTCTGAATCTGCTTTATGGATATCTGTCAAGATTTCTTCCAGCATTAGTTTGGTACGACCGTAAGGATTTGTAGCTGAAAGTGGGAAATCTTCTAGGATTGGAACAGTATGTGGATCTCCATAAACTGTTGCTGAAGAACTGAAGATAATGTTCTTACAGTTGTTTTCTTCCATTGCTTTTAAAAGACTCACTGTACCAGCAATATTGTTATCATAATAGGCAAGAGGGATACGAGTTGACTCACCAACTGCCTTCAAACCAGCAAAATGAATCACACCTGTTGGCTCTTCGTGTTTGAAAATGTCACGAAGTGTATCTGTATCGCGGATATCAGCTTCATAGAAAGGAATCTCAACTTCTGTAATTCTTTCTACTACTTCTAAACTTTTACGGCTACTGTTGACTAAATTATCTACGACAACAACTTGGTGACCTGCTTGGATTAACTCAATGACAGTGTGAGTTCCGATAAAACCTGCACCACCTGTTACCAAAATCTTTTCTTGCATCATTTTTCCTCTATTCTTGAATTATTTTTTTCATTTTACCATTTTTGATGGGGAATGTCATTTGCTACCCCGAAAAATTACGTAAAATAAAGTAAAACATTTACTCAATTTCTTTTCGTTGGACATACTTTGCAATCGGATAATCTGTTGGATCCAATATTCCACTTCTCCCCTCAAGCATTTGGGCTAGGTGATAGCCTATAATGGGTCCAGTTGTCAATCCTGACGATCCTAATCCACTCGCAGCAAAGACTCCTGATAGGTTTGGCACTTGTCCGAAAAACGGCGAAAAATCACTCGTATAAGCACGAATTCCCACACGTTCACCACTTATCATTGCATCTTTTAAGCTAGGATAAAACGAACTTGCTGCTTCAGCCATTTGTTGGAGCAAATTCTCATCAACTGCTAGGTCAAATCCCATATCATTTTCATGGGTAGCTCCTAGAGATAACTTACCACCGGGAAATGGTATCAAATCCCACTCACCTTCCGGCATAACTACAGGGTAAGCTCCCATGCCTTGTGGCACTTGATAATCTCTAAGTTGCCCCTTTTGAGGACGAACATCTACCTCATATCCTAAGGGCTCTAAGATGTGGCCAAGCCAAGCTCCTGTGGATAAGATGACTTGGTCAAACATTTGATTGTCTATCTGATAGCCCGATGATAGAGGGGTTAGACTGACCTCTTTATTTATGATCTTCACTTGACTGGCTCCCAGTAAGCGACTCACTAGGAGTTGTCCATCTACTCGAGCTCCACCAGAAGCATAGAGTAAACGTTCAAATCCCTCTAAGCCTGGAAATAGGTTATTTGCTGCAATTTGGTCCAAAATGGCTAATTCTCCAATCAAGGGAGATTCATCTCTACGTTGCAAGGCTAGTTCATAGAGTTCTTCCAATTTAGACTCATCCTTTTTCAAGAGAAAGACTCCCGAACTCTGGTAAAAATCAACTACCTGTCCAGACTCTTGTAAATCATTCAATAAATCCACATAGAAATCCGCTCCCAAACGCGCCATCCTATACCAAGCTTTATTGCGACGTTTAGAAAACCAGGGACTGATAATTCCTGCTGCCGCCTTGGTTGCTTGGCCGTGTCCAAAATCAAAAACAGTTACTTCGATATCAGCTTCCTTAGAAAGATAGTAGGCAGCTGTGGCCCCTACAATTCCTGCACCTACAATGGCAACTTTTTTCATTGTCTTTACCTTCTAACTAGATATGATGGAATGGATTGGTGGACGCTTGACTTGCGATAACCTCTAGAGACCAAGCATTCTCTTCCTTCCATTCATTCAGGAACGATGCAATTTTTTCAACAAAGAGAACTTCAATATAGTGGCCTGGATCCAGAGCCAACAAGCCGTCTGACAACATATCTTGGGCAGTGTGGTAATAGATGTCACCAGTAATGTAGACATGAGCTCCTTTTGCTAAAGCATCAGAGTAGAAAGACTGCCCACTGCCACCACAAATAGCTACTCTTGAGATTGTTTTTTGCAAATCAGTCTCTTTATAATACACCATACGAAGACTATCTAGACCAAATACTTCCTTAACATGACTAGCAAATTCTTCAAACGTTTGAGGTTTAATATTGCCAATACGTCCGATCCCACGTTCAGGACCTGTCTCCTGTAGATACGTTGTATCCTTAATATCCAATAGCTGACAGAACCAGTCATTAAGGCCGTTTTCAACAATATCAATATTAGTATGGCTAACGTAGACTGCAATATCATGCTTGATAAGATCAATATAAATCTGATTTTGAGGGCGACTAGCTACCAAGTCCTTTATCGGACGGAAGATAGGCGCGTGCTTAACGATAATCAAATCTACACCCTTTTCAATAGCTTCTGCCACTGTATCTTCACGTATATCAAGGGCAACCATGACTTTTTGGATTTCTTTGTCTAAGGTACCAATCTGCAAACCACGACTATCGCCTTCCATAGAAAATTCTTGGGGGCAATAGGTTTCATAACGCTTAATCACTTCACTTGCTTTCATGGAGCACCTCCTTGATGGCTTGAATTTTATCTACTAGAACCTGACGTTCTTCATGATTTTTTTCTGGGATTTGACTAAGGGCAAATTCGAGCTTACTTGCTTCTCTTTGCCACTTTTGGATAAATACGGGGCTAAGTTCTTTAGATAGAAAAGGACCAAAACGGGTGTCACTTGCTGACAATTTCATTTCTCCAGCTTCCACAACTAGAATCTCGTAAAATTTTCCAGCTTCCTCTAAAATACTTTCAGCTACAATCTGAAATCCATGCTCTTGTAACCAAGAGCGTAACTCATCTTCACGATTATTAGGTTGAAGAATCAATCGCTCAACATTGGCTAGTTTTTCCAAACCCTCTTCTAATATTGTAGCAATCAAACGACCACCCATTCCTGCAATAGTGATAACAGAGACCTGATCACTTTCTTCGAAAGCTGCTAAACCATTGGCTAAACGAACCTGAATTTTCTCAGTCAAGCCATGACTTTCAACATTTCTAACTGCAGATTGATAGGGCCCCTCTACAACTTCACCCGCGATGGCAGCTTCAATCTGACTTTTTTCAACTAATTCAATAGGTAAATAAGCATGGTCGCTACCGACGTCCAGCAAAACAACTCCTTGGGGAACAAAAGAAGCTACTGTTTCTAATCTCTTTGAAATCATCTTCTCTCACTTTCAAAAACTCTATTTCCCTTTATTATACCATATTTTATCTGGCAATCCTGCACCTAAAAAAGACCGCAACCATCGATTGCAGTCTTTCTTTATCTTTTAACTTGATAACGACTTGTCAGCATGAAAATCACAATAAAGACGAGCATCATAATGCCATAGATAGGCAATGTTTGACCTGTAAGTGTTGAAATTTCAAGCAATTTTTGGATTCTTGGGAATAGAGCTGTTCCAAGGAAACCTCCAACTGACCAAATAATCAATAGCACACGCCACAGGCTAAATGGCAAGCAAGCTCTAACTACAGACATGAAACCAATCGATGCCAATAGATAATACAAAAGTGTCGAAATTTCAATGGCTGTCCAACCTTGACTGGTTCCAAATATTTTCACAAAAAGAACGCTGAACACAACCATGAGAGCACTTGGTAGAGCACGAAGCATGGATCTTCTGAGGAAATTTGGCTCAACAGGTTTGATATTTCGCTCAAAAGTCAGAACGAATGGTGGGAAACCTTCCACGAACTGATCAATCATGGTAATCTGGATTGGAATGAAGGGGAAAATCAAGATCCACTCAGACCGACCTAGTAAAGCACTGACGATACAGATAACTGCGAGCAAGAAAGAATAGATGGTCTTTATCAAGAAAATCGGGGCGATGTGGGCAATGTTATTCACCACACGACGACCTTCAAAGAGAATCTCAGGAACATCATTGAAATCTGAATTCAAGAGGACCAGATTTGCAATCTGACGAGTTGCTGGGTCTCCTTCAGCCATAACAATGGAACAGTCTGCCTCACGGAGAGCTAGAATATCATTGACACCATCTCCTGTCATTGCTGTAGTATGTCCTGCTTTTTTCAGAGTTTGGATAATCAGTTTCTTTTGATGAGGCGAGACACGTCCGAAAATGGCTGTTTCCTCAGCCATGGCTATCAATTCTTCATCATTAATTTTCGAACAATCTACATAGCTCTGATAGTCTGCAAAACCTGCTTTTTGAGCAATACTTGAAACAGTGACTGGATTATCACCAGAGATAATTTTCAATCCCACTTCCTGAGAACGAAGATAGTCTAGCGTCTCAGCAGCACCTTCTCGAATCGGATCTAGAATCTCAAGCAAAGCCAAAGCCTGAATATCAGATGGCTTTTGTGGCTTGTGATGGTCAAGTTTTTCTTGACTGAGCGCTAACACCAAGACACGAGATCCTCGTTCAAGAGCTTCTCTAGCTTCAGTAACTTCAGCATCCAACAACATCTCCGGTGCGCCTAGGAAAACAGTTCCTAGACCTTCCAACTCCATTGCTCCCCATTTTCGATCACTTGAAAATGGAAGGCTTGAAATCATCGGATAAGCTACCTCTCCCACAAAACGCTTTCGAATAGCTTGAGCAGTTGGATTTTTATCCTCACTGTGTGCCATATAGCTAGTTAGTATTTTGGCAATGGCATCTTTGTCGTAAGCTTGCGTAAGAGGAAGGACAGTCTCAACCTGCATCTTCCCTTGGGTGATGGTACCTGTCTTATCCAAGCAGAGCATATCTACGCGCGCCAAGGTCTCAACAGAATACATCTCCTGCACCAAAACCTTTTTCAACCCAAGCTTGATAACAGCAGTTAAGAGAGAGGTGATGGTCAAAAGGGCGATTCCCTTAGGCAACATTCCTAAAAGAGCTGTAGATGAATTGACTACAGAAGACTTCAGTGGCAGACCTTTTAAGACCAAGGCTTCAAGCAAGAGAGCAATACCAAAAGGAATGATAATTTTCCCAGTAAAGCCGGCTAACTGGTCTAGCGATTTCATGATACGAGAATTAATTGGCTTCACTGTCTTAGCTTCAAGCATGAGTTTAGCAGCATAGTTATCCGCCCCAACATGATGTACCTGAGCGAGGACAGAACCACTTGCAAGAAAGCTACCCGACAACATTAAGTCTTCTACTTCTTTTTGGACCAAGTCGCTCTCACCCGTTAACATAGCTTCATTGACTTCTGAAAAACCTTCTAATACAATGGCATCACTTGGAATCTGATCCCCTGCTGACAAGCAAATAACATCGTCTAAAACAAGTTCTTCAGGGTCCAAAGCTATCTCTTGTCCATCACGAATAGTGATAATCTTTTCTTTATTCAAGAGATTGAGCTTATCAACCATATGTTTGGCACGTAGCTCGGTTACAATCCCTGAAAAAGCATTAAAGCAGATAACCGCAAAGAAAACTAGATTGCTCCAAGCTTGAACAAAGGCGAGCGCTAGGGCAATGGCAAAGTTTAAAGCATTGAATAAAGTAAAGACATTTCTCTTCACAATCTGCCATGTACTAGTACTAGCTGAAGCTTGGAAATCATTGACCTGTCCCTGTTTCTGACGTTCTTTTACTTCTGATTGGCTTAAGCCCATCATTTTATTTTTATCCATAAATTCTATCATATCATTTTTTTTTGAATATTTCTAATTTCATATAAAGAGCTGTTCAGCCTATACAAAAAAACATTTGCCTGTACTAGTATGATAAGGTATAATAAAAGAAAGAAAACTGAAGGAGACACCATGTTTTATACTTATCTACGTGGGCTTGTTGTCTTGATCCTATGGTCTATCAACGGTAATGCTCACTATCATAATACTGATAAAATTCCGAGTCAAGATGAAAACTATATCCTCGTTGCCCCCCATCGTACCTGGTGGGATCCAGTCTATATGGCCTTCGCTACCAAACCGAAGCAATTTGTATTTATGGCTAAAAAGGAACTCTTTACCAACCGTATCTTTGGCTGGTGGATTCGCATGTGCGGTGCCTTTCCAATCGATCGTGAAAATCCTAGCGCTTCTGCTATCAAATACCCTATCAATGTTCTTAAAAAGAGCGACCGCTCTCTCATCATGTTCCCAAGTGGCAGTCGTCATTCCAACGATGTTAAAGGTGGTGTTGCTCTCATCGCTAAAATGGCCAAAGTACGTATCATGCCAGTTACCTACACTGGTCCGATGACTTTAAAAGGGCTCATTAGTCGTGAACGTGTCGACATGAACTTTGGAAATCCTATTGATATTTCTGACATCAAAAAAAAGAATGATGAAGGTATTGAGATGGTTGCAGACCGCATCCAATCTGAATTCCAACGTTTAGATGAGGAAACGAAACAATGGCACAATGATAAGAAACCAAATCCACTTTGGTGGTTTATCCGTATCCCTGCCCTTATTCTAGCTATTATCGTAGCTGTCATCACCATCATTTTTAGCTTTATCGCAAGCTTTATCTGGAAACCAGACAAAATAAAAGAAAAATTAGGATAAAAGAAACAGTGGCTTAGGAGCTATCTCCTTAAGCCTTTTTTTGAGCGGAAATCCGATTATTTTTTAAAGAAAATAACTTATTGACAAAGATTTGAAACTATAGTATACTTTTTAAGTAAGCTGATTTAGCTCAGTAGGCAGAGCGCATCCATGGTAAGGATGAGGTCGCCGGTTCGATCCCGGCAATTAGCATTGTTGATCAGTTCCTTAATAGGGAGCTGATTTTTTCTTGACATTTTATGGACCTTATAGTAGAATAGACGATGCGATGAGTCGATATGTAGCGAGAGCTACTATTGAGCATAGGAGGTCATAACGCAGGAGCGGACCTTGAGAAATTGTGTGAACCGATTTCTCACATGGAGATGCCTCTCAGGCTTTCTGGTTTTACCAGAGAGCTTTTTTTATTTTGCTGAGTCCTACTAGGTCGCATCTTTTGTCTTTTCCTTCCGACAATAAACATCTATAACTTCACTCAGTTATATGCTTATAGGCTTTTTATTGTAACAACTTTTCTTTAAAAACAATCCTTGCTAAGATTAGCCATTAAGATACTAAAGTGACCAATGAAAGCTCCACTCACATGACTAAAAACATGGAGAATGCAGTTTTAGATCTTTTAGATTCAATATCATCAAATAGGAAAAAAAGTTTTGCCCCTCTGATACAAAAAAGACCTATCATACAAGTGATGAAGCTTGATATGATAGGCTCTTTTTAATATTAGATTAACGTACAGTACGGATACGCATTGTGTTTGTACGAACAGCTTCACCAAGTGGTACACCTGCAACGATAACGATATCGTCACCAGATTGTACAAGACCTGCTTCAACTGCTTTACGTTCTGCGATTTCGAACATGTCGTCAGTTGATGATGGAGCATCTGTCAACATTGGGATAACACCCCAGTTCAACATCAATCCACGTTCTGTCAATTCGTCAAATGTCAATGCCAAGATATCAGCATTTGGACGGTATTTAGAGATCAAACGTGCTGTGTGACCAGTCTTAGTAAGAGTTACAACCAATTTAATGTCCATTGAGTTTGTAGCATCTTTAACTGCTGAAGCCATAACTTCTGTCTTAGAGTTACGTTCAAATGAATCTGAGTTCAAACGTCCGTATTCGTTAAGAAGAGTTTGAGCATTCTTATCAATTGTAGCCATTGTTGTAACTGACTCAAGTGGGTATTTACCATTCGCAGACTCACCTGAAAGCATTGTAGCGTCAGTTCCGTCGATAACAGCGTTAAATACGTCTGATACTTCTGAACGAGTTGCACGTGGTTTTTCAGTCATTGTTTCAAGCATGTTTGTTGCAGTGATAACAACTTTACCAGCTGCATTTACTTTAGTAATGATCATTTTTTGGTAAACTGGAACCATTTCAAATGGTACTTCGATACCCATGTCACCACGAGCGATCATGATACCGTCAGCAGCTTCGATGATTTCATCCAAGTTGTCGATACCTTGTTGGTTTTCGATTTTAGCGAACAATTGAACATGTCCATTTCCAGTTTCTTCACAGATTGCACGAACTTCGTTAACGTCTTTTGCAGTACGTACGAATGAAATCGCGATGAAGTTGATTCCTTGCTCAAGACCGAAGCGGATATCGTCGTTATCACGTTCAGCAAGTGCTGGGAAAGGAATTTTAGTGTTAGGGATGTTCACACCTTTTTGTTTAGCGATGATACCATCGTTTTCAACTTCTACGACAAATTCGCGAGCTGCATCGTCTTTTTCGATAACACGAAGACCAAGTTTACCATCGTCAATCAATACTTGGCGTCCAACTTCAACATCATCATAGATGTCAAGACCACCAGCTACGTTCAAGGCAATAACTTCACGAGTTGATTGGATACCTTGTTTAGTAGCAACACGGATTTTTTCACCAGTTACGTAAGAATATTCTTTAGCGTCGCCTTCGAACAATTCTGTACGGATTTCTGGACCTTTTGTATCAAGAAGGAAACCAACTTTTTTACCTGCAATTTTTTCTGCAAGTTTAACAGTAGCCATACGGTCACCTTGTTCTTGGTGGTCACCGTGTGAGAAGTTGAAGCGGAAAGTGTTAGCTCCAGCTTCGATCAATTTAGCGATATTTTGTGCTGATTCTTCAACATCAAGTTTACCACTCCAGTATCCATCTTCACCGTATTTCTTACCACCACGGATTTCTACCGCTGGACCCAATGTTGCAACGATTTTTACACGTTTGTTCATGATTTTGTGACTCCTTTATATAATTCGACCTTTTATGGTCATTTTACCAGTTTAGTTAAAGTTGATTAAGACAAGCTCTTGTTTAAAGCAGAAAGTTCAATATCAGCTTTGTGAGGGTTGTTAACAACGATCTTACCATCAGCTGTTAGGCTAAATAAAGCTCCTTCTTCTGCAGTTCCAAGAATTGGATTTTCAACCATTTTCTCATTACGAATACCGACAGCAACACCACCGATTCCTTGTTTAAGGAGTTTAACAGCGTGTGCGCCCATACGAGATGCCAATACACGGTCACGAGCAGTTGGTGAACCACCACGTTGGATGTGACCAAGTTCTGTGACACGAAGATCGCTTGTATCTCCAGCTTCTTTTAGTTTTTGACCAAATTCAGCTGCTGACATGACACCTTCTGCTAAAACGATAATGTTGTGTTTTTTACCGTGTTCATATCCAGCTTTGATGCTTGCTACGATATCTTCAAATTTGAAGCCTTCTTCAGGGATGATGATTTCGTCAGCACCTGTTGCAATACCTGCCCAAAGAGCGATATCACCTGCGTTACGTCCCATTACTTCAACAACGAAAGTACGACGGTGACTTGATGATGTATCACGAATCTTATCGATTGCATCCATTGCAGTTGTTACTGCAGTGTCAAATCCGATTGTAAAGTCAGTACCTACGATATCGTTATCGATTGTTCCAGGAAGTCCAATAGCAGGGAATCCATGCTCAGTCAGGCGCATAGCTCCATGATAAGAACCGTCACCACCGATAACCACGACACCTTCGATACCGTGTTTTTTCAATTGCTCAATCCCTTTAAGTTGACCTTCGAGTTTTGCAAACTCAGGGTAACGAGCTGAGTGAAGGAAAGTACCACCACGTGAAATGATGTCTCCTACTGAAGCAGCATCAAGTGGATAAATTTCACCAGCAACCATACCAGCGTATCCATCATAGATACCAAAAACTTCCATTCCTTCTGAGATTGCTTGACGAACAACTGCACGAATGGCAGCATTCATACCAGGGGCGTCCCCACCACTAGTCAAAACAGCAATACGTTTCATTTGGTTTTGCTCCTTTTTCTTTTAACATTCCTACTGATTATACCATATTTAAAGTTAAAATTCTTTTATTTTCATTGATTTTTAACGATAAATCGTTTTCATGACAATCTGTTTTAAAGATTCTTGTAAGCCAGCGTCTTTTGCAACTAAATAACCAGGCAAAAGAATATTTTTTTGTTCATTTTCATAACGAATGATGACAGGAATTTGTCCCTTGTACTGATCTAAAATATGATAAATTTCAGAATCGTGGTCATGATTGGGAACTTGAATCCAAAAACGCTCACTCACTGCTTCTTTGAGACTATTTAAGATTAGTTGAAGACGACCATCTCTAGCCTGAACTTTTCCATTTAGATAGTAGAAGCTTCCTTCGTGTAGGAAATCTTTGAATTGCCGGTATCGATCTGCAAATACTGTAACTTCTAACTTAGTCTTACTATCACTGACTTGTAAGAAGGCCATATTTTCACCTTTTTTTGTCCGAATGACACGAATAGATTGGATCTCAACAAGAACAGTAGTCGCTTGTCCTTCAGATAGGTCTCTTAAGCTTGTGATGGGGTATAAAGGATTCTTAGATAACTGTACCAAAGGATGCTGACTGATTCCAACTCCTAGCCACTCCTGCTCCTTACGGAACTTCTCAACTTCTGTAAAATCTTCAGTCTCAATCCAATTGTAACTACTATCAGCAAATAAACTTCCTAGTTCTTCCACAAAAATGAACAGAGTAGGTAAGTTGGATAAGATTTTTTGGCGATTTTTTTCAAAACTATCAAATAAACCAATCTCGACCAGAGGTGTCAATAGACTTAATTTCTGATAATTTTTAGGTAAGCGTGTGACAAAATCTTCAATACTTGTAAAAGGACGATTGTCTAAGATCCAATAGGCAAAATCACGAGGCATTCCCTTGATACTCTTTAAGCCCATATGAACTGTTTTTTCTGCCAGCTTGTCCTGAAAAGGTACCGTATTGATAGATGTGGGCGCAAGTTCAAAGCCCATCTCAAGAGCATCGAGGATATAGTCTCCACTTGCATAATTGAGCATTACTTGATAGAAGATTGCTGGATAATGTGTCTTAAAGTAGGCAAGCTGAAAGGCTAAAGCTGCATAAGCATAGGCATGGGAACGGTTAAAACCATAACCAGCAAATTTTTCCATGACAGCAAAAACCTGCTGAGCCTGCTCTGCTCCGTGGCCTTTTTCAAGGGCACCTTGAATGAAGCTCTCTTGCATTTGATGCATTTCCGCAGCATTCTTTTTCCCCATAGCCCGACGTAAAATATCGGCCTTTCCAAGACTAAAGCCAGCGTAGCGTTGGGCTACTTGCATCACCTGCTCTTGATAGAGCATGATACCATAGGTAGGAGCTAAAATATCTTCTAGCACAGGATCAAGAACTGTCACCTTTTCTTTGCCATGTTTTCTAGCAACAAAGTTGTCGATATAGTCGCTTGCTCCAGGTCTGTTAAGAGAAGTCGTTGCCACTACTTCTTCAAAGCTTTCAGGCTTCACGCGCTTTAATAAGCGAATAGCACCAGGTTGTTCAAACTGAAAGATTCCCTTGGTCTTCCCAGCTGCAAAAAGAGCCAAAGTTTCCCTATCCTCAAGGTCAATATCCTCAATCCTTAGCTGAATTCCTTGAGTTTCAAATAAGAGCTCCTGCATTTTTTGAGCGAAGGTGAGGTTTCGTAAGCCCAAGAAATCCATCTTGAGCAAGCCATTTCCTTCAACTCCATGAGCATCATACTGGGTAATGAGCATATCCTCACCATACTTAAGAGGAATATAGTCCGTTAGATTTTTGTCACTAATCACGACACCTGCAGCATGGATGGAGGTTTGACGTGGTGCTCCTTCTATTTTCTTGGCAATTTCAAAAGCCTTTTGGTACTCAATCTTACCTTGAATCAGTTGTCTAAAGCCTAGATTCCCTTCATAGGCACTTGTTAAGGTATCTTTGAAACCGATTTTTTTGGTAATAGCCGTTAATTCATACTCAGCTACACCATACCTTTTAAAAACATCTCGGACGGCCTGTTTAGCACCAAAGGTTGAGTAGGTGACAATCTGAGCAGCGTGAATACTGCCATAGCGGTCACGAACATAGCGGATAAATTCAGGACGATAGATATCAGGAATATCAATATCGATATCGGGCATGGTATAACGTTCACGATTCAAAAAGCGTTCAAAGATGAGATTTTTAGCTACAGGATCAATACCAGTGATATCTAAGGCATAGGCCACTAGACTTCCAACTGCAGATCCACGCCCCATACCCATATAATATCCTTGAGAACGACCAAAACGTAAGAGGTCCCAGACAACCAAGAAATAGTCATCGAATCCCATGTCATGAATCACAGATAGCTCTTCTTCTAAACGAGCCTGATAAACTGAATCTAGTAAGCCTTTCAGTTCCAAGCCCTCAATAGCTCTTTCGCGCAACTCTTCAACAGCTGGTCTCTCTGGATTGAAGCGTGGAAGCTTGAGACTACTATCAATCTCATAAGTAGTTGCTCCAATCAGTCCAGAAAGATTTTCTATAGCTTGCGGAAACTTCTCTACAAAAATCTGTTCTAGACGGTCAGCAGGTAAAAACAAGCCTTGTTGCTCTTGAACATCTACCTCTCGCAAGGTCACATTTTCCTTAATCGCCTTGAGCATTTGAAGCATTTCTAAATCCTCAGGTTCGAAAGAATTAACACGATAAAGAGGGAGAATTGGTCGAGAAAAATTCGACTGAGCTGTATCTGGATACACTCCGATATAATAATCATGTCCCAAATCTAAGTGAGCTATTTCATGGAAATAGGGAACAATAACACAAACATCTTCTAGATAGGGAGAAAAATCAGTCCATTCCTTTTTACCTGTCATTTTTTGACTCGAAAGCTTCATGAGATTTCGATAACCACGATTTGACAAGGCTAAAAATCGAAGGTTGAGGAGTTCCTCCTTATGATGAACTGTCATCTCAAGACCTAATAAGGGCTGGATCCCTTGCTTTTGGCACTCTTTGATAAAATAATAGGCTCCATAGAGATTGTCAACATCCATGATTCCAAGTGCTGAGTAGCCGTAAGCTTTCCCTTGGTCAACATACTTCTGAATGGAAATCATACTCTCCATAAAACTATAAACCGTTTTAGTATCAAGTTGTGCAATCACTCGCTATCACCTCCCTTTTTCTACTTATATTATACCATTTTAGAAAATAGAAAAACAATTTCTTTCTTCCCTTGTAGAAAAAAGAACCACAGCTGAATTAACTGTGATTCTCACTTATCATTCTATTTCCAAGATAGGATTTGTAACTGTCAAGTGACTGATCTTGCCACTAACACCGAAATATTCCTCAATTTTAGTATGTAATTCTAGCATTGCTTCCCTAGCTCTTGATGCCTGTTCTTCATTGATAGCTTCAATGACTAAAACAGCATCTTTGGTTTCTTCTGTTAACATAGTTCTTTGGGCTTCACGCCAGTTTAAACACCGACAAACCGCACCTTGTTCATCAAAATAAATCATTTCATCAGCTAAGGCAGGAGCATCACTTTCAGCCCCTAGTGGAAAGAAGGATTCATTCCCTTGAGCTCTCCCAAGACATAAGTCACCAACAATCTTAGCTAAATCCTCTCCCCCACAAGGAACAGCGTAAGAAAGTGAGACGCTATTATAGATATCTACCAAAGGATTTATTGGATTAAATTCTCTTCCTTGACTCACACGCTTTAATAAGGCTTCAATAGAAGAACGAGCACCTTTTTTAGTTTTGAATTTAGTGAATGCCTGACGCCATTCTTGAATCACTTCATTCTGAGTGAAATTTTCATCTGGTATAAAAGTCTGGGCTTTTTTTATTCCTTCATCTAATAAAGCTTTAAAATATGGATCCTCACTCTCATCAATAGTATTGTTGAGACCTTTTACCACCAATACAGAGATTTGAGCATCTGGAAATAGTTGCCAAAAATCATCTTTTACATGAACTTTCATGACCTTGCCTCCATTCTTTTTCTTTCATTCTACCACAAATTCTAAAAAAGAGGCTGGGACAAAAGTCCTAGCCTCTCAATTATCTTTGGATTTTCGAGCAAGACGCAGTGGTTGAGTGGGTTCTACTACGCTGATTTCATCAGCTTTTACAGCCCTACTCAACTTTGCGGAGGTGGGACGACGAAATCGAATTCTAACGAATTACCGATTTCTGTCCCACTCTCACGAACTATAATGAATTCTCACGAATCACTTCTACCTTGTATCCATCTGGATCTTTGATAAAGTAATAGTTTGGTTGAGTCCCTGGAAGTCCATTAGGCGCTGTCACTTCATAGCCTTTGTCGCTATGTTCTTTGTGAAGAGCCTCAAGATCAGGTGTGCTTAGGGCGATGTGAGCAAAACCGTCACCGACAACATAAGGTCCGTGATCATAGTTGTAGGTCAACTCTAACTCATAATCATCACCTTCAAGTCCAAGATAAACAATAGTGAAAGCATAGTCTGGAAAGTCTCTACGACGTAATTCTTTAAAACCAAAAGCATCCTGATAAAAAGCGATTGATTTTTCAAGATTTTCAACTCGCAAGCAAGTGTGTAGCATTTTAGAAGCCATTTCATTACCTCTTTCATTTTAATAATTCTATTATACTCTTATTTAGGAAAATTTACTAGGAAATTGAACCATAGATCCTTACTCAATGCTTCAGTTTCAGTAAATACCTTCACCATTTTCCTTACGAATATTTCGTACAAGGACTATCAACAAGAGGATAAACAGTACTTCTAGAAAGAAGAAGGCAAACTCACTGTTCTGTAAAAGAATATCTGGTTCAATTTGTTTGCTAAGTAGCTCTAACGCCGGCCCAAAGAAAATTCTATAAAGACGTCTTAAGAAAATGAAGAGTTGTAAGCTATAAATCATAAAGATTTTTTTAACAGCTAAAGTCGAGCGCCTCTCTCTTGTAAAGTAAGACAAGGCAATTGCATTTATAAATAGTAATAAGCTTAAGGAAAATGTTTCTTTACTCATTATAATTGGACTAAACAAGTTCACTCGATTTTTAAAATATGGTACTAAACGAAACAATTGCAAACTCAAAAAACAAGGGATCCCAACTTCCTTAATACCGACTTCCTTCGCAGAAGCAGGTGCACTGAAATCTATGAATTTATATAAGAAGAGGAAAAAAACAAGCATAAATAGAAAGAAATATATGAACAACACAGCAATAACGAATTCGTTATGCAATATTAAGGTTGTTATGAATCCAGTAGTCAGCAAAAAACCAACAGAATGGATTTTATCGACAGGATAATCCCAAATAATTTTACTATCCACTTTTAGATTATCAATGAAAGTAAAAAGAGTAATGAAACATAGAGCTGCTATTAATCCAAGAGGTAATGAAGGGAGGAAAAAGATAAGAGACAAAATTCCTAGAACCCACAAAGTTAAGTTGTAGTACAATTTTGGTTTTATCCATCTTGTAATCAACCCTGCTTCGATAAATCTTTGTTGCTTCTTCAATAAAAAGAAGTAAAAAAGTGATAGCATACCAATATAGACCCAGGTATTAGAACCAGCTTTTTCATTGAAACTTTGTATCAGACTAAAAATGGTCAGAAGCCCAAAGATAGCCAAAAGGTGCTTGTTCATTGCAGATAGTCCCTTTTTCCAAATCATAAAAGGTACTATTGACTTGGGATAACAGAGTTCGTAGGCATAAGCAGTCATCTCTTCTAGTTTTTGATCGGTTTCCTCTGTCATGATCTGAGGGGATATTTTTGATGTAGGAAATACTCCAAGAACATACCTCAAGAGTTGTCCATCTTTGAAGCGATGATACTCCCTATACAACTGTTCCAAAAAGACCGTTATTATTCGAGGTTTGGCTTTAAGATATTCCTTCCACTTATCCCAGTCATTGATGAGATCATCACTACTTGTTATCCTTTCTACAAGTAGATAGCCCTCATGATACCAGTACTCAAAATTCTCTTTTTTATTCAGTTCAAATTCCTGTACTAGAGCAGGATAAGATTGAACAATTTTCCAGAATTGCAGTTTCTTCAAATAGAAACTATCTTTTTCAGTACTGTAGTTCTCTACAAATGTAAGAATCAGAGACAAAACTTTAGTATTTGTTAGAGGATAGACATCAATCTTTTCTAATAAAGCAAGTAATATGGATTTGTCCTCTACCTGCTCAAATAGGGTTTGCCAAGCTCGTAAAAGGCTATATTCATCAGAATAGTAAGCATAGAGGAGATGATAAAAGGCTAGCTCAACCTCTTCAGAATCTTCGAGAGAGAATTGTTGTAAATCAACCTTTTCATTCGATTCCTCTTTTAATACCTCAACGTAAGCTACTAATTCTTCGTAGGAATCTTCATCCACTTCATCTAAATTTTGCTTGATCTTCTCAAGAATGTAGCCTAAAACTGGAATACTCTCGATTATTTGGCATTTTCGATTCACTTGAAAGAGGACCATGCCAGAAACATAAGGGTGTTTAAAGTAATCTATCCAAGTTCTGATTTGATTTGCTTTTTGACAATCATTCAAAATATCTTGACACCAAAGATAAGAATCGTAAAATTGATCAGTTTCCTTTTTTGCAGTTTCCATAGGACTGCCATTTTCTTTGGCAATAGCCCTTCGATTTTGCCAATACTTGAGCTTATAATAGTAGCCCCAGTCTCGATAATCGATCATATATTCTTCTAGGAGAGGAAGTAAGATAGCAAAATGTTCATATCGATTGAAAATATAGACATCCATTTCTTCGAGGACCGCTTTTACAATATTCATGCTATAGCGGTAATGGTAAAAGAACTGCTGCCACATATTTTCTTGTTCTTCAAAGCTATAGTCAGCATTCCCTAATATACTGTCAATAGATGTTCGAATTAAATAGGCAGTATCCCTATAGTCGCTAAAATCAAGCGAGCTTGATTCTTCTTGCTCCTGTTGTGATCCCTTTTCATACTCAAAAGTATCAAAGTTGGGTGAATTCACTCTTGTTTCATTTGACTTCTCTTGTCTCTGCCATTGATGCTGTTCAAAACCAGTTCTTGTATCATATTCTGGGCCAATTTTACTAGATCGTGCATAAGCTAAAGCTTCTTGGTAAGCTTGAACAATCTCTTGATAAAGTTCCGGTTGGTCTTCTGGATGGTATAAGCGAACTAGTTCAGCGTAGCGTCTCCTGATAACCTTGACATCTTGAGTTGGCTCTATCCCTAAAATTTTCCAAATATTCATACCATCGCCTTCCTATAATCCTCTCTCTAGAAGTTCCAAGTAACTAGAGAATGCTTGATAGATCTTAGGAAGATGGTGAATAGAGGAATGTTTAACTTCTTCCTCAAATTGCCTTGTAGCTGTCATCAGTTCTTCCCTTTTTACTCCTAAAATCATGCTGTAGAGACGGTTGGCTTTCTCAATCAAGAAGCGATAGACCTCTGTTTCCTGAGCATTAATCTTATAACGAGCCAAGGCGTCTTGTTTTTCCTTAATTTCTTGATCCGTCAAAGTAATACTCTCTTGCAAGATGACATGATTGAAAACTTCCTGTGTTGTATCTATCTTCACTTCAACATCTAAAATACCATTCAGATCATAGGTAAAACGAACAGTGAGCCCTTCATGTTCCTTATGATTGATAGGAACTGGAACATCAAGTTCCCCCAGAAACAAGTTTTGAGATGCCTTCATCATCTCTCCTTGATAGACCTGTACTTTCACATGACTTTGTCCCAGTTCTGATGTGTAATATTGTTCAACACGTGAAGTAGGTAAAGTAGAATTACGCTCTATAATCGGTGAAAAATGACCACCAACAATCTCAATGCCAAGTGTAAATGGGCAGATATCAGACAGTAACAAGTCACGTATTTCTCCCTGACGCTCCTTGATTCCTGCAAGAAGGGCACATCCTCGTGCAATCATTTTATCAGGGTCCCCTGATACTTCAACCCCTTGATTGATACAGAATGATAGGAAATCTTGCACCAATCTTAATTTTGAAGTACCTCCAACGAAAACAAAATTATCAGATGAAACCTGACTATTGCGAGCATCCATCAAGGCTCGATCCATAACTGCCTTAACGCGCACTAGTAAGGGATGACAAAGTTCATAAAAACGTTGATAGCTTAAGTCTAGCCGATATTCTTTATTATGGTCAAAGACGGACATTTGAGCTTCTTCTTTTTCATTTAAGTCTAATTTTGTTTTCTCAGCTTGTAGTAGGATTTTACTATAGAACTCTCTCGAAATAGACTCCTTTTTTAATTGATTAACATGCATGAATTCCTCAGCAATTGCGCCAGTAAAATCTTCTCCACCCAAGCGATTATCTCCTGCGATAGAAACAATCTCAACAACATTATCAAACAACTCAACTACTGAGATATCCAGCGTTCCACCACCAAAATCGACCACGATAAAAGAGTCATCATCAATCTCACTCTCTAATTTCTTAGCAAGAGCAGCTGCAGATGGTTCATTAATAATGCGGTCAATGTTAATACCTGCAAATTTTCCTGCTAGTTTTGTCGCATAACGTTGAGCATCATTAAAATAAGCTGGCACACTAACAATCACTTCATCAATTTTTTCACCAAGAAAAGTCTCTGCATCATCTACCAACTTACGAATAATAAAGGAACTTAATTCTTCAGCCGTGTAAGTGCTATTTCCCAATAAGATTTTATGGCTGGTTCCCATAAAACGTTTAAATTGAGCAATTGTTTTATCTGGATGAGTAATCAAACGTTCCTTTGCTACCTTTCCAACTATCACTTCATTATTATCATCTAAGGCAACAACAGATGGCGTTAAAAAATCACCAAAAGCATTTGGTATCAGTTTTACTTGACCATCTTGATAAACGCCAACCAAAGAGTTAGTCGTTCCTAAATCAATACCTACAATCATTTTTTAACTCCATATCTTTTAACATACTACTATTATACAGGAAAAGTCCTATTTCCTTAAACAAAAGATGGTATTCCTTGTTTATACCATGAAAATAAAAAAGCTTCATTTCACTCCTGTAGCTTAAACCACTAGAGTAGAAATGAAACTTTTTAATAATTATTTACCAAGTTTTGCTTTAGCTGCATCTGCAAGAGCTGTGAAAGCTGCTGCATCGTTAACAGCCAAGTCAGCAAGCATTTTACGGTTAACTTCGATCTCAGCCAATTTCAAACCATGCATCAATTGTGAGTATGAAAGTCCGTTCATACGAGCTGCCGCGTTGATACGTGTGATCCACAATTTACGGAAGTCACGTTTCTTTTGACGACGGTCACGGTATGCATAGTAGTAAGAGTTCATTACTTGTTCTTTTGCAGTACGGAACAAGATATGTTTAGCTCCATAGTAACCTTTTGCTAATTTAAGAATACGTTTACGACGTTTGCGTGATACAACGCCACCTTTAACACGTGCCATTTATATTTCCTCCAAATATTTCCTAGAATTCTTTACTTACAAATACGCGATTATTTCAAGCGAGTAAGCATTGCTTTGATACGTTTGAAATCTCCTGAATGCACCATAGATGCTTTACGAAGATGACGACGTTGTTTTTTAGTTTTTCCGTGGAAACGGTGAGATGTGTAAGCACGGAAACGTTTAAGTCCACCAGAACCTGTACGTTTGAAACGTTTAGCTGATGCGCGGTGTGTTTTTTGTTTTGGCATGATTTTTTCTCCTTTATTTAACTTTCTGACAATTATTTTTTGTCAGTTGCTGGTGCCAACTGCATGAACATTTGGCGACCATCCATTTTAGCACGTTGTTCGATGATAGCGATATCTTGTGTTGCCTCAGCAAACTCGGCTAAAACTTTTGCACCAATCTCTTTATGGGTGATCATACGCCCTTTAAAGCGAATGGATACCTTCACTTTGTTCCCTTTTTCAAGGAACTTGCGAGCATTGCGAAGTTTAGTTTCGAAATCTCCCTTGTCGATAACAGGGCTCAAACGAACTTCTTTCACGGTCACAACGCTTTGTTTTTTGCGTTGCTCTTTTTGTTTCTTCTGGTACTCAAATTTGAACTTGCCATAGTCCATAATTTTAGCAACAGGAGGTTTAGCTTGAGGTTGAATAAGAACCAAGTCCACGTTCGCTTCATCCGCAAGTGCTTGCGCTTCACCAAGTGGTTTGATACCTAATTGCTCACCCTCAAGACCGATTAAGCGAACTTCACGTACACGAATTTCATCATTGATGAATAAGTCTTGCTTTGCTATGGTTTTCACCTCTTTTTTTAGTTTAGAGAAAAACAAGAGCGGACTTGCTAACGCAAATCCGCACTACATGATTATAGTTCATTACTGAAACTTGATCCGTAGGGGCCAGACAACGTTAGTCGCAAGGCGAGAAGTTCTCACTTCTGCTTTTCTCAACTTTTATATGATATCAAGTTTTCCCCTACTTGTCAAGATAAAAACTATCTTTTTTAAAATTTTTTCTATTTTTGCTGACTTACAATCTATTGATTACGAGAATAGTAAATCTCGTGTGGCTTCAAACGAGTATTCAGTAGCTCTGATACTGTCACGAAACTATAGCCTTGTTCCTGTAAATACTCAATTACTTTTGGAAGCGAATTAACTGACGGCTGATGGATATCGTGTAATAAAATAATAGACCCATCGCTCGTTTGGTGTTGGATTTCTGTAAAAATAGATGCTTCATTTTTGCTCTTCCAATCCAGACTATCCACATTCCATAAGATAAAGCTTAAATCAAGGCTATTGCGGATATCATCTGAAATCGCACCGTACGGAGGACGCATTAATTTTGAACTTTTTCCAAGGACATTTTTAATGGCATCTTCTGTATCCGTAATTTGCTTCTTGGCGTCTTCCAATGACAGTTTTGTTAAAACTGGGTGATTCCAACTATGGTTTCCAACTTCATGACCTTCTGCCTGCATACGTTTAAGAATTGCTTCATTTCCAGCGATGTTCTTACCTTGGACAAAGAAAGTTGCTTTGATCTTGTATTTAGCCAAGATGTCCAATGCCTGTGGTGTTGTATTTCCGTCAGGTCCATCATCAAAAGTAAGAGCAACTACTTTTTTATTCTTTTCAGCTTGAACTGTTTTATAAAGTTCTGCGTCTTTTTCTGTTAAGTAAGATGCTTCGATAAAATCAAAGAAATTTGAGATCGGCATTGCGATCTCTTCTCCATTACCCGATTGTTTGGCTGGGTAAAGAAGCAACTGGCTATCCTTATAGGCAAACTTCCAGGTCGTTAAATCCATAGCTGAAAAATCAGCTATTACTTGATCAACAAGCGTTTGCTCAACCTTTTTATCAAGGAGCGTGGTCTTGATATCCTCTAGTAACTTTTCCTTAGCCTTGCTAGCATCTGTAAATAGCTGATCAAGAGTGAAAGGACTACCATCTTCTTTAAGGTAAAGCTGTTCCAATGAAGTGTTTTCCAATTCAACAACATTAAAATTACTTACGTCATAGGCCTGTTTTTTTATAAGGTGACTCTCAATACCTTTGATAGAGGATGAATCTTTTTCAGAATAGTAAAAAATCAAATGTTCTTTATCTTCTACCTTCTCTGTGATATCTTTTACAATAATATCCTTTACAGAAGCAATAACATTATTTCCTGTCATAGGATAGTAGGTGATAACCTCTGCCTTCCCCTTACGAAAATGGTCCTTCTGACTGCCTTGTGAATAGGAATCATCTTTTTCTTTTTTCAGTGCTTGGATTTTTTGTTCAAAAGCTTGCTTGGTAAGAACTTGATAAGTGATGGTTCCACCTAATGCCAAGATTGTAAAAAATAGAAGCCCTACAATAATCCATAAATTTCTCTTCTTCTTGTCGTTTGTTCTACGGTTTGTTCTCTTTTTTGTCATAGTCTTATCATATCAAATCAAAACTATAATTTCAATGAAAAATAGGAAAATGTCCATTTTTTAGGAAAAGAAAGGTAAAAGAAAAATCCTAGATCTCCCTAGGACTTTCTTTTGTTTAGAAACGAATAGTTTCTCTTGTTTTTTCATAAGAAGAAACGAAGCGATTTGTCACTCCTGGTTCAGCTACTTCCAAAGCTTGGGAAATCTTTTCGAAAGATGCTTGATAATCAAAGGCATTTTCAAAGATTTCTAAAGATTCGTGGAAGGCTTGTTGAATCCCTTCATCAAATGATCTGTAGCGGTTAGAGTATTGAAGCAATTGTTCAGTCAAGGTAGCATATTGTACGATGCTGTATGTTTCTGTTTCCAGAATTTCCATATCGTGAGTCGCGATTTCTAGAATACGGTTGACAGATTCAATGTTGACTTGCGACTGTTCTAACTCTGCCATCAAGTCTTCGGTACTGTGGCTAGCTGCAAAGAACAATTTCAAGAAGTTCTGTGGTATTCCTGGAAGATTTCTCTTTTCCATGTATCGCTTAATGGTGTGGAGGCGATTAACGTAGACATTTGCCTTTTGACGAGCGTTGACATCGTCTTTTTCAATTTGCACTAGTCGTTCGCTAACTGAAACTTGATCATCTTCAATTTCTTTTAATGTAGCTTGAACATTTTCTAAACGTTCCTCTAATACAGAGTAGGCTTCAGAATATTCCTCTTGTTCTGAGGTCATATCGCTGATGGTGATATCTAAAGAATCTAGGTCTGCTTGAAGACGACGGACGTGATTTACATCACTCTCAGACATCAAGTAAGTTTTGCTCAAGCGTTCAATATCTTTCACCAAGACCTGATTGTTGTCTTTTAAGTGGTTAAGATAGGTTGGAAGTGTTGCTAACAAGTTCTCAACAACCTTATGTGCAGCAATTTCTCTCGTGAAGATATCATAGAGAGCATTGATTTCTTCTTGAACCTGAGTGTTTTCATATTCAGCATTATCCAATTCCAATTTTTTGATATTTTCTTGGTTGTTCTTCAATGCTTCATACAATAACTGCAAACGAGATTCAATGTCAGTTTCCACAAAGTGATAGTTGGCATCAAGCAACTTACGATAGCCAGCCTCTAGATCTTCCAGTTGGTCTGGAAGGTCAGTTGTTAGATTGGCAACAATTGCAGGAACTCTCTCCACAATATGAGTCAAGGCGAGGATATGATTTTCAGCATTATCCAAAATTCCTGCTGCCTCAACTGGATCTCCAGAAGAGTTCAAGGTTACAAACTGAGAAAACTCTGATTGGATATTCTCCAATTGTCTTTCAATTTCAGGAAGTGCTTGACCATATTTTTCAGAATCTTCAGCAACTGTCATTTGTAGGCTTTCAAATAAATCTAAAGCATGAAGGACACGGCCACTATTTTTTGATTCTTGTTTCTCTAGATCTGCCAAGGCATTTCGGATAGATGCAATATCTTCTTCAATAAGAGTAATTTGGCTTTCAATTTGGTCAATTTTGTGTTGAGCTTTCAGGAAGCGGAAAGAACTATTGTAGCCTTCTGCTTCAAAGAGATTGTTCTCAATATCAGCAAATGAGTTGAGAGATAGGTCTACCCATTTTTGGTTCCACTCTCTAAAGGCAACCTGACTTTGACCAATCAGGTGCATATTTTTAACAGCTTCTACTTCATCGTTTACTGGAAGGTTATATAATTCTTCCTTTCTTCCCTCTAGTACTGCGAGCCTACCTTCATTGCGTTTGCGTAACAAAATCGCTACAACATAAGCAATAATCAGTAGAGTCGCGATTACAATCATAATAATAATCAACAGATTATCAGACATATCAAACTCCTTTTTATACTTGAAACAATTGTAATGATTATATCATATTTTTCAAACCATGGGAACTATTTCCCAATTTTTTTAGACGTCAAGCGTACTGTAAACAGCATTTTCTTCAATAAATTCTCGACGTGGTTCTACACGGTCACCCATGAGCATATCAAAGATTTTATCTGCTTCTGCAGCATCATCCACTGATACACGCGCCATGAGACGATGTTCAGGATTCATAGTTGTTTCCCAAAGTTGATGATCATCCATTTCTCCGAGACCTTTATATCGCTGAATAGTTGGTTTGGCACGACCTTCACTATAGCGAGCCAAGGCTTCCTGGAGACGGATTTCTTGATCTGCCCCAGGTTGGATGTATTCTTTAATTTCACTGCCGACCTTAACACCGTAAATTGGTGGTTGGGCGATATAAACATAACCTGCTTCTAAGACGGGTTTCATATAACGATAAATCAAGGTTAACAAGAGGGTACGGATATGGGCTCCATCGACATCGGCATCCGTCATAATGACGAGTTTTTGATAACGTGCCTTGCTGACATCAAATTCCGCACCAAAGCCTGTTCCCATAGCTGTGAAAAGGCTACGGATTTCTTCATTGGCAAGGATCTTATCCATGCTGGCCTTTTCGACGTTGAGGATTTTACCGCGGATTGGTAAAATTGCTTGGAATTCACGGTCACGACCAGACTTTGCAGAACCTCCCGCTGAGTCTCCTTCGACGATGAAAAGCTCTGTTTCAGCTGGATTGTTTGAGGAACAATCTGCTAATTTCCCTGGAAGGTTTGAAATCTCTAAACCAGATTTCTTACGAGTAACCTCACGCGCACGCTTGGCTGCGACACGCGCCTTAGCTGCCAGAATCCCTTTTTCAACGATACGCTTAGCAATCTGAGGATTTTCCATTAGGAAGTCTGAAAATGCTTCACTAAAGAGTCGGTTGGTAATCTTTACAACTTCACTATTTCCAAGTTTAGTTTTCGTTTGTCCTTCAAACTGAGGATTTGGATGCTTCACAGAGATAACAGCAGTCAATCCTTCACGGACGTCCTCACCTGTAAGGTTATCCTCGTTATCTTTTAGGAGTTTGTTTTTACGAGCGTAGTCGTTAATGACACGAGTCAAGGCTGTACGGAAACCTTGTTCATGGGTTCCACCTTCATGGGTATGGATGTTGTTGGCGAAACTCATGACATTTTCATGGTAACCCGTTGTGTACTGCATAGCAACTTCTACTGTGATGTCATCCATTTCACCATCTGTGTAGATTGGGTTTTCAAAAATGACATCCTTGTTTTCATTGATGTACTCAACGTAGCTCGCAATCCCACCTTCGTAATGGTAATGCTTGGTTTGCTCTTGACCTTCTCGTTTATCTGTAATAGAAATCTGAAGACCACGGTTAAGGAAAGCAAGTTCCTGCACCCGTTTGTTTAATCTGTCAAAGTCAAACTCAGTCGTTTCTGTAAAAATCTCTGGATCTGGTGTGAAGTGAACGGTTGTTCCAGTACGATCCGTTTCGCCGACCACTTCAAGGTCTGCTACTACATGCCCACGACGGTATTCTTGATAATGGATTTTTCCATTTTTATGAACATGAACATCTAATTGAGTTGAGAGGGCATTTACAACGGATGAACCTACACCGTGGAGTCCACCTGAAACCTTGTATCCGCCACCGCCAAATTTACCCCCGGCATGAAGAACGGTAAAGACTGTCTCAACAGCAGGTCGACCAGTTTTTTCTTGGATATCAACTGGAATCCCACGTCCATCATCGACAACCGTAATCGAATTATCTGGTTCAATAAAGACTTGGATGTGGCTAGCAAATCCTGCTAAGGCCTCATCGATAGAGTTATCTACAATTTCCCAGACAAGGTGATGAAGTCCTTCTTTGGCAGTTGATCCGATATACATACCAGGACGCATACGAACGGCTTCCAGACCTTCCAAAACTTGAATCTGACTGGCATCATAATCCTGTGCCTGTTGTTTTTTGATTTCTTCTGTCATTTTTTTCCTTTTTCTTACATGTCTAATACTTGTCTCAATGTCACGATATTTTCAAAGAGATGTGTCGCTAAGCCAGCTGCTTGTCCAGCTTCAATATCTATAGGTCGATCACCAATAACGATGCCAGAGCTTATCTTGTACTTATCTCGCAAATAAATCATTGACTCTGGATTGGGTTTTCTCTTGAAGCCAGAACTAGCTGTTACCACCTCTGTAAAATAGCTGGAAATACCAGTCTTTTCAAGGATTTCCAAAACTTGGTCATTGCGATGCGAAACTAAAAAGTGCCGTCCTCCCTGATCTGAGATCTCCTCCAATAAGGCCGGTACTCCCTCAAACAAGGCAGGATGTTCAAGCTCTCGCGCTTCGTTTTCCTTGTATTTTTCTAAAAAATTCTCTATTGTTGGGGCAAAACGGTCAATCGCAAAAGCGGTTGACACTTTCAAGGCTTCATAAACGCTATCATGATCTTTTTCGATTCCAAATTGAGCTAATGTTTCCACAAAAGCCGCGGTCGAAGTCTCATAATTATCAAGTAGAGTTCCACCTAAATCCCAGATGTAATCGTGATATTTCATACCCTTCATTATAGCATTTTTTTATGAAAAAAGCGACGATTTCCTTCTATTTTAACAGTAAAAAACGAGAAGAAACCTTTAATAGACAGATTCTTCTCGTTTCACTTAATCTAAACCAAATACATCACGATAAAGCATAGCTTCTCTCAAACCATTTGCATCGCCACCAAGTTGTTCCACTAGGTTATAAGCAAAGGCAAGTGCAGTAGCTGGACCGCGACTAGTTGTTAACTGACCGTCGACAACAACTGTTTCCTTGCGATAGTGACCATCAGCAATTTGCTCTTGGACACCATCATAGCAGGTGAACCCTTTATCCTTGAGGAGTCCAGCTCGATTCAGTACAATTGGTGCTGCACAGATGGCAGCTATTTTTTTACCGACTTGTTCACATTTTTGAAGTTCAGCAATCAAAAGTTCATGATCGCGTAAATTTGCTGATCCTGGCATACCTCCTGGTAAGACAATCAAGTCGTAGTCAGATAAATCACCATCAAACACACGATCTGCTTGTACTTGGATGGCATGTGATCCTGTCACTTGGGCTTCAAAACCAACCATATGACAAGTAATATTGGCACGACGTAATACGTCCACAACTGTTAGGGCTTCGATTTCTTCAAAGCCATCTGCTAAGATAACTGCTACTTTAGCCATGATTTACTCCTTATTTAACTTTTTTCAAAACAACTTTCTTCCGTTTAAATCTTGTCTTACCGCTCTTTTCTTCGGCTAGATGCGTTTGATAACTCATCGATAGAAGCAAACCAACACCAATTAGATTACTGATAATGGCTGAGCCCCCTTGGGAAATGAACGGCAGAGGAATCCCTGTCAGAGGAAGGAGACCTGTTACTGCACCGATATTTTCAAAGATATGGAACAAGAGCATCATAATAAATCCAGTTGAAATGTAGGTATAAAATTGATTATTGGACTTGAGAGTGATTTTTAGCATTCGATAGATAAGTAGGAGATAAAGCGTAATTACGAGGACAGAGCCGATAAAACCAAAATCTTCTGCAATGACTGTAAAAATCATATCACTCTCACGAACGGGAATGAGGAGATTGGATACATTAAATCCTTGACCAAACAAGCCTCCACTACCGATAGCGATTTGCCCTTGCGCCTGTTGATAGGTGGTCGTCTGAGCATAATCAAAGGGATTGAGCCAGGCAAGGATACGGTTAATCTGATAGGTTGGCATCCCAATTTGATGCATGAAAGCACGCCCATCTTTTGTGATGAAAATTGCCAAAAATCCTGCGATTCCCGATACAGTTGTTACAATAACTGGAATGATGATTTTCCATGATACCCCAGAAAGCAAGACCAGTCCAGCAAAGATGGCGACAAAGACCAGGGCCGTTCCTAGGTCACTCTGCAGGGCCAGTAAAACTAAAACTGGTAGCGTAAAGACAATCATCCACAGTATCAAGAGGAAGTCTAAAGGAATCGTTCGTTCACTTTCCTTGTGTTTCTGTGTGAATTGAACAATGACCCGAGCCAAGATCAGAATATAGGAAATTTTCATGAACTCGGAAGGTTGGAAAAGTGTCACTCCACCGATTGACACCCAGTTTTTTGCCCCTGTTGCTGCGACCAAACTAGGATTATAGAAAACCAAAGGCAAGACCATGAGGACTAGACCTAGGGCATAAAGATAGGGAGTCGCCTGCCATAAAAATTTTGTATTAAAGAACATGACTACAAAGCTGATAACAATTCCCAATACGATCCATGCTAGTTGCTGACCGAGAATAGGCCAGATATTATGTGGATAGTCATGGCTGACAGCAATGTAAATAGCTACCACTCCAGTCACCAGCAAACAAAATACTGGTAAAATCAAACTATAATCGACCCGAGAGTCGAGAGAACGTTTCATAAAGGTCTCCTTCATTCTTTCAGATGTTTATTTTATTTTGTGTGTAAAAATTCTTGAACTTTTGAGAATACTTGCTCTTTGCCAACTTCTCTCACTCGACTAGTCTGTGACAAGGCCTTGCCAATCTGCTTTCCATATCGCTTGCTTGTCATTCGGCTATCCAAGATAAGGACAGAGGAGCGTTGCCCTAGACGACGCATGGTTCTACCAATTGCTTGTTTGAGGCGAATAATAGCCATTGGCAGTTGATAGTCATAGAAAGGATTTTTCCCTTCCAGACGCAGTTCCTGATTCATTTTTTTCGTAAAGGGATCTTCTGGATTTTGGAAGGGCAGGCGTGTCACCACTTCAATCACTCGAGGGTGAGTCGCAAAATCAACTCCCTCCCAAAAACTTCCTGTCCCTAGTAAGAGTTGAGAGTCTCCTCTTTCAAACCGTTTCTTGAGTTGAGCCGGATCCCCGTTCTTATATTGGGCTAAATGAGAAAGAGATAAAGAGTCTGATACCTGCAACAAAAGGTCTTTTGAAGTGAATAAAACGAGCATGGGTTCTTCAAGATAGGACAAATCTTCCAGAACTTCTACAAGAGCCTGGGCATAGTCTTCTTGGGAGGTTTCTGTCACCAATGGAAAATCCTTGACAACCAAAATTTCTTGATTTTCTTGAAAATTCTCTTCCAGTCGGTCAAAAGCTGCATGCGGAAATCCCATTAGTTCTGGTAAAGATACTCTGCTACTAATTTCCAAAGTTGCAGAGACAGCTAAGAGTTGACAAGTCTCTGGAAAAATTTCAGAAAAGAGCAGACGTTGATTGCGACTGGAAGAAATGACAACCTTCTTGCTAGACAAGTCTGAGGCTGATAGCCAAAATTCTCCATCAGTGCAGAAAAAGCGCTGATAGTCCTGGAAACCTTGAACGTCTAACTCAGAGAAATCCTGTTGGAGTTGTGCCATTGTTGTCGCAGGGCACATTCTTCGTTTGCCTGATAGGAACTGGTCCATCAAGTGACAAAGCTCAAAGCGAATACTCTCCATCAAGCGTCTCTGAAGCGTCCCTTTTTCGCGAACTAAGGCTTGATCTAGTTGGTCTACTATGTCGTTTAAAACGAAACTCTTCTGCGAAAGATTTTCCAAAGTTAATAAGATCTTCTGAGCCTCATCCAAGATCAAGAGACGGCCCTCTAGTAGACTGGGATCGTCCTCAAGTCGGGTAACGAGATAAGCATGATTGGTCACAAGTAGCTGGCAAGAGCGAGCTTTTTTCTGCCCCCGTCTCCAAAAATCCTCCAACCAAAAGAGAGAAGCTTTGGGAAGATTACCATCATGCACCAAGTTTGGCAAAAATTGCTGGTAACGGTAAAGCTGGCCAATCTCGTCTAGATCTCCAGTTTCTGTTTCAGTCAACCAAACTAGGAGTTGCATCTTGAAACGTGTGTACAAGCGATTGGACTCTTCTTCCTCTAGCGTTGCATGAAAGGCATCTAGTTTTAAGTAATTTTGTGGTCCTTTCAGACTATGAATCGAAAGGTGAAAGACCTCTTCCAATCTACGAGCCTCTTCTTGCATCACTTGATTTTGTAAAACTTTAGTAGGAACACTAAGCAGGATTCCTTTTTCGTTTTCTAGTGATAAGGCTGGCAGGAGATAGCCGTAGGTTTTCCCAATTCCAGTCTGAGCTTGCACAAAGGCAATTTTCTCATTCTGTAGAAAATCTTGAACCTTTTGAGCAAAGCTAGCTTGCAGAGCTCTATCTTCCAAATCCAACAAGGCAATATTGGTCTGGAAATCTTTTGATAGTTTTCGTGGAGAAAGGGCTGGCTTTTCTTTTCTTAAAAATAAACCTTGCACCTCTACCAAGTCATGTTCAACTAGGATGGACTGATTCTGACAAACTTCCTCAATGACCAGATAAGACTCATATAATAAACCATCTGACAAACTTAACAAGCGCTCCAATAAGCCTTTTGGCAATTGAAACATTTTTTGTCGCATACAGAGAAAGAGTTCTGCTGTTGCTTGGGCATCTGATAAGGCAGTATGGGCTTTTTCTAGTGAAATACCCAACTCTTGACAAAGAATACCGAGATTATATTTTTCAAGCTGAGGATAAAATACCTGAGCTAACTCCACTGTATCGATACGAGGCGTGCGCAATTCATATCCTTCAAAAAAGAGGAATTCTGCCAACAAATTGGCATCGAACTGAACATTGTGCGCAACAAAAACACCGTCCTTGACCAAGTCAAAAATTTTTCCAGCAACCTGAGAAAACTCTGGTGCCTCTGCCAGTCGCTGATCGGTCAAACCCGTTAATTCTTTGATATGAGAATCCAAGGGTTCGTGGGGATTGACATCCGTGGCATATTGGTCAACAATCTCGCCATTTTCAATGACCACGATTCCTACTTGGATAATTTTTGCCTTGCTTCCGGTACTGGTCGCCTCTAAATCCACGACCACGTACCGATCATTTCTAAAATTCATCATTAAAAATTATATCAAAATTTACACAATTTGACACCCATGAACTTTATTGGAAGGGTCAAGTTTCTTGCAAGTTTTTATAAAAATGATTGAATATAAGTGTAGAAAAGGAGGGACATCATGAACCCATTAGATCTGTTTAATCAAGTAAAAGAACTAATCGAGAAGAAAGATTTGGCTGCTGCAAAAACCTTTGTCGAAGAAAACAAGGACCAACTCGGTGATTATCTTAACCAAGCACAAGCTTTGGTTTCAGGATCAGAAGGAATCGGTAATCTTGTTGATAAGGTCAAAGGACTCTTCTAATCCTTAAAAGGCACCTGAAAACCTCAGGTGTCTTTTTGTATCCTCTTCATGAAGGCTGGTATATGTTGACTAATCGTGGTTGGCAGAACTACAAAATTGTCCTCAGCCAGTTCTTGGGCAATTGCTGAATGTAGATAGGTCGCTACTGTCACTCTTTCATAGAGACTAACTTGTGGAAATTGGCCTGCAAAGCCAGCGATCATCCCAGCCAGAGTATCCCCCATTCCTCCAGTTGCCTGATAGGGGCCACCGACAGTCAGCTGATAACAATCAACTTGTCCAGCTTGCCAGATTCGAGTCGCAGGACCTTTTTGGACTAAAATCGTTCCTGAAGGAAAGCTCTTCAAAGCCTCTCCTGTTTCCTTGCTTCCTTGGGAATCCAAATCTAAGCCTGACAAGATTTGCCATTCCCTTTGGTGAGGAGTTAAAACTAGATGTGCTTTAGGAAATTTCATTTCAACCTTCGCTAAAATAGATAGGGCGCCACCATCCAGTATGAGAGTCTGGTCTTGATTTGAATGATGAAAGACTGTTTGGAGAAGCTCTTCTCCACGCTCATCATCCACTAGCCCAGGTCCAACCAAGACAATACTAGCCTTCTGCAACTGTTGCTCCAATAATTGCTTATCATCAAGGTCAAAAGCCATAGCCTCTGGCAGATGGCTATGTAGAGCTGAAATATTCTCTTTATCCGTTGCTACTGTCACTAAGCCTGCGCCGCTTCTAACCGCCCCTAAAGTAGCCATAATAATCGCTCCCCCATAGGGATAAGTTCCCCCGATCAAGAGAAGACGACCGTAGTCTCCCTTATGACTAGAACGAGGACGCTCGATGATCACTTTTTTCAGTAGAGCTTGATCAATCTCTTTCATACACTACTCCTTCAACTAATCCTTACCATGTAGCACTTGATTAACCTTGGTATTCCAAGCCTGTAACCCTTCTCCCTCATAGTCTAGATAAATCACTCTATCTTGTAATTTACTAGGCAGCAAACCTTCAAAACAAGCCTTATCTTTCGAAGGAATAATACACAAATAAAGAAAGGTATCCAAATCTAAACTATCCCTTACCTTCGCAACGTGATAGCCATCAAAGATATAACCTGGCGCTTGAATTAATTCTTCATACAGGAAATGAAAACTAACGCCAGGAATGAACTTTTCTTGCAATTCCTCCTCAGAAGGTGCCCGTCCTAACAAACGCTCCATAGCGAGTCGGTAACCCGAAGTCGTATTAGACCATCCAAACATGATATAGTCAAAATAGTCTGCTGGATCAGAAGCTGCATTACGACTATCTGTAACTAGCTCAGCCCCACTTTTACCAAATACTTTAACCGCTGACATGAGTTTTCCAGTCTGAAAAATAGCCTGAGCCACCTCAACTGTACAAGTATGACTACAATATTCTGAAGTAACCAACTTTTTCTGGACATCATAGGTAGAAGCTACAAGCTGATGACTTGGTCTGTAGGGAGGAAAAAAGCTATGCTCTTGCAAGTAATCATGAATTTGTATTTTTAATTCAAGATTCTCACATTCCACAATGGTCTGACGATGATGGTCCTGTTCATAAGCAATAAACTTTGCCAGCTTCTCCAATTCCCATTCTTGAATCTGAGGATAGTTTTCAAGAGCAAATTGATACGTCCCATTCCACTGGAGACTATAATCTGCATTACAAACTTTTACAAGCATATTCCTTCTCCTCAAATTTTCCTACTTTCATTATACACCTCACTACCCAATTAATAAAGAGAGTGGAACAGAAATCGGTAATTCGTTAGAATTCGATTTCGTCGTCCCACCTCCGCACAGTTGAGTAGGGCTATAAAAGCTGATGAAATCAGCATAGTAAAGCCCACTCAACCACTGCGACTTACTCGGCAATCCAAAGACAATCGAGAGGCTAGGACTTTTGTCCTAGCCTCTTCATTTATAACGATTAGCTTTTTTATAGTTGGGAGTTATCAGTCTTACTTTTCTTTACGTTTAACAGTTAGTAGAGCTACTGATAAAACAAGACTGAGACTTGCTAGGAAGGCAGTTGTATCAGATTGACTTTCACCTGTTTCTGGAAGTCTTGCTGAACTTGCTTTTCCTGAAGTATTTTCAAGGACCTCTCCATTAACTACCTGTCCATGAGCCGATTCAACTGGTTCTTGGTTTTGTTCTTTATAGACAATCGCATAAAGTCCTAGATCTTTGGTGACAAATTCAACTGTGTCACCTACTAGCGTCACCTTTTGAACCTGCAAACCTTGATCTAAGCTCATGTGATAAACCTCTTGAACCTGACCCTTGACTGGCAATCTCACTAGAACTGCACCTTTTGGATCAACCATTTGGTTATCTTTAGCCAGCAATTTCACTTGATAAGCATCGTAGTGTTTACCAGCTAATTCTTGGCGTAGAACCTTTTGAACTTGAAGCTTGAGATTAGCATCCAAGTCTTGAGATAGTCCTGCTACCAAAACTCCAGTTTCCTTATCAGATAAGATTTGAACCTCTGCAGCTGGTTTTTCCACACTTGGAGCTGGCTCATTTCCCACTGTAGCCAATGTTCCTGTGTACTCTGGTAATTCATTCTTAGCGGCTTCCACAGCATTGACCCCACCTGTAAATTCTGGGACTTTGTTCTTAGCGGCTTCTACTGCATTGACACCACCTTCAAATTCTGGGACTTCTACTACTGGTGCTGGCTCGTCGCCTACTGTGCCGATTGCATCTGTGTATTCTGGCAACTCATTCTTAGCGGCTTCCACAGCATTGACGCCACCCTCAAATTCTGGGACTTCTACTACTGGAGCTGGTTCGTCGCCTACTGTGCCGATTGCATCTGTGTATTCTGGCAACTCATTCTTAGCCGCTTCTACTGCATTGACGCCACCCTCAAATTCTGGAACTTCTACTACCGGAGCTGGCTCGTTGCCTACTGTGCCGATTGCATCTGTGTATTCTGGCAACTCATTCTTAGCGGCTTCTACAGCATTAACACCACCCTCAAATTCTGGGACTTCTACCACTGGAGCTGGCTCGTCGCCTACTGTGCCGATTGCATCTGTGTACTCTGGCAACTCATTCTTAGCAGCTTCTACTGCATTGACGCCACCCTCAAATTCTGGAACTTCTACGACTGGTGCTGGCTCGTCACCTGCTGTCCCAATTGCATCTGTGTATTCTGGCAACTCATGCTTGGCAGCTTCAGCAGCATTGACGCCGCCCTCAAATTCTGGAACTTCTACGACTGGTGCTGGCTCGTCACCTTTGCTAGTAGTAATGACAGGTTTGACCTTAACTTCAACAATTCGATCTTGCGCCTCAGTCGTATCTGTATGAACAGTTGTACGGTTAGATCCTAAGACCTCAACATAATCAACTCTTTCACCGTTCTTACCTTCTGAGATTACACGACGTTCATCTTGAGCTAAATCATTATTTTCACGGATGATTTCTTTAAATAGAATTGGAGTCTTCACAACTTCTAGACTTGGTCGTTCGAGAACAGGACTTTGGTCGCCTTCTTCAGGAACTATACGGTGACTAGCCTTGAAGTGAATACGATATTCCTTGACAAGACTACCATCCTTAGCAAGAAGACGGACAAGAGTAGGAAGGTTATCCTGACTAGACTCAACAACCGTTGTCACACCGTGACCACTTGCTTGAGCAGTCACCTGTGGTTTAGTGCCATTTAAGCTCACTGTATAATCTGAAACCTCAGGATCAAAGTTTTCCAATGCTTTTCCAGCAACCGAAATAGTCACTGAAGGTGTTTCCTCATCTCTTACTTTAGCAGGAGAGTAGGCACTAAACTCGACCATTGCTAGACCATTAGTTGTCGATTTACGAGTCATACGTGCTCGAATGGCTGTTGTCTCAATCGGATCAAAGGTAAATTCAATTGGCTTACCAGCCACGATTTCTCCAGATGCCTTATATGGAATTTCTTGCCAGTTTTCTGCCTTGTTAAATGGATGATCCGCATTTTCTTCATAACGAGAAATGGTACTTGGTTCTGTATAGGCAGGACCAACATATCTTTCCAGTACCATTTTTGCTGGTGCGTCTGTTCCACTGTCTTTGAAGAATTGAATGGCTACTTTTCCAACAGACTGAGGTGTAATCTGGCCATTCTTCTTAAAGAGAATTCCCACAGATGTTTCTTGGTCCTTCGGAGTACGAGACCAGTTAGTCCAACGTCCATCCTCGTTAAAGTGCCCATCGTTGATATAGAAAATCTTATCCCGAGAAGCTGCTTGTGTATCATTTGTAGTAGACGCAAAGGCTTTAGAATCAGTTGCATTATTGCTTGCATTTTCTGAAATGACTTGATTACCTTTTGTAACAACTGTTACTTGCATCTTGGTTGTTAAGTCTGTTCCTAGAACATGACCAAGGACTTCAAAACTACCTTCTTGTGCAGTCGCATGTTCTGGCACTGCATCCCATTGGACAGAAAGGTTAGCCTTAACCCAGCCAGTCTGTGATGGATAGTAGACTGTTACCTCTGCAGGCAATTGAAGTTGATCACCAACATTCAAGGTCTGAGCACTATTTTCCGCAGCTACTGGTTGTGTTGTTTCTTTTTCATCATCACGGAAGATGCGATATTCTTTCAAGATGGTTCCGTCTTCTGCTTTCAAGATAAGGCGTGTCGCACCTTTTTCACTTGTTGCAGGAACAACTGTCACCACACCATTGTTGCTGGCTGTTGCAGTGATTTCCTTGCTTGCTTGAGGAATATAATAATCTGTCTTAGACGGATTGAAATGCTCAAGCTTCTTACCATCTACTTGGATAGAAATTTCTGAGCTGGTAGCACTTGGAACTTTACTTCCTAAAATAGTGATTTCTGTCAAACCAACACCAGCAGTTCCATCTGCTTTCTTCATACGCATACGAACAGCATAGGTCTCAACCTTATCAAATGTAAAGTGGTTTGTTTGACCTGCAGATAATTGTCCTGGAGCTTTGAGATGTTCAACTTCTTTCCAGTTGGCAGCATTGTTGAATGGATGGTTGGTATCACGCTGAGCATTATTGACATCATTTGGAAGATCTGGAACTTCTTGACCGACATAATATTCGATGACATATTCTTTTGGAAGTCCGATTGCCCCGTCTGTATAGAAATCAACTGATAGATTGTCGACAAAGCGCTTGGTCAAATCACCAGAGTTACCAAACAAGATAGATACCCAGTCATTATCAGTACCTGTTTGCCATGTAGTCCATCGATTCTTAACATCTGTACTGGCTCTTGAAACTGTCAAGTCGTTCAAAGTACTTGCCGAATCATCACCACCCGTATTGGACACGATAGCCGCTGGCAATTGAGAACCAGTCCATTGTTTAGAGATGTTATTTCCAGCAACAACTTGACTAGAAACACGAATATGAGCCTTGGTAGTCAGATGGCTACCCACTAATTGACCCTTGATTTCATAGATACCTTCAGTCTGACTAAAGTTTTCAGGAACCTTATCCCAAACGACATCTTTATAGACAGTTGTTCCATTTGAATGATAAGCACGGACGCTAGCTGGCAATTGAACAGTTTCACCCTTAGGTAGAGTTAAACTGATTTCTTCTGCAACCTGCAAACCTTCAACAGTCACGTTGGCAAGAGCTTCAATGTCTGTGCCTTCTACATGACCTTTAAGGGTAAAGCTATGATAGTAGCTCAGATCTTTTGCATCTACCTTGTCCCAAGTTACAGTTACCTTACGAGGCAAGCCCTTATCAAAATCTGCTCCAACTTGACTAGGTAAATTCGGTTGCTGATTGATATCTGTAGAGATAGTTACTGGATGAAGCTTGACAATTTTCTTGTCTACTGTATTTTCTTTTATCACAAATTCAGTGGCTACAGATTGAGTCTTATCAGTTTGATTGTCAATACGAGGAGTGAGGGTTACACTACCTTTCTTGTAAAGAAGCAAATTCTGACCATTCACCTCAAGATGAGCACCATCAGCTGACTTAGCTTCCAAATGGATATCTGACGCTGAAAATTCACTCTGTGAACCATCTTCGTAATGTCCAATGACATGATAAGGGAGGACTTGATCTTCTGTTGCATTTTCTTTACCTTCTACACTTACTTCCAAGCGTGTCAAGGCAGGAGCTTCTTTCACAAATTGAATCAAGTAAGTTTGAACTAAATTGCCCTTCTGGTCACTCAAGAATACAGAAGCCTGATAATCATTAGCTGCTGAAGCCTGTTGAACTGTTACCTGATAGCCGGTTGTCTGTGCTCCAACACTTGGGATTTTAGCAGTATAAGGAAGGGACACTCGGTAGTAGGTCTTTCCAGGTTCAAAGTTTTCAAGAGCCTTGTCACCAACCGTGAGACCTGTAACAGTACTTTCGATTTCTTTGTCACTTGCGATAAAGGTTGCAGTCACCTCATAGTCATTGCCTTCCAGTTTACCAGTTGCTTCCGTACGTCCACCTTCTTTTGTCAAGGCAGCAGGATCTTTCAAGGTCCAAGAAACGACATCTGCATCAACTAAGTTTCCGTCTGACAAAACAGCCGTAACAGTCTTGTCCAAATCTTCCACAGCTGTGCCAACTGGGACTGTTGCTACCTTAGGCAACCACTTATCGAGCGCAACTACCTTGACAAGGGCTTCAGCCTTAGCTTCGAGTCCTTCAACATTACCAAGAACTTTTTTCTCACCAGCACTCGTAAGGAGATCATCTGGGATATCCCAAGTTACTGCTTTTTCTTCGACACTACCATCACTATAAATAGCTGTCACTGTCTCTGGTAGTTTAGGATTTTCACTGACATCAGTTCTTGCCTTAACAGGGGCAAAAGCGACAAAGTGACGATTTTCTTTTTTACCGGAAACAGTTGCGACTGTTGCCTGATCAGAAGCTAAACCTGCAGAATCCGCATAAAGGGTAAATTTCCCTTCTTTTTCGGTAGATTTAACAATGACAACACCTTTACCATTGAATGCTTTTCTTTGCCATGTGCCATCTTTCTGAGCTTTGTAGCGTTCACGGCTAGCTTGTTCTCCATTGTCCACACCAACGATTTGTCCTTGGCCATGAAGATTGAAATGAACCAGATTATTAGCGGTTGGAACGACATTGCCATCTTCATCGACGATTTCATAATGGATATAAGACAAATCTTTTCCGTCTGCAGTGATGACATGTTCTTCCTTGGTGAGTCGAACTCTAGCTGGCTCCCCTGCTGTTGTTACACTATCACGCGCAATTTCTTTACCATTTTCATCACGGGCAATAGCTGTTAAGGTACCTGGTTTATAGTCAACCAACCACTCAAGATACAATTCACTTGGTTTGGCTCCCTCGTGATAAGGGCGACCATCTTCAGTTGTTTTCTTAACAAATTCTTTCTTACCAAGAGATTTGTTGTTCAGAAGTAATTCTACGCTGGCTGCATTTGAGAAGGTCCGAACTGGAACCTTGCCATTGATGAGCATATTGCGTTCCTTGAGTGTTTCTTCTGTCCAATTCCAGTGAGGCATGATGCGAACAGTTGGTTTTTCTTTGGCACTATACCATTCACTACGGTATAGGTAGAAATCATTCTTAGGCAAGCCTGCCGTATCAATGATACCAAAGTAAGAGCTTTTCACTGGTGTATTATCTTGGTTATGCCATGGTGTAGGCTCACCGATATAGTCGAAACCAGTCCAGATAAACTGACCTGCATAGCCAGCACGATCACGGTCAAAGGTCCAAGATTCAGTAGCTGTTCTACCCCAGGCTACACGGTCATTACCATAGTCTGATTGTTCATAGTGACGATTTGGACGATTGTCGTGCCAGAGTAAATGAGCAGGATCAAAATAAGAATCTCGAGTTCGAGTCGCTGAAGAAGTTTCAGAACCATAAATCAACCAGTCTGGATGCGCTTTACGAACTGCATCATAATTACGCTCACCGTAGTTCATACCAACAGCATCCATGATTGCAGCTAATTCTAAGAACAAACCTGTAGATCTACTACTGAATTTGTTTTCACCCATGGTCACATAGCGTTCTGTATCGATAGCTTTGATGACAGCTTTCAAACGCTTGGCTATTTCTAGTGAACGAGCTCCACCATCAGCCTCATCAACCTCATTACCGAGTGACCACATGATGATTGAAGGATTATTTTTATCTCGTTCGACCATGGTTCTAAGGTCAAAATCAGACCACTTTTCACCCTTCTTGGCTTCTGGGTGAGTTGCATCTTGGTCAAAGAAACGTCCATAGTCATACGTTTTCTTACCACGATACCAAGTATCAAAGGCTTCTTCTTGCACCAAAAGTCCTAGACTTGCCGCAGCATCAAGCAACTGTGGACTTGCTGGATTGTGGGTTGTACGGATAGAGTTAACTCCCATATCTTTCAGAAGTTTTAATTTACGGTAGGTTGCCTTATAGTTTTCTTCTGCCCCCAAGGCACCGTTATCATGGTGGATACTAACTCCATGGAATTTCATTCTCTCACCGTTCAAAGAGAATCCTTCTTTGGCTGTCCAGTTAAAATAACGATAACCAAAAGTATCTTCTGTCACATCAACTAGCTGACCATCTTTATAAACCTTAGTTTTCAGAACATAGAGCTGAGGATGATAACTTTTGGTTGTCCAGAGGGTTGGCTTATTAACTAAAATCGTTTGCTTAAAGTCAGCTGTCTCATTTCCTGCTAGGCTCTTAGTTACAGAACGAACCAAATCTGAAACAGCTTTACCTTCCTTAGTAAAAATCTGTTGCTCTACAAATACCTTGGCTAATGTCTTGGCAGTATTTTTAATCTTGCTTTGGATTTGTGTTTCAACATTGCCATCTTTTTGTTCAGCCAATTTTGGAGTTGTAATATGATTTCCATTTTCAGCTACCTGCACCTTGTCGCGATAGCTCAGAGTTACATCACGATAGATACCACTTCCTGAGTACCAACGACTACTTGGCTGTTTATTGGTAACTTGGACAGCAATGGTATTTTCACTACCATCTTTATTTAAAAATTCAGTAATATCGTATGAAAAATGATTGTAACCACTTGGATAATGACCGACAAATTTACCATTTACATAGACCTTAGAGTCCATGTAGACACCATCAAAGTTGATCCGAACATCCTTGTCCTTGGCAACTTCGTCAACCGTGAAGGTCTTACGATACCAGGCAGTACCACCGTTTAATTGACCACCTTCATTTCGGGCAGGAGACTTGTGGTCAAAATCAAAATAGATACTCCAGTCATGAGGAAGGTTCAACTTAGACCAGTCATGAATATCCACATCTTTCTTAGAAAAATCACCTTGAGAATTTAATTTAAAATACCAGTCTTTGTTGAAATTTTGTTTTCTCTCTTCAAGGAGCTGATTTTCTTTTTCCTTCTCTTTTGTCACTTGAGGTAATTCAGTTGCAGAAGCTTTTTCTTCCTTATCTTTGTTAGTAATTGAAGAATCTTTCAGATCAACCTGGTCTGCATGATCCTTCAAAGCTACAGCTTTTTCAGGAGATCCTTTTGGACTCGTCGGAAGATTTTCACCTACTCTTGTTTCAGTTTTTTCTAGATCTTCAACTTTTGGAGTTAAGACTTCTGACTCTTTTTCCACAGTAGTTGCTTTTGATGCTTCAGCCTTGTCCGCTAGCTCTGTTTCGGTTGAACTAACTTTCCCAGCATTTGCTTCTGCATTAGCAATTGCTGAATTTAGGTCTTCCGAATGCTTATCAATAGGTTCAACTTGGTGGATTGACGCATCAGTAGAAACAGAACTTTCTGTCTCTGCAGCTTGAGCAACTTGAAGTCCAAATATACTAGCTCCAATCATGACAGATGCCGCACCAATGGCAAATTTACGAATACTAAAATGACACCGTCTTTCAAAAAATCTCTTATCCATTAAATCCTGTTTTCCTTTCTTATATATTTAGTAAGCGATTACATTATTTGCTAAAAAATAAACCTCCTCCCAGAACGCCCACTAAATTTTTAGATATAAATATTGTTAACCTTAATATATCAAAATAGTAGAGAATTTTCAATAATTTGTAGAAGTTTTACTGTAATTTTATTAAAATAAGTGCAAGAAAAAAACAAGTCCATTTCTAACAGAACTTGTTTTTTTAACTAACTTACACTTTGAAAAAATGCTTTTAAACATCCTAACAGCTGTTTTAAGACTGATGAAGACTTAACCTCCATCTCTGATTTCTAGTCTTTATCTAAGCTACGCAATGCAGCCTGATAAGTCTGTTCCATCAGCATGGTAATTGTCATAGGTCCTACCCCACCAGGTACGGGGGTGATATGACTAGCAATTGGTGCAACAGCATCATAGTCAACATCGCCACAAAGCTTGCCATTTTCATCTCGGTTCATCCCCACATCAATGACAACTGCTCCAGATTTGACAAAGTCAGCAGTCACAAACTTGGCACGACCGATTGCTACTACTAGAATATCTGCTTTAGAAGCTACTTGGGCTAGATTGTGGGTGCGAGAGTGGGTCAAGGTTACAGTTGCATTTTTTGCCAATAAAAGCTGAGCCATTGGCTTACCGACAATATTAGAACGACCAATGACAACTGCATTTTTACCTTCTAAGTCAATCCCATACTCATGAAACATTTCCATAATCCCGGCAGGTGTTGAAGGGATCATAACTGGGTGACCAGACCAAAGGCGTCCCATATTGAGCGGATGAAAACCATCCACATCCTTCTCAGGGTCAATAGCCAATAAAACAGCTTCCTCATCGATGTGTTTTGGTAAAGGCAATTGAACCAAAATCCCATGCCAAGCTGGATCTTGATTGTATTTGGCAATCAAATCCAACAATTCCTCTTGGGTAATTGTATCAGGAACTCGCAAAACTTCACTCTGGAATCCTGCAGCAATAGCTGAGCGTTCCTTGTTTCGAACGTAAACCTGACTAGCAGGATTGTCCCCAACCAAAATAACAACCAAACCAGGAACCAATCCTGTTTCTTCTTTCAATCTCGCAGTCTTTTCAGCCAACTGCCCTTGTAACTTGGCTGCTAGAGCCTTCCCATCGATAATCTGCGTCATGTTTCATCTCTTTTCTATCAAATATGTTCTATTATATCAAAAAATGGCTTATCACTCTAACACTTCTTGACTAAGAGACCTTATAGTCTGAAACTATAAGAAAAAGCTCAGTTGCAGGACTAGTCATTCTCTTACTGGAGGATAAAGGAACTCCACAGAATAAAGATATTATTTTTTGATTCTGCATCGAAAATAATGTACAATATAAGTAAAGGAAGTCTTACAAAAAAGGAGGATAGACATGTCAATCTTTCATAAATATATACTATTTTTTATATTTCTTATACTAGCACTATACTCTGATAAGCTTTTCAAAAAGAACCACCAAGTTTGGAAAATTATTTTCGCAGTATTAGGTATACTTACAAGCATTAGCTTCATGTTTTAACTAAAATAAAGTAGGAATCAGTGTTTTCTGATTCCTACTTTTTATTTATAACTTTAATCTAAACTGAGTAAAGAAGTTTTGCTATAACTTATCGAACTATCTACCTAAGAAAAAGTCGAAATGGATATAAATTTACAACTCTTACAAAACCTTACTCAAGAAATCCTTGGTTCTTTGTTCTTGGGTTTGTTCAAAGACTTGCTCTGGAGTTCCGTCTTCAACAACAACACCATCAGCCATAAAGATGACACGATCTGCCACCTCACGAGCAAAGCCCATTTCATGCGTTACGATAACCATGGTCATTCCTGACTGAGCAAGTTCTTGCATAACTGCTAGTACTTCTCCTACCATTTCTGGATCTAGAGCAGAAGTTGGTTCATCAAATAGTAAAACATCTGGCTCCATGGCTAGACCACGAGCAATAGCGATCCGCTGTTGTTGACCGCCCGACAAGCTTTGTGGATAGGCATCTGCCTTATCTGGCAAACCAACCTTTTTCAAGAGCTCATGCGCTCTCTTCTCAGCAACTGCCTTACTTTCGCCTTTTGTCTTAATAGGAGAAAGCGTGATGTTTTCCATTACTGTCATATTTGGGAAGAGATTGAATTGTTGGAAAACCATTCCCATCTTTTCACGCATGGCAAAGAGGTCGTTTTTCTTATCCGTAATATCCACTCCTTCAAAGATGACCTTGCCTTTTGTCGCTTCTTCGAGTAGATTCATGGAGCGAAGGAGGGTTGACTTTCCGCTACCAGAAGGTCCGATAATGACCACTACCTCACCCTGTTTGATTTCTAGGTTAATGCCCTTGAGCACTTCATTTTTGCCAAAGTTTTTATGGAGGTCTTCAATTTTAATTAGCGTTTCTGTCATTATTTCTTATTTCCTTGTCCCATACGATTTTCAAAAGCCTTCAAAGCCATTGTCAAGATAGATGTCATAATTAAGTAGTAAAAGGCTGCAAATAAGAGTGGTGTTAAGGGCAGGTAAGTAGTCGTTGACACTGTAGTAGCTCCATTCCACAGCTCCATAACACCAATAGCTGACAAGAGCGAGCTATCCTTAATAATGGTGATGAACTCATTCCCCAAGGCTGGCAAGATATTCTTGATTGCCTGTGGTAGAATGACATAGCGCATAGCATTTTTAGGACGAATCCCTAGTGAATAAGCTGCTTCTAATTGTCCTTTTGGAACTGCATTAATCCCAGCTCGAACTGTTTCTGATACGTAGGCACCACTATTCATTGAAATGATGATAATCCCCGGAATCAACCGAGAAAGCTCAATCCCTAAAATCCCAAACTGAATCGTCGGTGCATCAATACTCATGAGTGCAAATGCAATCATAATCTGGACCATCATAGGTGTTCCACGGAAAATCCAGATATAAATATTGGCAATCCATGCTAGAGGTTTGATTTTCGAACGTTGAGCAAAGGCTAGGAGCACACCCAAAATCGTCCCAAAAAAGACAACTAAAACAGAGATTAAGACTGTTACGAGGGCACCATAGTTAAAATATGGCAGATATTTAGGTAAAAAAGAAAAATTCATAGATACACTACTTTCTAACTTAAAACTTGTATAAGGATAACATATTTTGCATAAAAATGCAACTTCTTTTCCTGATATTTTCAATGAAATTTCAAAGAAAACAGAAATAGCGAGAAATCTTAGTTTTTCCTAGTCAAGTAGATACTCTTTATGGTAAAATAGTAACGATAAGAAATGGAGGAGAATCTAAATGGAATCACATTTGGTTAGAATCATCAACCGCCTAGAAGCAATGACAAAAGATGGTGGTAACTTAAAACGTAACTTTGAGCGCGAGGGAGTTGTTGTAGCTGAAGTTGCTTTTAACCATGATGAAGAAAATGGCCCAATCTTTACACTTCGTGATGTTGAAGCTCGTGAAACATATACTTTTGACAGCATCGACTTGATTGCGATGGAAATTTACGAACTTCTATACTAATAATAGATATACAGAGAGTGGGACAGAAATCGGTAATTCGTTAGAATTCGATTTCGTCGTCCCACCTCCGCACAGTTGAGTAGGGATGTAAAAGCTGATGAAATCAGCGTATTAGAGCCCACTCAACCACTGCGTCTTGCTCGACAATCCAAAGACAATTGAGAGGCTAGGACTTTTGTCCCAGCCTCTTCACTAACGAGAATCCTTTTTGTATTGCAAATAGGATTTTTTCTTATACTCAAGACTTAATTATATTTAAGCGAACTCAATGAAAATTCAAAAATTGGCTAGAAGTAGCTCTTAATTTTACTTTTAAATTAGAAAAAAACTGATGCGATCCGTAAAGAGACTAACTCAAGTGATGCTGACCTAGTTTATAAGATTTCAAAAAAATTAGCACTCTATTATCAAAAGTGCTAATACCTAATCTTTTTACTTGAATTGCCCAATAATCATGATATAATGAAACTATACAGTCATTTGACTATTTTTGACCTTTCAGATTTAGTCAGTGCTAAGAAAGAAATGAGGTGGCGGTATGCTCTGTCAAAACTGCAAAATCAATGACTCAACAATCCATCTTTATACCAATCTCAATGGTCAACAAAAGCAAATCGATCTCTGTCAAAATTGCTACAAAATTATCAAAACTGATCCTAACAATAGCTTATTTAAAGGAATTACAGATTTAAACAACCGTGATTTTGATCCCTTTGGAGACTTCTTTAACGATTTGAACAACTTTAGACCTTCATCAAATAACAATGTTCCTCCAACCCAGTCAGGTGGCGGATACGGAGGAAATGGTGGTTACGGCCATCAAAATCGTGGGTCAGTTCAAACTCCTCCACCTAACCAAGAAAAAGGACTCTTGGAAGAGTACGGAATCAATGTAACTGAGATTGCTCGTCGTGGAAATGTTGACCCTGTTATCGGTCGTGACGAGGAAATCATCCGCGTCATTGAAATTCTTAACCGTAGAACAAAAAACAACCCAGTCCTTATCGGAGAACCTGGTGTTGGTAAGACCGCTGTTGTTGAAGGCTTAGCTCAAAAAATTGTAGACGGTGATGTCCCTCATAAACTTCAAGGGAAAGAAGTCATTCGCTTAGATGTCGTTAGTCTTGTCCAAGGCACAGGTATTCGTGGCCAGTTTGAAGAACGCATGCAAAAACTCATGGAGGAAATTCGCAAACGCGATGATATCATCCTCTTCATTGACGAGATTCATGAGATTGTTGGAGCTGGTTCTGCAGGAGATGGCAATATGGATGCAGGAAATATCCTCAAACCAGCCCTTGCTCGTGGTGAACTCCAACTTGTTGGAGCTACTACTCTCAATGAATACCGCATCATCGAAAAAGATGCCGCCTTAGAACGACGAATGCAGCCTGTTAAGGTAGATGAACCAACAGTGGAAGAAACAATCACTATCCTTAAAGGTATTCAAAAGAAATACGAGGATTACCACCACGTTCATTATACCGATGCTGCTATCGAAGCTGCCGCTACTCTTTCTAACCGCTACATCCAAGATCGTTTCTTACCAGACAAGGCCATCGACCTTCTAGATGAAGCTGGTTCTAAAATGAATCTTACTCTAAACTTCGTCGACCCTAAGGTTATCGACCAACGCCTAATCGAAGCAGAAAATCTTAAAACTCAGGCAACTCGTGATGAAGACTTTGAAAAAGCGGCCTACTTCCGTGATCAGATTGCTAAGTATAAGGAAATGCAAAAGACAAAGGTAACGGATCAGGATACCCCAATCATCAGCGAAAAGACGATTGAACACATCATCGAACAAAAGACTAATATCCCAGTTGGTGACCTTAAGGAAAAAGAACAGTCTCAACTGATCAACCTAGCAGATGACCTCAAGGCTCATGTTATTGGTCAAGATGATGCAGTTGATAAAATCGCTAAGGCTATCCGTCGTAACCGTGTTGGACTCGGTACTCCAAACCGTCCAATTGGTAGCTTCCTCTTTGTTGGTCCTACTGGTGTCGGTAAAACAGAACTTTCTAAACAACTAGCTATCGAACTCTTTGGCTCTGCTGACAGCATGATTCGCTTTGATATGAGTGAATACATGGAAAAACACAGCGTGGCTAAACTCGTTGGTGCCCCTCCAGGATACGTAGGTTATGATGAAGCAGGTCAATTGACTGAAAAAGTTCGTCGTAACCCCTACTCACTAATCCTCTTGGATGAAGTTGAAAAAGCCCATCCAGATGTTATGCATATGTTCCTTCAAGTCTTGGACGATGGTCGTTTAACGGATGGTCAAGGTCGTACCGTTAGCTTTAAAGACGCCATCATTATCATGACCTCAAATGCAGGTACAGGTAAGGCAGAAGCTAGTGTTGGATTTGGTGCTGCTAGAGAAGGCCGTACTAACTCTGTTCTTGGAGAATTAGGCAACTTCTTTAGCCCAGAATTCATGAACCGTTTTGATGGCATTATCGAATTCAAGGCCCTCAGCAAGGAAAATCTCCTTCAAATCGTTGATCTCATGTTAGATGATGTCAATAAACGACTCTCAAGCAATAACATCCATTTGGATGTAACAGATAAGGTTAAAGAAAAACTTGTAGACCTTGGTTATGATCCAAAAATGGGAGCTCGTCCACTCCGTCGTACCATCCAAGACTACATCGAAGATGCCATTACGGACTACTACCTTGAAAATCCAAGCGAGAAAAACCTCAAGGCTGTCATGACTAGCAATGGTAAAATCATGATTAAATCAAAAAATAAATTGGAAACAGTTGACTCAAATGACTAATTCCACATACTAAAAGAATGTTCTTACTTGACAGTAAGAGCATTCTTTAATATGATAGAAAGAAAGCGCACACATAAAGGAGAAATTTATGACAAATCCAACCTTTGGAGAAAGAAAAGAGGGTGTAACCTACAAAACTAGATATGGTGTTTATGCAGTCATCCCTGACTCAGCACATGAAAAGATTATCCTCGTTCAAGCTCCAAATGGTGCATGGTTCTTGCCTGGTGGCGAGATTGAAGCAGGCGAAGATCATTTTGAAGCTCTCAAACGAGAACTGATTGAAGAATTAGGTTTTACAGCTGAGATTGGCACTTATTATGGTCAAGCAGATGAGTATTTCTATTCCAGCCATCGTGATACTTACTACTACAATCCAGCCTATCTCTACGAAGCTACTTCTTATCAAGAAATCCAAAAACCTTTGGAGGACTTCAATCATCTAGCTTGGTTTCCAATCGATGAAGCCATTGCTAACTTAAAACGTGGCAGTCATAAATGGGCAATTGAAGCCTGGAAAAAACAGCATCAAGTTTAAATTAACTTTTCCAATTTTTCCAAAAAGTGCTATAATAGAAATAGAAACACAGGAGGAAAGCCTATGAAGCTCATCAACACTACTAATTCTCACTCAAACCTTGTTAAAAGCCAACTGGAGAGTACCGACGCTACACTCGTAGAAGTCTACTCTGCAGGCAACACTGATGTTATCTTTACTCAGGCACCGCTTCATTATGAAATCCTCATTTCCAATAAACATCGTGCTATCCGCGAACAAGAAATGGAAAAAATCCAAGAATTTTTCTTGAATCGTAAGATTGACAAGCAAAATATCGATGAAGCTAATATCAAGATCCTCTACTCTGAAAAATTGATTGAAATCTCAATCCCAACAAAATAAAACTTAGCTATATTTGGACAACACTCTAAAAATTCTAACTTTTTAGAGTGTTCTTTGTCTGTCTAATCCGATATTCTAGAATCAGATTCAGTGTTACAGAAAGAGTTTTCTAACAATCCTTCAACTGACTAAGTTTGGCAATATTTTTGTAAAAACTCGGTACTTGATCATCAAAATAATTAATTCTACTATTATAATTTACTAACATTAAAAAAGGAGCCCATAAATGGAGAACATAGTATACAGAAAAGCAAGGCTAGACGAATACCAAAAAATTGGAAAAGTAATAGCCGATAGCTTCTTTGACTATCCATTCTTAACTCTAATCATAGATGATCTCAAGAAACCTGAAAACTATCCTGCTTTTTTAGAACTATTGGAAAGTCTCCTGACTCGCCTCTATATCAAAGAAGAGACCTGTTTAGTAGCTGAACAAGGCGGAGAAATCCTGGCTGTCGCCTTATTACAACAAAACGATTTTTCTATCCTATCTTACTTGCTAAATGGTGTCATAAAACTGTTTCGCTACATTAGCCCACGAAATTTTTTGAAGTATCTTGATCTAGTAGACCGTTCCGAAGAACATTTGAAAAAATCTAATAGCTTTGACTGGTATTTGATGCTCCTTGCAGTCAATCCATCCGTTAAAGGACAAGGTGTGGGCAGTGCTTTTCTTAGAGACGCAGTTGAGCCTTATGTCAAATCCAAGGGCTGCAAGCGCTTAGGGCTCATTACCAGTACAGAAAAAAATGTTCCATTCTACAAAAAGAATGATTATGTATTGCTAGATTTTATGGAGTTAGAGTATGGGACTAAGTCCATTGGGAACTGGGCTTTTTTAAAAACTATCAATAAATAAAGTAAAAAGGAGTTTAAATCAACTCCTTTTTACTTTATTTAACTGCTTCTTTCAAGGCTTCAACCTTATCCAAGCGTTCCCATGGAAGATCGATATCTGTACGTCCCATGTGTCCATAAGCCGCTGTTTGACGGTAAATTGGACGTTTGAGGTCAAGCATTTGAATGATTCCTGCTGGACGAAGGTCAAAGATTTGACGTGCTGCTTTTTCAAGCTTGCTTTCAGCTACTGTTCCAGTACCGAAGGTATCGATACGAACAGATACAGGTTGGGCTACACCAATGGCATAAGCCAATTGAACTTCTGCTTTCTTAGCAAGACCAGCAGCAACGATGTTTTTTGCAATGTAGCGAGCTGCATAAGAAGCTGAACGGTCAACCTTAGTCGCATCCTTACCAGAGAAGGCACCACCACCGTGACGTGAGTAACCACCATAAGTATCCACGATGATCTTACGACCAGTCAAACCTGAGTCTCCTTGAGGTCCTCCGATAACGAAACGACCTGTTGGATTGATGAAGAATTTAGTTTCGTCGTCAAGATAAGAAGCTGGAATCACTTCTTTGATAACCTTGTTAATCACATCTTCATGGATTTGGTCGTTGCTAACTTCTGGATCGTGTTGAGTTGAAATAACAACTGTATCCACGCGCACTGGCTGGTCATTTTCATCGTATTCAACAGTAACTTGAGATTTAGCATCTGGACGAAGATAGCTAATTTCACCAGACTTACGAAGCTCTGCCAAACGACGAACCAACTTGTGGCTGAGTGAGATTGGCAATGGCATGAGTTCTTCAGTTTCATTAACCGCGAAACCAAACATGAGTCCTTGGTCTCCAGCTCCAATCAAATCAAGTGGATCTTGATCTGCGTTTCCACGAACTTCCAAGGCTTCATTAACACCTTGGGCGATATCTGGAGATTGCTCTACCAATGATGGATGAACTCCTACTGTTTCAGCTGAGAATCCATACTCAGTGTTGGTATAGCCAATCTCTGCAATCGTATCACGTACCACACGGTTAATATCTACATAGGCATTGGTTGAAATTTCACCAAAAACATGAACTGAACCAGTATAAACAGCTGTTTCAGCAGCAACGTGGGCTTCTGGATCTTGCTCTAAAATAGCATCCAAAATAGCATCTGAAATTTGGTCTGCAATCTTATCTGGATGCCCCTCAGATACAGATTCAGACGTGAATAATTTACGTTCTGACATAAAAATGTCCCCCCTTAAAAAATATTCGTTATAGAGTTACAAAGTACTGGTAGAGAATCGATAAACGACGTTCACTACCACCTTATCGGGACCATATAACCTAACTATTATAACACGAATCTTTCAAAAATACTCGTATGATTACTATTTTTCTCAGAAGGAAAATGTTTTCTAATCTTAGGCAAATAAAAACTCTTAAAGTGGATAGGATTCCCAACTTCAAGAGATTTCTTAAAAACTAATTATTTTCTAGATAAAACTCAAAACGTTCTCCGACGTATTGGCTCTTTACATACTCAAAAGCTGTACCATCATCAAAGTAAGAAACCTGAGTCAGTCCTAAAATAGCATGCCCCTTTTCTACTTCCAGATAATGAGCAATCTTTTCCTTGGCTAAGCGAGCATAAATAGTCTGGTGAGATTTCCCAATTCGATAACCATGTTTCTGTAAGGTTTGAAAGAAATGTTTGGTTACTTCTTCTTTCTTGAAATTCTTGATAAATTTCTCAGGAATAGAAGCCACCTCGTAGACTACCGGAACTTGATCTGCATAACGAACACGTTCCATTCGAATAATATTTTCAGTGGTCTTGATCCCTAATTTTTCAACTTCTTGCTCATTAGGAATAGTCCGACGATAGGAAATCAGATGACTCGATGGTGTTTTCCCCTGAGCCTTCACAATTTCCGTAAAACTAGTCGTTCCACGCATTTTTTCCTGAACACGAGTACTAGAAACAAAGGTCCCGCTACCCACACGACGCTCCAAAACTCCTTCCTCGACCAAAAGGGAGATGGCTTGACGAAGGGTCATACGGCTAACCTCAAATTCCTCAGCTAAGTCTCTCTCGCTTGGGAGTCTCTCTCCAATTTTCCAATTTCCCTCGTCAATACCTTTTTTGATTTGGTCGTGAATTTTCATATAAGCTGGTAACATGCTTGCTCACTTCTTTTCTTTATTTTTTCCATTGTACCCTATCTCATGGGGAAAAGTCAAACTGCACTTGTTTGGTTGGTAATTCTGGGGCATTTATGATAGAATATTCAAGAAGATATTTCTTTTAAGAAAGGGAAAAGATGACCAACATTTCAACTGATTTGCAAGATGTCGAAAAGATCATCGTACTGGACTATGGTAGCCAGTATAACCAACTTATCTCACGTCGTATCCGTGAGATTGGTGTCTTTTCAGAACTAAAAAGTCACAAGATTTCGGCTGACGAAGTCCGTGCTATCAATCCTATCGGGATTGTACTTTCAGGTGGTCCAAACTCTGTTTACGAAGAAGGATCATTTGATATTGATCCAGAGATTTTTGAACTTGGAATTCCAATTTTAGGAATCTGCTACGGTATGCAACTATTGACACACAAGCTTGGTGGTAAGGTTGTTCCTGCAGGTGACGCTGGTAACCGTGAATACGGACAATCCACTCTTACTCACACTGAGTCTGCTCTTTTTGCCGGAACTCCAGAAGAACAACTTGTCTTGATGAGCCACGGGGATGCTGTTACTGAAATTCCAGCTGACTTTATCCGTACTGGTACATCAGCTGACTGTCCTTATGCATCAATCGAAAATCCAGACAAGAAAATCTATGGTATCCAATTCCACCCAGAGGTTCGTCATTCAGTTCACGGCTATGATATCCTTCGTAACTTTGCCTTGAATATCTGTGGTGCCAAAGGTGACTGGACTATGGATAACTTTATCGAGATGCAAATCAAACAAATCCGTGAAAAGGTTGGAGACAAACGTGTTCTCCTTGGTCTTTCAGGTGGTGTTGACTCTTCTGTTGTTGGGGTTCTGCTCCAAAAAGCCATCGGGGATCAATTGATCTGTATTTTTGTAGACCACGGTCTTCTCCGTAAAGGTGAAGCTGACCAAGTTATGGATATGCTTGGTGGTAAGTTTGGTTTGAACATTGTCAAAGCAGATGCTGCTAAACGTTTCCTTGATAAATTGGCTGGTGTATCTGATCCTGAACAAAAACGGAAGATTATCGGTAACGAGTTTGTTTATGTCTTTGATGACGAAGCAAGCAAACTAACAGATGTGAAATTCCTTGCTCAAGGAACTCTTTATACTGACGTGATTGAGTCTGGTACCGATACTGCTCAAACCATCAAGTCTCATCACAACGTAGGTGGACTTCCTGAAGATATGCAGTTTGAACTCATCGAACCACTTAACACTCTTTACAAGGATGAAGTTCGTGCACTCGGTACTGAGCTTGGTATGCCAGACCACATCGTATGGCGCCAACCATTCCCAGGTCCAGGGCTTGCTATCCGTGTCATGGGTGAAATCACTGAAGAAAAGCTTGAAACAGTTCGTGAATCAGACGCTATCCTTCGTGAAGAAATCGCTAAAGCTGGTCTTGACCGCGATATCTGGCAATACTTCACTGTTAATACTGGCGTTCGTTCAGTAGGGGTTATGGGTGACGGTCGTACTTATGACTATACAATTGCTATCCGTGCCATCACTTCTATCGATGGAATGACAGCTGACTTCGCTAAGATCCCTTGGGAAGTCCTCCAAAAAATCTCTGTGCGCATCGTAAATGAAGTTGACCACGTTAACCGCATCGTCTACGATATTACAAGTAAACCACCTGCAACCGTTGAGTGGGAGTAGAGTAAGTTATTCAAGAAAACGCTTGAAATCAATGATTTCAGCGTTTTTATTTTCCTATTAGCACCAATTTAGCACCAAAAACTATTTTTCAATGTCTAAATCTAAAATCTTTTTAACATTTTTGGTACTCTCTACATACTTACCCTTCTTTGATTCTCTAACAATTCTGTCATAATCACTATCATTTTCATCTAATTCATAAACACGATATAAATCATTTTTAAATTCAAACTCACTAATCAAATCTTGTTTTCTCATTATGATACCCCCCTAATATAAATTATACATAAAAAAATACTTACATCAACTAATTTGATAAATTTCAAATATGATATAATAAGAAAAAATAGAAGAGGAAATAAAATGCTTAAAGAATTTGGTAAAACTACTTTAGAAATATCAAAATCTGATTCAAATAAAGAACAAAATATCCCACTTCTAAAAATGTATGATGATGAAGAATTGATTGGAATTTTTAATATTCTTACAAGTGAAGTTATAGAAAATATAGATTTAGCAGATTATGATATTCGTTTTGCACAGAAACAAATTGAATTAAATCGAGATAATTATCTTGAAACATGGAAAGAGATAAAAAATACGGTAAACACTAATAGTTTACCGTAGGAATCAAAAGTTTAATCAGACAGACTTTGCTAGTCAGATAAAACTTTAGATTGAAATTTTTTAGTATGCTGATTGCCATTAAATTTACTTTTTCTGATATTATTTTCACTCACCACTACTTTTCCAGTCATTCTAGTTGCCACTTCTTTCATTGCATTTGGTCTTAAATGAGAGTACGTTCCAAGTGTGGTCTTAATATCAGCGTGTCCTAAACGATTTTGCATTTCTAAATCATTCATTCCTAAAGAGAGCATAAAGCTGGCATGAGAGTGTCTTAAATCGTGGATCCTAATTGATTTTATTTTTGCGTAATCACTATGAGATTTTAGAACACGTTTAAGAGTTGATTTTACCAATGGACTATCAGCTATGGAAAATACAAATTTACATTCCCCTATTTGAGATTGTGCTTTCTTCCAATATTTCAAATGTTCTAATGTATCATCATCAAGATACAAAAGCCTTACACCTGATATAGATTTTGTATCGGTAAGATACCACTCTTTTTGGCTTTTATAATACATGGAACAGTCTATTAAAACAGTCCCTTTTTCAAAGTCAATTTTCGACCATTCAATAGCTTGTAATTCACTTGTTCTAACTCCAGTCATAAAGAAAAACCAAAATGTAGTAAAGTACAATAATTCATAGATATTAGATTTATCAAATGTACTAATGAATAGCTGAAATTCTTCCACCGTCCAAAAATCAACTTTAGGACGGTCTTTTTTTACGTTTCCTACCGTTTTAGCAACATTATTTGATAACATACCTAGTTTAACTGCTAAATCAAAGACCTGTTGTAAAATTTGATGAACAGAACGAATATAATTATTAGATAATCCCTCTATAAACATTGAATTTTGCCACTGCTTAACATGAGGTGGTAAAATATCTGATAACTTCATATTCTCAAAATATGAAAGTCTTTTAAACTTAGACTGCGACATATCAAAAGTCCGTTTTCTAACCTGACTTTTATAGTCTGGTATAAAATAATCATCTAGGAACTTTTTAAAGGTCATTGTACTATTTGTAGATATTGCCCCTTTTCCAAAATCTGCCTGAATCTGTAATTGCCACATTTGAGCCTCTCTTTGAGTTTTAAAGCCAGTTTTAAATTTACGTATTCTTTTACCAGTCTGACTATCAAATCCTAGCGATACAGAGGCTCTATATGTTCCATTTTGTAATGGATATATGTTTGGAAGCTTAGGCATTTTCTTTTACTTCCATATCCACTAGACTTGCCTCATCTATTTTTACACCTAAAATTTCTTCTACCGTCTCAAGTGGCACACGTCCTAAGCCTTTACTTTCATACCATGTTAGACCTTGACTAGCTAATTTTGCTTTAGCCTGTTTTACTAACATCATGGCTTGCCAACTTGAAAAACCTAACTTCATTAAATCTTTTTTTACAACAAACATACTTTTTCCCCTTTCTTTATGATATAATTATTTTGGTTTTTTATTTTGATGTGTGATTGATTTTCACGCATCTTTTTTTTACATCTAATCCATAAATTTTTATCATTCATGAACATATAAATATTATTCAATTCCTGATTTATCGGTATACGCTTTTCAAATCGTATCACTCTATGAACAGTATCTAAACTTTCATCAAAGAACATCACGATTTTTTTAGTCATTTTTATTTCCCCCACGAAAAACTGTTATTTTGCTCAACTGAAAATTCTTTGACTTCTGTATAGTCTTTTTTATTCATCTTTTCAAGGCCAAGAGCTAACAAATAATTTATATAAGCATTTGCAGATTCTACTCCTTGTGACCTCTCATAAGCCTTATAAACCTTGGTAAGTGTTCGAGCAACTTGAGTTTCTAGAAATTCTTTTGACTTAAGCAAAGTAGTTTCTTCTCTAACTGTCTTCAATTTTGTACGCTCCTTTGTTTGAATATATTCATTCCACCATGAAACAGTTTCCCTTCTAGATTTTTTGGTATCTATTGAGTATTTATCTGATAAAACAAAACGATAATGACTTGCTAATACAGAGAAAAACAAATCTTTCAATGGTTTCTTCATAGCCATATTTTTAGCAAATAGCACAGCCTTATCTCCAAATAGTCTCAGCTCCGAACGAACCCATGAAGAAATTCCTATGTCGCTTGCTTTCTCTCCTTGTTCCATTAATTTATTATATACACCCCACTGTTGAGAGTTACTTCCTTTTTTCCCAATATTTATAGTTTCTCCAACGATTTCTCCATCTTCAAGTCTGCCAGTTTCATGATACTCATATTTTTTTGAATAGCTAATGCATAGACCTTGTTTACAATATTCGTATATTTTCTGAACAGATAAACTTTCATCATAAATATCATTTGCTACATCTAGCCTTGTAAAATGAGCACAATCATTTAAATACCTACTTACTAAAGCGCTCCAGTTATTAAACGAACCTTCCATAAATTGTTCATATTGTCTACACCCTTGCCCTCTCATCTCGGTAAATATTCCCATTCCATAATTCATTGAATTATCATCATTAAGAGAAAAATAAACCTTGATATCTGCATAAGCAAAATGATGATTATATCGGTTTGTACCGTACAATTCAAGAACAAAATCATTAAAATTTAATTTTAATAGTTCTTCAATTACATATTTACAAGATTTCATATAGTCGACATCATCAACTGGTTTAACTGTATTAGCAAACCAGTCAATAGTGACTGTATTACTCCTCTTCAAACTCTCTCACCTCTAATTTAATACTATCGAAACATTCTCTTGATTTATTCCATTTTGGTTTAATAACATAGTCTGTCAAAATAATATAACGAGTTAAACCTTTTTCTTTAAACATTTTAACTTTTTCTAAATCACCGAAAATTTCAAATACAAAGTCTTTTAATTCATCTAACTCAGAGACCATGCCTTTTTCTTCTAAGAATTGAGCCAGTTCCCCGTCTTTAGAGTAAATCGTATAACCTTCAATTCTATCAGTTCTTGTGTTTTCTCCGTTAATTTCAACATACTCAAATTTTTCTCTAGCTTTTGTAAAATCAACTCTTAGTATTTTTGGAATTTCAAATTGCTCCTTGTCAAATTCAAATTCACCTTTAATAAATTTTGTTGCTGTTATTTTAAATTTTTCCATTTTTATATTTCCTTATCTATATGTTTGATAAAATTTCACAATCTTTTTCCACTTGCTGAAATATCCTTGTCTTTCGGCAAAAGACATCAAATAGGCTCTATTCCCTTGTGGTTCTAAGCACCAATACGATTTCGTTCAATAAAATGCACTCCGTACCTACTCTCCCAAGGGTTTGAAGGCTCTTCAATGTCTTTTAGACCTACCTATTAGAGATTGTAGGTCTATTTTCTACTAAAAGTTTGTGAAATATCCTATGTTACTGATAGGTGACTAGTACACGCTGGTACACGCTGGTACACGCTGGTACACGCTAGTACACGCAGTCGCTGGCTCACGCTTTCGCTCCTGCTACTAGCTACCAGCTACTAGTAACCTATCCTTAGTTGCTAGTGACCGCTAGTGACCGCTAGTGACCGCTGGCGTCCGCAGTCGCTGGCATTCTGCTTTCGCTCCTGCTACCAGCTACTAGCTACTAGCAACAAGAAACTAAATTCGCTAAGATTCTAGTCTTTGAGGAACTTTTCGTCAAAGACTTTTTTATACAATCATAGGCTATGTACCTCTCTTCTTGTCAAACATTGTATAGTTTGGTATAATTATTTTAAGTACACTTTGTGTACAATTAAAGTGTACCATTTGTGTACATTTTTTGTCAAGAAAAAAGTACACTTTTTGTACAAAGGAGGACTTATGGCTACTTTTTCAGAACGACTTAAAGAATTACGAAAAGAAAAACAACTAACTCAACAAAAATTAGCTGACGATTTAGGAGTAAACCGAGTTAATATCACTAGGTGGGAAAAGGGAAACATAGAACCAAATTTAGCACAACTTGGTAATATAGCAATTTACTTTAATACAAGTATAGACTATCTCACAGGAAAAATAGATAAAGAATATAAAGATATAAGCCAACAAGAACTTAAGGCAATGTCTGAAGATGAAATGGAAAAGATTATCGGAAGTGCTTTATTAAGTATAGAAACCACACTCAAAGTTGGACGTTTACATGGTGTTCCTAAATCAGAAATGCTTAAATTATTCAATACTGATAAGAATAAAGAATTTTTCCCATACATCGAAAGTGTAATAAACAAAATATATTCTGACACCAATTTAGCACCAAACGAATCAAATCACACTATTTTAGACTAGCTTATTGTACTATCAATCACTGTTAAATCACCTATTCTAAAGAGTCAATATCTGACATTTAGTGAGTGGGAATGATTTATAAACATGATTTGAAGTGAAATGGTTGATTTAACAGCATTTTCAGTTATTATAAAAGGTTAAAAATAAATCAAAATTGATTGGTTCCCCACCAAAAATCCCACCAGAAATATTCTGATGGGATTTTTTATAGTAAATTTATCTATTTCAATATTCTTAATAAGATAGATAATCTCCACTGCAGTTGATAAAACTCAAAATCATGTTCAGCCATTATTAGTTGAGTTTGTATATATACTTTATCGATAGAATCTATATTTTCCTTCAGCTTTTTTAATATTTCTTCTGTATTAACACTATTCATGACTTTATATGAAAGCTGATAATCTATTGTTTCATTAATTAATGCTTTAAGTTGCTCACTACCAGTTTCCTTATATAGCAAGCAATATTTCAACAAACTTAAAAGCATTAAGGCACTATCTTTTGATATATCATCCAAAATTGATAATGAACTATAAATCAATAATTGATATGCTCCATAAGACAGGAAAAACTTTTCTATCACTTCATAAAAACTACCAGAGGGGTGGCTTCTCTCCAATAACCACGTAATAAAAGATGAGATAATAAATATCTCGATGAAATAAAGAATCCAGTGTTTAAGTCTTTGACGGTTAAATCTAGTCATTTATAAAATATTATTCTTTCTAGCTTATGCTACAGCAAAGCAATGATATAAACATTCTAATTTGTTTAGAGGTAAAAATTCTTTTATTTAACCTCTTATGCCTTTATAGGTTAATTGCATTTCTTATCATAGATTATATCTACATTATTTTGAGCATTTGGAATAAATACATTGAATTCGGTAGTAAACGATTTTTCTAATGCTCGAGCGTTTTTCCCCTTGAAACAAGTATCACCTTTTATCTTAGCTTCTATAATTATACCTCTAGGAAGGTATTCAAATTTCTTACAGTTTGATTGTCTACATTCATTTTCATTAATTTTAAATACAGAAGTAACGCGATATAGTATAGCCGTATTATCTATTTTTAATGTATCTAGAATCATTTTTTCAAAGTAGTACATTCCACAAGCTATTTTGTTTGAATCCATTGTATTCGCTCTATTACACCAATTTGTAATCATGACAAAGTTTTCACATTTACTATAATTAAAACTCTCAGAATATTTGATTATTGAATCTGCAATTAGGTGTCCCCTGTTAAAAGTATCTTTTTGATAACAAGCTTTTGTAACTGTATCTGTTTGTCTCCCGTATACATTTTTCGGTTTTTTCGACCAGTTTAAATATTTGCCTCTATTTTTATCTTCATTTTGACTTTGAGATTTAGAAATGTCATTAGTTAAAGTTTCTTCAATTTTGTAATCCTTAGATAATCTTACTTCTATTCTTCTAATAAAACAATTTATTCCCGAACTAGTTTCCAACTTAATTTGATAATTACAAAATTTAGGCTTATTTTCTTCGTTGAATATTTTATTGTTGTTTAGAAAATAAAAACCCCCACTATGATATTTGGATTTTTCAAGTAATTCCTTTAACTCAAGGTAATCATTGTAGGACTTTTGAATCGCATCTTCAGAAGGCTTTAATTCATAAGTATACGTATCACGATTGCCCATTATATTCCTCCCTTATTAAAAGTATAATCCGTTTTCCTCTATTAATCGTATGAAATTCTGAGAACTGATATAAGAAAAGGGGACTCATACCCCCCTCTTCAAAGATAAAAAAATCCACTATCCTACCCAAAATATTTATCTACCAATTCCTTAATCCTACCTTCTTTGGCAGCTGGAATTGTATCTGCTAGAACAAAGTTCTTTCTACTGATATCTTGGGAAAGGTTTCCAAAGATAAAATTAGTTGAAATGTTATAGATAATTTCGGACGGTGCAAATCCATAAACTTGGTTTTCTAGGATATGTTTTAAGCGGTCTCCAGGATTTGGAAAGGCTTCTTTCAAGCCATTGCTGTTATATAGTCGCTTAACAAGTTCAGCAATATAGAGACCTGACTTCATGTACAAATCAATAAATGTCTTAGATGGATCATCAAAGATTCCTGGGTTTTCTTTTTCAAGATCATCTACCATCCTCTTCACCACACGTTTCGGAGTGAAAATCTGGTTGGTTTTCTGTGGTGGAATATAGTCAAAAATATCTTCTTTTTGATCTTTAAAATAATCTGCCAACTCCTCTTTCTTGCGAAGAAATTCTTGAATGGCCTCATCGAATGTTGCTCGATCGAATAGATGTCCAGCAAAATCTTGCCCACCATCTCTTAGATAACGAAATTGGTCAATCGTAATACCAGTCACTTCAAAGAAGACATGCTCAGGAACAAAGGTGTCAAAATTATCAAGTGTTAGAGATTGATCACCATAGGCCATGATAAAGCTAGGAATTGTTCGTGCAAAGCCTCTAAGGTGATCACGAATCTCATCCTGAGCTGATTGTTTCAACTGTTCCACACGTTTTATCTCAACCTGTTCAATAAACTTCTCAGGCATCTTTTCCACTTCTTTTTTAAGTGTTTGTTCCAGTTTTTCTTTGTGAATGAGATTATTTTCTTCTATACGTTTTTCAAGATCTTCTTGAATCTTATCTTTCTGATCCTTTTCATTTGTTTCCTTGAGTTGTTGTTGCAACTCTTCCTTGATATGAGCTTCAATAATTTTACGTTCAATCTCATTTTTTCGAACTTCGTTCTCAAATGTTGCTGCAATTTGTTTCTTGATTTGTTCTTTTTCCCTCGTTTTAAGGTCATAGCCTGCATCCAATTCTTCTACAATCACTGGAGAAACTGTCTTGCTTAAGTCATTGACTAGCTGTTTTTGAGTTTTGTCCTCATCCGTACTGACCAAATCTGTAACGGACTGACTAAGTCTATAAATTTTTTCACCAAAAAGTCGTGTCTGTTGATTGATCACGATTTCATGGTCAACAACTGCATTGCCCTCATCATCCACTGTAACATCTGAAAAATCTAGTAGATCAGAAGATGTTTGTAACTTGCCTTCCTTTTCTACTGGTAGTTCATTTAAAATGTCTAGAACGGTTTGACTGGCTTGGAAAATGCCACTAATATTATCGAAAAGGAGATTGGACATAAATCCTCGTTTGAGGACTTCTCTAGCTTTTATTTGACGAGGTATAGTCAGAACTGCCTTAGCATCAATTTCAACCATCTTGCCTGCACGGTCTTCTGCTATGACAGGGAAGAAATTTAAGAGTTCTCTGATATTTTCTTCGCGAGTTGCTGAAGTTCCTCCACCTCCTGCAGTTGCAAGTGATAAGTTATTCGCAAACTCATCAAAGAGAATCAGGGTTCTTTCTGGCGCAAAGTCAAATACATAGGCTCTTTCTTTGCGGAAATGATTTCCTTTGCTATCGCTCCATGAGTATGGATTTTGAGCACGGAAGGCAGCTTGCATATAAAGCGCAGGTGATTTCAAGTTTGATAACATCAATACGCCTGTCCATTCAGGAATCGTCACACCTGTCGTCAACTGACCAACGGAGAGGGTAATGGTTTTGTCATTCTCTGCTATCGCTTTTCTAACCAAGTCCAAGGATTTGAGTTTGACTTTATCGTCATCCTCGGACATACGCCCGTCACCAGCAGCTAACACAATCTCATAGTTTTCATAGATGGGATGTTCTTCTAGTAGAACTTTTAAAGCTTTAGCTGAGGCTACACGTTCTAGGAGCCAAAAAGTATGCTTGAGTTCGTTCCGAAGTTCTTTGGTTGAAAATGGATATTTTTCATTGCTTGATAGAGTATCTAACCAATTTCTGACATCTTGCTCATGGATAAATTTCCCTTTATCATCTGTAGCGAAAAATTCACTCAAGTCAAAAGCATAGTCGATGTTCTCTCCATCGAGCTGAGCCCCTTTTTCTAACTTCTCACCAATCATCTGAGACATTTGATAGGTAAAGAGATTTAACTGAGGCAAGCTTTCATATGGATTTTCCTCTTCTTGTTCAGGAGACCAAGTTGATTTGGCAGACTGTTCATCCGCATAAGACCAGTTGTAGATCTGCTCCTCGGTAAATTCTCCCTTAGCTAGTGCCTTAAATGGAGTTCCTGATAGATGCAAGGTAAAGTTTCGACGGATTTTATTAAAGGCCTGATCTGTCTTGAAGGTATCAACTCCTTCGTGAGCTTCATCGATAACCAACAAATCCCAATGAAGGTCTGTCACCCATTTGAGTTTATTGTGCTCTCCACCAAGATAAGCAGAGCCTTTCAAGTCTTGGAGACTGATAAAAGCAAGTTGTCTTACATCGTCATCTAAAATGCCAACAAATTCTTTTCGTGACAAGGTTGGCCGATTTTTAAGACTGTCTGTTTCTGAAACAAACTTGTAAGTCGTTTGGCCTGCTATGAATTTTTCAAAATCATCATACCATGAGTTAGCTATTGCAGGTCGATTGGTTACAATCAGGACATTGACAGCATCCATTCGACGAGCTAGGTCATAGGTAGATAAGGTTTTACCAAAGCGTGGCTTGGCATTCCAGAGGAACTTACCTCCTGGATGATTCTTGAAATAAGCTAAGGTTTTAGAAACTGCTTCTTCTTGCTCTTGTCGCAGAGTATAGTCCTGTCCTTGTCCAGGCTGATAACCTGACAAATCATGCTGAACAAACTTATCAAAAAGATTTTTAGATTTCTCAGGTGTCCCATTAAAGTAAAACCATTCCGTCTTAGGGCGACGTTCCACATCATGGAAAGAAAGGAAATGGTGGAAATCATGGTCCTTAAAAGTCTTTCCCTTATCAGGTTCTTCCGTATAAGCTGCATCACCAGTCCATAAGACATCTGTATCTATATGAGCAGTATGCGTTTGTTCTTTAATCCGTTTCGTCACATCACGCTCAGTATACCCAATCTTAATCCAGCCCTCATTGCTTGTTACCGTAGGGGTGGTGTAAGCATAGATTTTAGGATGAATCTCTTTAGAAGTTTTAATTTCTACCATCAATCCATCTCCCTTACATGAGTCTCAATAAAGGAAATCTCTTCAGGAGAAAGATCATATTTTTGATAGAGCTGACGGTCAATATCAGCCACTGATTGTGTCCAATCAATGTCCGAATTGACCGTAAAGTCTTGGAGAGGGACTTTAGCCCAAGTTGCTGGAGGATTGTCTTGCGTCAATTTCAAAATACCTAACATAACTCTAGCAAATTTAGTTTTAATATACTTAAAACAAGCCTCTGCTTCTATTTTTGTGTCAAACTTTCCAATAGATATAAACGTTTGGGAATACCCGATTAGGGGTTCCCCGATTAGGGGTGTTGATAGTACTTCCCCTAATGCACCGCTACCATTTGCCTTTGGTAAAATAATTTTCCAAAAGAGCAAGTTAGGATGCTCTCGTAAATATTCTTTTTTTAGATATTTTACAGAGCGCCCGTTTTTCTCTCGTCCAATTATTTGAACATATTCTGTCTTCGAATCTACTTTATCTTTAAATACCTCAGGGTATCGTTCAAAAATATTTGTAGAAACAGCTTTTCTGTGACTTAAATCAGTTCTAGAGATTAGTTCCGGAAAATCTTCAAACATAATGTCTGTCAACTTGTGACTATCTGAGCCATACATAATTCCTGATAGTGATGGTTCTTGAAGCTTTTTAACTTTCCTATAGATACTATCAAGTAAAGGATCGGAGATGAAAGTCTCGATAGCTTCAAATTCTTTATTCTTATCATGATACGTAATCACAACACCGCCTTTAATATCTGTCCCAGGAAAAACTTTATTACTCTTTAATTCATAGAATTTAACTTTTAAATGTCTACTATTTAACATTTTATAATTCCATTTTTTGGGAGTTCCTCCTGTGTTTGCAAGGAATCTAGCTGGAGTAACTAACACAGTTTTATCTGAAATTTTATAAGATTCATCTATAAAGAAATGATAAATAGGCCTTGTTTGAGTATTTGCTCCTTCAATTTCCTCTTGATACGGCGGATTTCCTATCACGACATCAAATTTCATTTCACTTTCCTCACTAGATAGGCACTCAAAACCTATCATTTTATTCTTTTTCCAGTCTTTGATTTGGGTTTTAGATTCTTCTGCTTCTTGAACTTCTAGCTCATCTGAAAACAAGCTTAGCTGTTGAGATTGCTCTTGTCTAGCTGAGTAAGGACTGATTCTATTCAGTCCATCCATCTGAAAGACATTGTAGGATATAATAGTCGCAATTTCTTTCTTTTGCTCTAAGGTCGGTTGATTTCCAGTCTTTGCAAGATAGTAGTCCTCAAAGGTCGCTAATAGATTTTCACGCGCCAAAAGCAGCGAATCCCCTTGATACTCATAGCCATAGGAAGCACGATAAGCTTCTTTTACAAGTTTATAGAAGGTAGCTTCATCTGAAACCTCACGACTAAGGCATTGCAATTTTCTATCAACAAAACCAACTCGTTCAGATAATGGAATTTCCTCACCAGTCACTGTATCATAGCGAGTAACCATATAAGGCGCTTCACCACAGGTAATTTCTAGCCAGCGCACTTGGATATAATCTTCAAGACCCAGAGCTTCAAGTTCAGCTTCCACGTAGCCATTTTGCTTTTCAACTAACCAAGTTGGCGTAAAAACTTCGGCTCTAATCTTGGTTCGGTCTTTTTGTTCATACTTAGACTTTTCTGATCGGGGTTGAATCAAGTTTGCATAGGTTCCCGTCACCCTACTTGGAGTGATGCGATCACTTGGAGCAAAGCCCTTTCCCAACAATTCATAAGAATGAGTCGCCCAAACAATATTTTTCTTGGTCGTTCGATCTTTTAAAAGAATTTTTAATAAGTCAGCCGACTCCATAGCCAACTGTTCTTCACTAATATCTATTGCCATAAAGCAACCTTTCTTGTTTTTAATGGAATTTCTAAAAATACGTATTTTTCATTTATTAATCTATTATATTTTACCACAAAAACACACTGAGATACTCGTCCCAGTGTGTTTATTTCTTTTTAAGATAACTTCATCAAAAAACACCTGATAAAAGCCTAACCAGCTCTACTTCAGGTCTTTTATTTTTATTGATTTATCTTTTGTTCTTTTCTTTTATTTATAGTATACTCATATTAAAAGTATATTGTAGGAAAATTTAAATGAAAGATTTTTTTGCAGGATTTGGTGAATTAAACCTTGTTACTTATCTGATATACGTGTGCATTGGCCTCGCTCCTCTCTTTCATATCTTTATTATCGGATCAGAAGTGAGTCCTGGAAAATTTGTTTTAACCATCTTGGGTATCGTTTACGTTATCGTTTTAACGATTGCTAAAATTTATAGGAAATTTTTCTGGAAATCATCGTAAAGAAACATAAAAATCCCATCAGAATATTTGAACCACACCTACTTTAGTCTAATCCTAACAGTTCTTAGATTATAAGAAAAAACACTTGATTGGAAAGCATATAGCCCACATCAAGTGTTTTTTTACTTTATACTACTGTTCTTTTGATTTTCTATTGCTTACTACTAATCCAAATCCAGCCATCAATAACCCAAGTCCCATAAGACTTTGATTTCTAGTATCATTGCTTCCTGTTTCAGGAAGTTTAGCTGGTGCTGGTTTGTAAGCAGTAGGTTCTGGTTTAGGAGTTACTTTCTGCTCCAAAACTGGCACTGTTGTACGACGTTCCAAGTAGAATTGGTAGCTGTCTTTTGTTACCTTGTACTGACGTCCCTCACTGACTGTTTCCACAATCCATGAAGCTGCATCCTTAGTTAAAGAGTCAGCCAAGTTACGATCAATAGTCATTAATCGACCTTCAGATACAAAATCTTTATAGTTTCGTTGATTATACAAGGTTGTCGCTACGATTCTATCAATACCAGCTTTTTTCAGAGTTGTTAATGTCTCAGCGATAGATGGAATTGACGGATCTTCTTTCATCCTAGCATCTGTTAACAACACCACAAACTTTTTATTTTTTGGTGACTTAGACCAGTCGTAAGTAGAAACAATCTTTGTGAGAGCAGGAGTTGCTGTTTCAGGAGAATCTCCCCCATGTGCAATCTTAATTTTTTCTAAGGCTTTTTCAAGTTCAACTGGATCTGTTGTAAAATAAGTCTCACCAAATTTCGTTAGAATTGTATCTTCGTCAGTTTTTCCTAATCGACGTCCGTATACTTCATCACTATATGTAGCTAATCCAAAACGTGCCGCTACTCCATCTTTGGCAAGATTTCTTGCAAACTCATTGACATTTTTACGAACAGTATTAATAGTTCCTCCCATAGATCCTGAACGGTCAACCACGAAAACAATATCAGCTGCTCCTGCTTTTTTAACAGTTGGTAGTGTTTTAGTTATTTCCACAGTTGTTGTCTTGTCTACTCGTTCGTACTGAGTATAAGAATTTCCATCTTTATCCTTAGCAGCTACAGTATTCTCTTTTGTCGTAGTTACAGGTTCTGGAATTTTTTCCACTTTTTCTGGAGCAATTTCAGTTTTAGTTACCTCAGCTACAGAGGTTTCAATATGGACTTTCTGATTGCCTTCTTGACTTTCTTTGACATCAATAGGTGATCGTTTGGTAGAAACCTCGATTAAATCTCCTGGTTTTGCTTCTGATTCTTTTACAACAGGTTTCTCACTTTCTGCTGCAATTTCTTCAGTTGCAACTTCAATAGGTGATTTTACTGTTTCACTTGTCTTGACACTTTCACTCGAAACAGGTTTACTTGTTTCATCTGCAGAAACTTGTCCAAGCTGAGCAAAGGCAAAAAGAATCGCTACAGAAGCCAATCCAACTTTCATTTTACGAAATGAAAAACGTTGTTGTTTCAATAATCCTTTATCCATAAGAACCTCTTTTCTTTTTCAGATTTAGACATTTTTTTAAATCTGTTTACTTGAGAATAACATAAATTACTATAGTTTGCAAGTGTTTTCCGTTTTATAGTTAACTATCCAAAAACCTTATAAAGTCGGTGTTTTAAAAGCTTCTCATTTCATTTATCAAACCATTTCAAACTTGATACTTATATTATCCTATAAATATTAGCTAACAAAAAACAGTAAAACCGACTTGGTTCTACTGTCTTATTTTTAAAATGTTTGGCGTTTGGCTTTACGCTCTGCACGTCCACGAGCACGACTTTCTGCACGCTTGGTTTTACGACGTTTTTCATCGACCGCCCACTGGATTTTTTTCTTATAGCCTGGCTTGACTTTTTTCTTTTTCTTTTTAACCAAGCCAATCATTTCGATGTCCAGTTTTTCCTGTTTCTTCTCACGATTAGCACGGCGGTCACGGTCATAAGTATCTTGGAACTCTCCGTCTTTAACCATCTTAGGAGTAAACTTGATTCCTAGTTTTTCCAACTCACGAATATCTGAGTCATCACTAGGCTGGTAAAGTGTAATAGCTGTTCCTGGTAAACCATTACGTCCAGTTCGTCCGACACGGTGAACAAAGAAAGACAAGTCTTGTGGAATGGCATCATTGATAACGTGGCTGACACCCTCAATATCAATACCACGCGCAGCCAGGTCAGTTGCTACGATATACTCAAAATCAAGATTTTTGACCTGATTCATGATCCGTTTACGTTCACGAGGAGCAATATCCCCATGAATCTTAGCAACCTTCAAGCCTTGGGCTGTTAGGTAGGTATGCAATTCATCCGCACGAGTTTTTGTATTGACAAAAATCATGGCTAGATAAGGCTGCATGACTTGAGTCAACTCATAAATCTGAGCATTCTTGTCACGACCCTTGGTCGAAATCAACCAGTTATCAATGGTATCTGAGATAACTGTTTTGGTCTTGATTTTTTCCATAACTGGATTAGACAAGTATTTTTTCAAGAATGGTTGCAGTTTTTGCGGAATAGTCGCTGAAAAGACCATAAACTGTAAGTCTTTTGGAAGACTTCCTGCAATCTTATCAACTGTTTCCAAGAATCCCATATCCAAGGTCATATCAGCTTCATCGACTACAAAGGTCTTAGCCTTGTGGATAGCCAAATCGCCTGATTTTACCAAATCATAGATACGACCTGGTGTTCCGATAACAATATGGGGCTGGTTGCTTGCCAGTTTGTCAATTTGGCGCGCCTTATCTGTACCACCAACATAGTTCACAACACGAATCTCTACTTCTGAGTGTCCTGCAATCTGACGAGCCGCTTGGTAAATCTGCGTTGCCAACTCACGGCTAGGAGCTGTGATAACTGCCTGCACGCTATCGCTCTCTTCATCCAACTGTTGGAAAATTGGAAGCAAGAAAGTATGAGTCTTTCCAGAACCTGTTTTTGATTCACCAACCAAGTCGCGACCTGCTAGGACAATAGGAATCAACTTATCCTGCACCTCGGTAGGAGTCGTAAACTTCAATTCCTCCAAAGCTTCTTCTATATATTTTTTAAATTTAAATTTCGTAAATGACATAATATCCTCGATTCTATCTATCTACTCATTATACCACATTTTGATGCATTTCAGTTAAACTTTCATTTTAGATAAACTCACTGAAATTTTAAAATGTACCCGAATAAAGACAAGTAAAATACTCTCTGTCCATCCTAAACAAAGAGTATTAGATTTTTACGAAAGCTTCCACTCTTTTTTTAGCCAATCACAAAAATGTTGATAGCGTTGGTCGAGAGCTTCATGATGCCCATAAGCATCAAAGGTGGAATATGTTGAGGGAACTTTCTCTGATATCAGATCATGAAGTTCCCCTGCAAAAAGAGGAGCCTTAGACAGACGATTGGAATGATTGGCACCTTCTGTCTGACCATTTTGCAGATAAATAAGGCTTTGGCTCTGTATCAAAGTATGTTCCCTGCAAAAGTCTATAAAGTCTGGATACCAGAAGGAACCACAGATAGAAAAGATACAGGTCACAGGAAGATGATTACTATAGAGACTATAAACAGCTGCAAGACCGCCCAGTGAATAGCCACCATAAGCACTCCTGCTTTCATCTATCAAGTAGGATTTTTTTAGAGTTGTTAGAATCCCTTGAAAGATCTTTTGATGGTATCGGTCTAGTCTTCCACCAAAATCTGGAGCACCTTCTTTCAAAGCTCTAGCTTTCCAAGGTGTAAAGTCATCCAGACGGTTTTCTGGAATCAAACCTACCAAAATCACAGATTGGGATAGGTCTGACAAATAGTCCAATTGCCCATCATTTAACAGAACCATTGGGTAGGCTTGTTGAGGATCATAGTTTGAAGGAAGGCTGACCCTTACCTGAATCCCTTCCCAGTTAAACTCCTTATTTCTTGAGAAAGTCATTGATTTTTTCAAGGGAATCAATCACTGCAGGACCGTAATCCATCAACTCATCGTAAGAGATGGTCATGATTTTTTGGTTCTTGATTGCTGGGACATTTTCCAAAACAGCATTTGCCTTCATCAAATCCACTGCTTTTTCATCCAACTTTTGATTGCGGTCGCTGGTTACATAGATAATCAACTCTGGATCCATTGATACTAGATTTTCCAAGGTCAAACCAGATGTTCCTGTTGCGACATTTGTGTAACCAAGTTGGTTGAGCAAGCTTTCTTGAAGGGCTGACTTGTAGGCACCAAAGGTTTCGTCGTTATAAGCAACCATAATCAAAGCTTTTTTCTTTTCACCCTGTGTTTCTGGGTTAGCTTTTTTAACCGCATCGATTTTAGCTTGCAATTGCTCTGCGTATTGATTAGCCTTGTCTTGGACATTAAAAATGGTACCAAGATTCTTCACATCTTCTACGATATTTCCCAAATCCTGTTGAATATTTGAAAGTGAGGCTTTTTGCGTATAAACAGGGATTTTATTTTCATTCCAAGCACTGATAGTTCCCATTGACTTTTCAGAGAACATCATGTTCCGTCCCATCAAGGCATCTGGTTCATAAGAAAGAACTGTTTCTTGTGAGACAGATTTTTTATCACCAATATGAGGGATAGCTTCAATGGCTTCCTTGTATTTACCAGTTACAGCATTATCAGGATTGAGCATACCGGCAATTTTATCCTTCAAACCGAGTTCAAGTAGGATTTCAGTTGTTGAGAGGTTGTTGGTGATGACCTTTTCAGGTGTCTTTTCAAAGACTTGTTCGACTTCATTTCCTTTGGCATCATAAGTTTTGATGGTTACAGGATAGCTGGTTTCTGTACTAGCCTTTTGACTTGTCTCTGTGCTTGATTGTGTGGTAGCTTTTTCTGTTGCACTATTTCCACAAGCTGCTAAAGTTAAGGTAGCTACTGTTAGGAGCAATATACTAAGTGTTTTTTTCATGATTTGTTATCCTTTTCATTTTTTATAAATAGTGAATCATGGCTTGCTGATCTTCTGTCCAAGTAATCTGACTTTGGACGTCATAGATAGTCTGCAATGACTCGGGTGTGATGGTCTCTTTTGGAGTCCCTTGGTAAACAATCTCTCCTTCTTTCATTAGGTAGAGATAGTCTGAATAGCGACAAGCTAGCTGAATATCATGTAATACTGCTAGTACATTGATATTGAGATGTTTGACAATGGTTAACAAGTCTAGCTGGTACTTGATATCTAAATGATTGGTTGGTTCGTCTAAGAGCAGGAGAGTCGGTTCTTGGGCCAAGGCACGTGCCAACAAAACCCGCTGCTTCTCTCCTCCTGACAAAGAAGAGTAGAGTCGATTTCTCTTTTCAAACATATCTACCTTGACCAGAGCATCCTCAACCAGAGCAAAATCTCTGTCTTTTTCTTTTTGTAAGAAAGAGAGATGGGGCGTCCTACCCAGCATGACGATTTCCTCAACCGTACAATCAAACTGGAGTTGATTAAACTGCGTGATGACAGCCATCTGCTTTGCCGTTTCCTTGACGCTCAATTGTTCCAGTGGCTTTCCATCTAGATAAATCAAGCCCTGATCAGGCTTTTCCTGTCGATAGAGGAGTTTCAATAAGCTAGTCTTCCCACTGCCATTTGGTCCTAAAATGGTATGAAATTGGTTTCCCTCAAGTTTAAGTGAGACTCCTTTGAGAATCTTTTTTTCTCCTATTCCAAAGTGAATATCCTGGCACATTAAGTCCATATCAGACCCTCACCTCCCTTCGTCTACTTCCAACCATGTAGATAAAGAAAGGTGCACCAACTAAGGCTGTGAAGATACCAATCGGAAGTTCAGCATTTTGAATCAAGACACGAGCAAGAACATCTGCCCAGACGACAAAGAGGGCGCCTAGTAAGGTTGCAATTGGAAATAGCCTCCTGTAATTTGTCCCAACCAAACTTCGGGCTAGATGAGGTGTGATGAGGCCAACAAAACCTATAATCCCACAGGTCGATACAAAGATTGCTGTCATTATAGCCACAATCGTCACATAGAGATACCAGTAAAAACGCAAGGGAACTCCCAAGGTCAAAGCCGCCTCATCTCCCATCATCATGGCATTAAAAACACGATATTGGGTTGAGAAAAATAAGAAAGCTATTCCCACTACTACTGTTGGCAAAGTTAAGTGAGCCCAGGAGGTCCCCGCTAAAGAACCCATGGTCCAAAACTTGATGGTCATAACGCTATCAGCATTGGCCCCGATAGAGATAATAAAGTTTGAAAAAGCCAAAAATAGGGCATTCACTACCGTACCCGATAAGATTAAGCTAGAAGTTGTCATCCTGCCTTGCATGGAAGCAATCAGAAGGACTGCAAGAGTTGCTAAAATCGCTCCAAGGAAAGAGCCTAGACCAATCATGACCTTAAATCCAAGAATAATACTCAAAGTTGCTCCAAAGGTTGCCCCGGCTGAAATTCCTAATACATAGGGCTCTGCGATTGGATTATTGACTGTTGACTGCATGACACTGCCACACATGGAAAGGCCTGCACCCACAATCAATCCAAGAAAAACCCGTGGCAATCTCATATTCCAAACAATAGCAAGTGTAGATTTTGAAAGGTCTCCTATATCCAACGGAGCTCCCATCTTACTCAATATAATCCGATAGGTATCACTCAAACTAATTTGAACAGAACCCATAGAAACTGCCAGAAACAGAGAAATCCCCAAGGCTCCTAACAGGATAGCTAGTAAAAAACAATATCTCAGGTTTTGATGGCTTCCAGAAAATTTGGAAAGCATGAACCCCTCCTTTAACAAAGATTAAAAATTTTGACAATTTTAATAAACAGTATACCACATTTCTAAATCATGAGCAAGACTAGAAAAATACACACAAAAAAGCCCTCTGAAGTCAGAGGGCTGATTTGATCATGGGCTAAAATCCTAGTAAACTAAAAAATCTCCACGATCAGAAAAGTCTATATCGTGCCATTTTCATACATGATGTATAGTCCAAGTAGAATGAATACTAAGGGCACAATGATTCGCTCATATTTTTCAATTGTCTCGGATATTAACGGCATAGAGGATAGCACACGACTAAGCTCGCAAAAGATAATTATGCCGATTGCAAACACAAGCAACGCCACGAGTGTCTGTGACCAATCTAACGAAGCAAAATAAGGTATATAGATACCTAAATTATCTCCGCCAGACGCAATTGTCAGCAATGTAACTGTCCAAAACAGTTGATTTGCCTTGCTTTGTTCTAATCTTTCAATAATTTCTTCCTCTTCTTCCTCACCTTCTCCAACAATTGCAAAGCGAATCCCTAAATAGATAGGGATTAAACCAAGCAATCCAACCATCCATTCTTCAGGCACGAAATTAACGACATAAGCAGCAACTAAACTCGCCCCTACAAGTAAGCCTGTGCCTAGATATTGCCCCGCATAAATATGCCATTTTTGTTTATTCTGTGATAGCTGTGCAAATAAAATAAATAAAATAATTAAATAATCGATACTGGTGGAAATATAAACACCAATAGCAGATATGATTGTCTGTCCCATAAAAACCTCCTGTATTAGTCAGTAATAAATCAGCAGATTTTAGGAGAGCACAGACACATTAATTTAGCTATCGCTAATGGGTAATGTCGAACGTAGGAAAGCATTTTACTCCTCCTCAAAACGTAGTTACAAAGTAATTTCTAACTGGAATTCGGTGACTACTTCCATGTAAAGTATAACATACTATACTTTACTTCGTAAAGTGTGGGCTCTCCGAGGGTCTTGCAGACTACTACCATTTGAGGTTTTTGTAGTCCTATTTCAACTAAATTGACTCAAGCGCAAGGTTTTTGTAGTCTCCAAAATTGTGGCCGATAAAACCTCAATAAAAAAGCTCCCTGAAGTCAGAGAGCTTGATTCTTACTGGATAAAACGTTTATAGACTAGACGGCAAGCCGAAGATTGTACAAAAATGTTAGTGAAACAAAAAATCTCCCCGAAGGGAGATCATTCTGGTTTATTTTACCTTACAGTGCTAGGAACCGTAACCGAAGATTATACTTGAGTATATCGAGGTAAGGTGACAAAAATAAAAAGCTACTCAACTAGAGTAGCCTTATTTTCAAGATGTGCTCAATTGAACACGGCCTAAGCACTTGACAAAAACAAAAAGCCCTCTGAAGTCAGAGAGCTTGATTCTTGCTGGATAAAACGTTTATAGACTAGGCGGCAAGCCGAAGATTGTACTGATGGTACATCGAGGCGAAGCCAACGAAGTATAGAAACGTTTTAGACGCAAGATTAGCGACGAAGTCCAAGAGAGTTGATCAACTCACGGTAACGGTTAACGTCGTTTTTACGCAAGTATGCAAGCAAGTTACGACGGCGACCGATTTTCTTCATCAATCCACGGTAAGTAGCGTGGTCTTTTTTATGTTGTTTGATGTGTTCGTTAAGGTGGTTGATTTCCCAAGTAAGGACAGCAACTTGAACCTCTACTGAACCTGTATCACCTTCGTGACGTGCATATTGTGCAATGATTTCATTTTTTTTCTCTTTTGAGATTGCCATGATGTTTCTCCTTTTTATTTGGCTTCATCCGAGTGACAGGTTGGCATGCCTGTAACCAAGAAGAAGTTATTTGTCTTTACGACAATTTCTATTCTACCAATAACTAAGTTCTTTGTCAACTGATTTACTGTTCTTACCGCAAATGTGCTATAATAGTTATAGGAAGGATATCTAAGTTGACATCTTGAAAAGAGAGGTGATTACCATGCGTAAATTCTCGCAATATCTCCCCTACTATCTGGTCATATTATTCTTTTATTGGCCACTTTACCAGCTGTTATTATGGACTATTACTGAAAACTATATCTTGAAGGAGCTCACCATCGGCAACGTTATTATCTTCTCTCCACTGGTGACTTTCATAGTATCACTATTCTACTCTTATCGTTTCAAGTTCTCAGTTTGGTGGTTAATTGGAGTTGGATTTCTCTTTTGCTTTACCATCATTACTTTCGGAGAATTTATCCTTCTCTACTTCCTAGCCTATGAAATCTTTGCCCTCGCGGGTATGGCTGTCGGTGTAGCTATTAAGAATCTAGTGCAAAAACTGAAAAGGAAAAAACTTTCACAAAATCCTTGAAAAATCTCACAATCATGCTATAATAATGCATAGAGACAAGTCGCTTAGCCCCTTTCTACCAGAGAGTGCGTGGTTGCTGAGAACGCATAGGAAGCCTAAACTGATACTACTCTACTGACTTTTATGCAAACATAAAACGGTGGCCACGTTAGAGCCAATCAGAGGTGTCCCTCTTTTTCGAGGAACATAAATGAAGGTGGAACCACGTTGCGACGTCCTTTTTAGGATGTCGCTTTTTGTTTTTCTTGATTTAAGACTGCAAAATAGGGAAACACCTCTGCTCTAGAAATAATGGATAACTAATATAAGGAGAAAACCATGATCAAAATTACTTTCCCAGATGGCGCTGTTCGTGAATTCGAATCTGGCGTTACAACTTTTGAAATTGCTCAATCCATCAGCAATTCCCTAGCTAAAAAAGCTCTTGCTGGTAAATTTAACGGCAAACTCATCGACACTACTCGTGCTATCACTGAAGACGGAAGCATCGAAATCGTGACACCTGATCACGAAGATGCCCTTCCAATCTTGCGTCACTCGGCTGCACACTTGTTTGCCCAAGCTGCTCGTCGTCTCTTCCCAGATATCCACTTGGGTGTCGGTCCAGCTATTGAAGATGGTTTCTACTACGATACAGACAACCAAGCTGGTCAAATATCTAACGAAGATCTTCCTCGTATCGAAGAAGAAATGCAAAAAATCGTTAAAGAAAACTTCCCATCTATTCGTGAGGAAGTGACTAAAGATGAAGCGCGTGAAATTTTCAAAAACGATCCATACAAGTTAGAATTGATCGAAGAACACTCAGAAGATGAGGGTGGCTTGACCATCTACCGTCAAGGTGAGTACGTTGACCTCTGCCGTGGCCCTCACGTGCCTTCAACTGGTCGTATTCAAATCTTCCACCTTCTTAACGTAGCTGGTGCTTACTGGCGTGGAAATAGCGACAATGCTATGATGCAACGTATTTACGGTACAGCTTGGTTCGACAAGAAAGACTTGAAAAACTACCTTCAAATGCGTGAAGAAGCTAAGGAACGTGACCACCGTAAACTTGGTAAAGAGCTTGACCTCTTCATGATTTCTCAAGAAGTTGGACAAGGGCTTCCGTTCTGGTTGCCAAATGGGGCTACTATCCGTCGTGAATTAGAGCGCTACATCGTCGACAAGGAAATCGCTGCTGGTTACCAACACGTCTACACTCCACCAATTGCCTCAGTAGAACTTTACAAGACTTCTGGTCACTGGGATCACTACCGTGAAGATATGTTCCCTACTATGGATATGGGAGACGGGGAAGAATTCGTTCTTCGTCCAATGAACTGTCCTCACCATATCGAAGTCTTTAAACACCACGTTCACTCTTACCGTGAATTGCCAATCCGTATTGCTGAAATCGGTATGATGCACCGCTATGAAAAATCTGGTGCTCTCACAGGGCTTCAACGTGTACGTGAAATGTCACTTAATGACGGTCACACTTTCGTAACACCTGAACAAATTAAAGATGAGTTCCAACGTACGCTTCAATTGATTATAGATGTTTACGAAGATTTCAACTTGACTGACTATCGTTTCCGTTTATCATATCGTGATCCTCAAGATACTCACAAATATTTTGATAATGATGAAATGTGGGAAAATGCTCAACGTATGTTGAAATCAGCTATGGATGACATGGGACTTGACTACTTTGAAGCTGAAGGGGAAGCAGCCTTCTACGGACCAAAATTGGATATCCAAGTTAAGACAGCTCTTGGTAAAGAAGAAACTCTTTCTACAATCCAGCTTGACTTCTTGCTCCCAGAACGCTTCGACCTTAAATATATCGGAGCTGATGGTGAAGAACACCGTCCAGTTATGATTCACCGTGGGGTTATCTCAACTATGGAACGCTTCACAGCGATCTTGATTGAGAACTACAAGGGTGCCTTCCCAACATGGCTTGCACCACACCAAGTAACCCTTATCCCAGTATCTAACGAAAAACACGTGGACTACGCTTGGGAAGTAGCTAAGAAACTCCGTGACCGTGGTGTCCGTGCTGATGTGGATGAACGCAATGAGAAAATGCAGTTCAAGATTCGTGCTTCTCAAACTCAAAAAATTCCTTACCAATTGATCGTTGGTGACAAGGAAATGGAAGAGCAAGCCGTAAACGTTCGCCGTTATGGTCAAAAAGAAACAGAAACCATGCCGGTAGATGCATTTGTAGAATTGATTCTTGCAGATATCGCCAACAAATCACGAGTTGAGAAATAAACCGATCACAATCTGAGAGACATTTTTCAGTAAGAAAAAGCAACAACTATTTCAGTTGTTGCTTTTTTGTATTTTGATTAAGCTGAGCTAGTAGTGATTGATCAAACCACCACAAATAGTATCCTCATCAACAATCCTTTCTACCCACTAATTTTTGAGTGTAGGATATCCTCCCATGATTTGCTTCCATGAGTTAGATAAGTTGACTATCCTCAGTCCTTGTCTGCTTCATTTTCTTTTGCGCGATCGTTTTGTAAATCTTTTTCAGAGAGTTTTTGTTCGATATACTTGTCAATGTTTTCGTAAAATTCCTTAATCGTCTCACTATCTAATTTTGCCGAATTATGGAATTGCTTGACTTTCAATTGAACAGATTGAATACCGTAAGAGGCTTGTTTTTGGCGAATGGTTTCTAATTCTTCTTCTGAAATCGGATCTCCAACAACCGTCAAGACCAATTCATTATTACTTGACTTGTAGACTTGATTAATGACCGTATGATTGGCGAACTCATTTTCTACAAACTGTTTGATCCCTTCTTTTCGTGCTTGATCCATCGTCAGAGTGACTGCTGAATAGCTGGCTGGAAGAACCAATAATACAATCAAGGATATCAGCCCAATTCTCATTTTAATGTTTAGCTCTTTAAATGAACTTAAAGGAGATTTTCTCATTAAAATTCTTGTTCCAACAATATTGGTTAGCATGATAAAGACACAGTTGATCAAGAAAAGATAGAGAGCCCCCAATAAAAATCGTACATTCCCATTAGCTAAACCATAGCCAGCAGTACAGATAGGCGGCATCAAAGCTGTAGCAATGGCTACTCCTGGCACGATATTGTTTGCTTCTTTTTTCCTTGAACCGATCACACCAGCAATCCCACCAGCAATAGCAATGAGAACATCCCAAATGGTTGGAGAGGTTCGTGCGATCAACTCGCTACTTGCATAAGACAAGGGAGAAATCCAGAAATACAGAGTCGAGACAAGCAAACTGACCAACACTTGAGTCAATAAAACCTCTAGAGATTGCTTGATTAAACGCGTATCAAAAATAGCTAAACCGAATCCCAGTCCAACAATCGGTGTCATGAGAGGTGAAATTAACATGGCTCCAATAATAACAGCTGTTGAATTCATATTTAGACCGATAGAGGCAATAAAAATTGCACACATCAAAATCGCTGTATCTCTCAATCGAACATGAAGGTCATCGTATAATTTCTCACGGTATTCCCGTGTTGAATAATTGGCAGTCATTTGTCCTCTCCTCTTTCCTTATTTAAATCGGTATAATAATTAATAATAACAGCTGATAAACAGCCAAAAAATATGAGCCCATAAATCGTCAAGAAGACACTGGTAATCCTTCCAATCAAGGTCACAGCTAGGAGATCCCCGTAGCCGACAGTCGTCGAAGTCACAAAAGCATACCAAAGACCGTCTCCGTAATTTGTGATAGCAGGTTCAACTAGGAAAAGCACGCCTCCTGACCCAAAAACAAAGGTCACAAAACTCAGAGCAAACCGAGTAAAACCCGTAACCTGTATAATATGCCATAACATTTTTAAACGTCTCATTTGTTCTCCTTATTCATACTAGCTCCTGACCGAGCCGTTTTTTCCAATAATCAAAGTGAAGATAGGACATGATCTCCATCAGAGAAAGATAGACAAACTGATAGATCTGATTTAAGCTGATTATCAACTGATATTGTTTGAAAAATGACTGGAAGAAAGACCAGATATGACTGTCTTGAATCAGTCCCTTCTTAACATCAGACAGGATATTAGCTAAAGCTCCCAAGGACTGAAACGGTAAATCCTTGACATTTATATAGATCCGGTCCACCACATCATTCAGACTGGTATCTTGGATGGCATGAAATTCTCCAAAGAGAACTCCTGCCGCTCCAAGAGTAGAAACAAATTCCACCAAATAATTTCTGAGGAAATTTTCTCAACCTTTTCCCATAATGTGTTTAGTGTCATCCATAACGATCCCAACCAGAAAAAGGAAAGAAAATAAGCAAAGAAATTTTGCCGTAAATCCCAAAAAGCTTCAAGACTTGGTGTTGTTGGTTTTTCTAACTCTAAAATCAAGATGGTCATAATAATTGCTAGAACAGCATCTGTTGATTCTTTTGAACATTATCTTTTAAATATCCATCAGTCCATCCTAGATATTATATCAAAAATTTTACATTCTTTCTCTGAAGAAATCAATTCATTTAAAAGATAGAGAAAGGAAGAAATTTTTGTATCCTTATCCGAAGAAGAAAAACGATATCTCCTCTGAAAGTAGATACCTTTTTAATGTTTAAAGATGATGAGTTTGTAGCAGCAATCCTAGCTGATATCGCCAACAAATCACGTGTTGAGAAATAAGAGATAAAACCTGTACAAAATCCCAGCTACTAAAAAAGAGGCTGGGACAAAAGTCCTAGCCTCTCAATTGTCTTTGGATTGCCGAGCAAGACGCAGTGGTTGAGTGGGCTCTACTACGCTGATTTCATCAACTTTTACAGCCCTACTCAACTGTGCGGAGGTGGGACAACGAAATCGAATTCTAACGAATTAACGATTTCTGTCCCACTCTCTTTTTTGATGTTTCTGTTTTTACATTTGAACAATTCTACGATAGCTTCTTGAAGTAATCACAAAGATTAGGACATAAACTAAAGCAAAGATACCACAAATAGAAAGTGTTACACTTAACATCATAGCTGTATCTACTACCCCAATGACCTTAAGAATCAAACTTAACATATGATAGGCAAAAGCCAAGTGTAGGAAAGCAAAGATTACAGGGAGGAAGAAAACAGTCAAGACCTGCTTGTTAATGGTTTGTTTGATTTGTTTTTGATCCAAGCCCACTTTTTGTAGGATGACAAAGCGTTCACGATCCTCATAACCTTCTGAGATTTGTTTATAGTAGATAACGAGTACAGTTCCAATCATAAAGATGATAGAGAGGAAAATACCAATAAAGAGAACTCCTCCAAAGAGAGCATTCATTTGGGCAATTGCGTCACTTGCAGTGCCTCCACCATAAACCATGCCGTCTTCATTTTTGAGATTATGACTAAAATTATTTACAAACTCCTCAAAATCATCAGATAGCTTTAACTGTTCCTCTAGACTAGCTGTTACATCCATACCACCGTAGAGCTGTGTGTATACAGCTGAATCCTGGTACTGTTCCAAAAAACTTTGAATATCAGCTACTACAAGATAGTTATAATCCGATACCAATAGTACATAGGGATTAGAAACATGATTGGCAATAAAATCCTGCTGGATTGCTTCCTTGATTGTATAGTTCTGATTGTTCAGACTAAATGCTTTCTGATTTTTAAGTTGGTCATTTCGAGCCCAAAGTCCTACTTCGTTACCAGTAAGGTTCAGCTTTTGTCCAGTCATTTTTTCATAATCTTTTTGGTCAAAAACCAGGAAGACTGTCTTAGGCATGACATTGTTTTGCCCTTTTTCAAAGATGGTTAATTTGGTCCCGTCTTGACTCGAAAGACCGAAACTTGCATAATTGAGGACGTCCTTATTGCTGATGGTTAGGTTCTTTTCGCTAGCGTATTGAGTCAAAAGCTTGTCTAAATCCTCAACTTCTACATGTTGTCCCTTAACATCAAAATCGTGAGGATACATGAGTTTTTTCATATTCTCAGATCCGTTGTAGATACTAGTAGCTGCAGACATAGTAACCAAAACCATGGTTGAAAGGATGGCAATGGTTGCTAATCCGACAGCATTTTTCTTCATACGAAAGATAAGGTTAGAAACAGAAATGAGATTATTAGGTTGGTAGTAATATCTCTTGTTTTTCTTGAGCAACTGTAAGAAAACTGTAATACCAGCATTGAATAAGAGATAGGTCCCTACAATAACTAACATAACCGCAATAAAGAAAGTAGCGACAGCTTTGAAAGCATCTGTTACGCTTAGTGCTAGGTAGTAGCCACCACCTAGAGTAATTAGCCCTACAAGCGTCTGAAGAACTAGGAAACGCCCCTTCTTCTCACCCTTCGCTTTTTCTCTAGAAAGCTGAAGAGCATCCATACGGATAATGCGTACAGCGTTCAGGAAAACGATGACTAAAAAGATAAAACCGAATACCAGAAGGATTGAAAGCACTACAGACCATTGGAAAGTTGCAACTAACTCTACCTTCATCTTTGCAAGTTTAAGTAGCAAAGCGAAAATCAGATTATCAAAGAGGGCACCAATTCCAATCCCGGCAGTGACTGTTACTAGCCCAAATATCAAGAGTTCCTTAAAGGTCATACCAATCAAATGGCGCTTTTCTAAGCCCAACATGCCATATACACCCAGTTCTTTGGAGCGATTTTTCATGACAAAACTGTTGGCATAAAGAACGATAATGGCAGATGCAAGTGTCACAACGACAAGCCCTAGTTGTAGGGTAAATTGTATAGCAGATGCACCACGTAAATCCACAATTTTAGGATTAAAGGCTAGAGAGTAAAAGAGATAGCTAATTGTGACTGCCAAAATGACAGACAAAGCAAACGGATAATAGAGTTTGCGGTTTTTGATTAAGTTGGATATGGCCAACTTATTGGTTAATCGAAACATACTAGTTCACCTCACTTGCCATAACAGTCAAGGTGTCAGAGATTTCTTGGAACATCTGACGATCCGTCTTTTCACCACGATAGATTTGATTGTAGAGAATACCGTCCTTGATGAAAAGAACACGTTTTGCACGGCTGGCCGCAGCTGTTGAGTGGGTCACCATGAGAATGGTTTGCCCTTGCTCGTTGATCTGATCGAAGATATCAAGAAGAGCTGCAGATGACTTAGAATCTAGAGCTCCTGTTGGCTCGTCCGCAAGGAGAATTTCTGGTTCTGTGATGATAGCCCGTGCAACTGCAACCCTTTGTTTTTGCCCTCCAGAGATTTCATAAGGGTACTTCTCCTGCAATTGATTGATGCCAAGATTTTCGGCCGTCACGACCAATTTTTTCATCATTTCTGTAATAGGCTTTCTAGACAATACCAAAGGGAGTAAGATATTGTCTTTAACAGAAAGCGTATCTAACAAATTGAAGTCTTGGAAGACAAAGCCTAACTTTTCACGACGGAAGCTTGATGCTTCAGAATTTTTAATGGTAGCTGTGTCAGTTCCGTTTAGGAAGACCTGGCCACGCGTTGGCTTGTCAAGCATAGCAAGAATATTGAGTAGAGTAGATTTACCAGACCCAGACTCACCCATGATAGCGACGTAGTCGCCTTTTTCAACGGTAAAGTGAATATCTTTCAGGGCTTCTACTTGATTGCCTTGAAAGCGAGTTTTATAAATCTTTTGAACGTGTTTTACATCTAATAGTGTCATTTTAACTTCTCCTTTTTAATATCCCATAAATTGAAACTGAGCTTGCATCATTTCGATGCCGATTTGAACTCGCTCGATATCCCTTGGACTCGGCTTACTTGTTTGTTTCTTTTGTAAAATTGTTTTCATGGTTCCTCTCCTTTTTCTTTATGCTCTAAGTTTACTCCAAAAAAAGAGGGCTTGCCATAACATAACCTTACAAAAGAGACCTTTAATCTTACATTTTTGTAAGATTACATTTTTTATCTAATTAAAGCCTTTTTTCTCACTATATCAAGGTCTAAAGAAGAGCTTGAAAGGTTTCTTCCAAGCTCTTCATAATTCTTTTCATTCAATCAGTAAATTCACTTCAGAGAACTTAATCCTCACCGTTGTTCCTTGCCCAAGTTCGGATTCTATTTGAATCTGATGTCCTAATTCTTGGCTGATTTTCTGGGTTAGATAGAGCCCAAGTCCAGATGACTGCTGGGTCATTCGACCATTATATCCTGAAAATCCACGTTCAAAGACTCGCAACCGATCACTGTTTTTGATACCAATACCAGTATCTTTGATGCAAAGGTCTGAACCATCCATGTAGATTTCAATTCCACCTTCATTAGTATACTTGAGGCTATTTGAAAGGATTTGTTCAATGACTACCAACAGCCATTTCTTATCCGTCACAATGCTTTTATCCAAGTCATGCATATTAATACTTAGGCTTTTCTGGATAAAGAAAATAGCATATTTGCGAATGACTTCCTTGACCAGATCTTCTATATTTTCTTTCTTCAAAACCAAATCATCATGGAAGCTTTCTAAGCGTAGATATTGGAGTACGAGATTGGTATAAGAATCAATCTTAAAAATTTCCTGCTCCAACTGTTGCTTCAGTTGGCGATCTGCCACCTCACTCACTAGGAGTTTACTGGCTGCAATTGGTGTTTTTATCTGATGAACCCAGAGTGTATAGTAGTCCACCAAATCATTATAGCGATTTTCAGCATCTGATTTCTTTTGATAGAGTTCAGATTCACTTTTCTCTAATTTTTCAGTTAGAAGGACTTCCATTGGTGACTTAGCTTTTCTTTCACCATAGAGTAATTCCTTACGATAACGTTGCAATTCTATCAAGAAATCAAATACCAAAAACAAAAATGTCAAAAATGTAGATAGAAAGAAGAAATAGTTAAAGTAGGGTCCTTGCTTATCAAACAAGATTTCAAAGAGAAAAAGCAAACCTGTAAGCGATAGAATAAAAGCAAAAAAACGGCTACGCGAACGGATATAAGCTAGAAAAAAACTTTTTATATCAAGCATGTTTCAATCCATACCCTATCCCTTTCTTAGTTTCGATAAAACCAATCAAACCTTCTTCCTCCAGTTTCTTGCGCAAGCGAGCGACATTAACAGATAAGGTATTGTCATCGATAAAAAAGTCACTGTTCCAGAGTTCCCGCATCAAATCATCACGCGCTACGATATTTCCTGCATGCTCAAATAAAACTCGCAAAATCTGAAATTCATTCTTGGTTAGGCTGATAGCTTTGCCATTGACATGCACATCCATAGACTTGGTATTGAGAATAACTCCAGCATACTCTAGGAGACTCTCATCCCTTCCAAATTCATAAGAGCGGCGCAATAATCCTTGTACCTTGGCTAAAAGGACCTGCTGGTCAAAAGGCTTGGTCACAAAATCGTCAGCTCCCATGTTAATAGCCATCACGATGTCCATAGCCTGGTCTCTTGAAGACAGAAACATAATAGGAACTTTGGAAATCTTGCGAATTTCCTGACACCAATGATAACCATTAAAGAGAGGCAATCCAATATCCATCAGGACCAGATGAGGCTCAGACTGAACAAATAGCGTCAGAACTTCCATAAAGTCTTCTACCATGACTACTTCAAAACCCCATTCGGAAAGCATTTTCCCAACTTGCTGACGGATTACTGGATCATCTTCTACTAGTAAAATCTTGTGCATCTGCTCCTCCTTTTTTTATATTATAGCAAAATTCTTCTGACTACTAGCGAAATTGATGCAAATCTGATATGATAAAAGTTAAGAAAGGAATTCTCATGGCCAATATTTTTGACTATCTAACTGATGTTCAATACGATTCTTTTTATGATCTTCCCTTAAATGAACTGGATGTACTTGCTTTGACAGAGCTGACTTATCTTCCTTTTGATGACTTATTGGACCAATCCGTCAATCGTTTAAGCGATGTCGCAACACGTGTCCCACGAGAAAGTACCATGTTGACCAATAAAGAACGTCTGCAACTTTTAGACCAGCTTGCCCAACACAAACGTTTTAGAAATTGCAAGCTATCAAACTTTATTAACGAGATTGACACTGAGCAACAGAAACAGTTCGCTGCTATGACCTATCGTCTGAACCTAGATACTTATCTGATTGTCTTTCGTGGCACAGACGACAGTATTATTGGCTGGAAGGAAGATTTCCATCTGACCTATATGAAGGAAATCCCTGCCCAAAAGCAGGCTCTTGAATACTTGGAAGATTTCTTTAAACAACATCCAAAACAAAAAGTACTCATTGCTGGGCATTCTAAAGGTGGGAATCTAGCCGTCTTTGCTGCTAGTCAAATCCAGCCTGATTTGCAGGAAAAGATATCAGCAGTTTATACCTACGATGCTCCTGGTTTACAGGCTCATCTGGCAGAAACGACTGGTTATCAAGATGTTATCCCTAAATTTCACCGTTATGTCCCACAAGGTTCTGTCATCGGAATGATGCTAGAAGTTCCTGATACTCCTATTGTTGTGCGCAGTCTGGCCTTAGGTGGTATCGCTCAACACAATACTTTCAGCTGGCTAACTGAAGGACACCACTTTGTCCAACTAGAGGCCATCAGTAGCGAAAGTCTCCAAATCAAAGACACTCTTAAAGAATGGGTGGATAGTGTTCCCGATGAGGAATTAGAGCTCTACTTTGATCTCTTCTTTGGAACCATCCTAGAGTCTGGAATTAGCTCCATTAATGAACTATCTTCAAAAAACGCGATCGAACATGTTCGACAACTAGTTTCCCAGGCACAAACTCTAGAGCCCGAGCAAGTTGAAATCTTAAAAAATCTGACACAACTCCTACTGGATGCCCGCTTCCAAGCCTGGAAAAATCATTTTTAATGTACTAAAAAGTCCCTTCTTTTATGGAGGGACTTTCTTGTTGATCGATTCCTTATTTTGTCCTTCTGTGTTATACTAGAAATTGTAAATTCTTTGAAAGAGGAAATCCTATGAAAATCCATAAAACTGTGAATCCTGTCGCCTATGAAAATACTTATTATCTTGAAGGGGAGCAACACCTGATTGTAGTCGATCCTGGTAGTCATTGGGAGGCCATTCGCAAGACTATCGAAACCATCAACAAACCGGTCTGTGCCATTCTTCTGACCCACACTCACTACGACCATATTATGAGTCTTGACTTGGTCAGAGATACTTATGGAAATCCTCCAGTCTATGTGGCAGAAAGCGAAGCTGCTTGGCTCTTTACTCCTGTCGACAATCTTTCTGGCCTTCCTCGACACGACGATATGGCAGATGTCGTATGTAGACCAGCCGAACAGACCTTTGTCTTTCATGAGGAATACCAGATTGAGGAGTTCCGCTTTACTGTATTACCAACTCCAGGCCATTCTATCGGTGGAGTTTCATTTGTTTTCCCAGATGGACACTTGGTCTTAACGGGAGATGCCCTTTTCCGTGAAACTATTGGACGAACAGACTTGCCAACTGGTAGTATGGAACAACTCCTTCATAGTGTCCAAACCCAGCTCTTCACCCTTCCAAACTACGATGTCTATCCAGGACATGGTCCGGCTACGACTATCGCCCACGAAAAAAACTTTAATCCATTTTTCTAGCAAGTGAAAAACCAAGGACAATCATCCTTGGTTTTTGTGTAACTTTAATTTCTACATCATTACTTGCTCAGAAGAATCAAAATTGACTAGAAAAATAATTCAAAACTAATTAGCTGGATTCAATTCTTTCCAGTCAATGTTAGACAAATCAAGCTTTTCAGAAGAAATATCTAAAACTTGCTCTGCTTTTTCATTACCACCGATTTGAATAGTTGCTTCTTTAATCTTCTGCGCTCCATTTTTATCAAACGAATATAGAGCCAGGTTCATTTCTGGACGAGTTGACTGCCAGTCTGCATAAGAGACTAGACCATTTTCGTAAATAACAAAGCCTGAGCGAAAACCGCCTGCAGAAGCTACATAAGCTGTGTGAAGTAAGTTTGGTTTTTGATTTTCCAAATAATAAATGGCTGAAACAAATTTTTCATCGCCAATAAGTAACTCATCTTGCCCATCCTTATTCAAATCAAGAAGGGCATATTTAAAGTCTGGTGCATTTTGATAATCCATACGAGAGAAAATCATGCTATATTCTTCTGAAGCAATCTTGTGTTGTTTATTTTCCGCGTATAAATCTTCTCTATTACCTTGTTTTAAAAGGTCTGTAAAGTGATTATAGCGTTCAATCACTTCTTTATACAAATCTGGTCCCGTTTCCTTCTTATTTTCAGCAATTGATTGTGACGCCTTGGTTGACGAGTCGCTTGTATTTTCAGTCTTTGCTTCTGTTGATGCACTAGTCTTATCGTCTTTGGAAACAGATGATAGTGCAGATGAAGGTTCTATATTGCTATTATTTTTATTGAGACCACAAGATGCCAAAACTGAAATCGAAAGAATAGCTGAAAGCATCATTAAAAATTTCTTCATGTTAACCTCGATAGCATTGCATTTTCAGATGGATAAACTTCAAACATAAGTCATTAACGCCAAGTTATACTTGGTTAAGAACTCACTTTACCAAATAATCACACGGTCTTCTGGTGAACGCCACATGCCGTCGCCTTCTTTGACATCATAGGTCGTAAAGAAGTCATCAAAGTTTGGCACTTGGACGTTAACACGGAGTTTAGCTGGCGCGTGTACGTCAACGCTAGCCATGAGTTTCATCAACTCTGGGCGACCTTTCATACGCCAGATACGAGCAAAGTTATGGAAGAATTCTTCAGCTGAAAAGTCTGGTTCTCTCTTAGCAGCTTCTAGCGCTGCAGCAATTCCTCCAAGGTCCGCAACGTTTTCGGATACAGTTAATTTCCCATTGATTTTTGCACCGTAAGATTCTTGGCCATCAAACTGGTCGATAACCTTCTGTGTTTTTTCTTTAAAGGCTGCATAATCGCTCTCAGTCCACCAATCCTTGAGACTTCCATTTTCATCAAAGGAAGCTCCATTGGTATCAAAGGCGTGAGAGATTTCATGGGCAATAACCGCACCGATACCTCCATAGTTGGCAGAAGATGATTGATGCAAGTCATAGAATGGAGCCTGTAGGATAGCGGCTGGGAAGACAATCAAGTTCTTTTGTGGATTGTAGTAGGCGTTGACCATATGAGCAGGCATGCCCCACTCCTTGTAATCAACTGGCTGATTCCATTTACTCCAGCTGTGTTTGATTTCCACGCGCGCAAAAGATAGGGCATTCTCAAAGAGGCTAGCAGATTCGTCCACTACCTTATCCTTGTAGCGAGCTGGTAGTTCTTCTGGATAACCGATATAAGGCTTGATGACATTGAGTTTAACGATAGCTTTTTCTCGTGTTTCAGGAGTCAGCCAGTCGTTCTTAGCCAAGCGTTCCTTATAAACGTCAATCATAGTTGCTACTTTTTTCTCTACATCCGCCTTGGCTTCTGGAGAGAATTTTTCATGGGCATACCAAAGGCCCAGGGCTTGTTTGAATGGTCCTTGAGCTAAATGGTAAGCTGCCTTGCGTTTGTCTTGAGCCTCTGGAACTCCTGAAAGAGCTCGTCCGTAGGCACCTGACAAGATACGAATCTCATCTGTCAGATAACTAGTTGAAAGATTAACCACACTCAAGATCAAGCTTGCCTTGAGTAAAGGCCAAGCTTCTTCACTATAGAATTGCTCTGCTGCTTGCCAGAAACGTTCCTCATCTACAATAACCTTATTAGGTACTTGCCCAATCACTGCTTGGAAAAAGTCATCCAATGGAAGAGCAGGTGCAAATTTTTTGAAATCTTCATAAGAGTATGGATGGTAGAGTTTGGCATATTCTGAACTCTCTTCGTTTGAAAGGACGACAGCTGCGATACGGCGGTCCAATTCCAATCGTTTCTCTAAAAGATCTTCGATTTCTTCATCTGAGAAGTTATAGGCTTTGAGGAGATTAGAAGTGCTTTCTTTCCAAAGGTTCAACAATTCCTCACGCTGTGGATGGTCTTCCGCATAGTAGGTTGTATCAGGCAAGATTGTTCCTGGAGCACTAGCCCAAAGAACATTGGTTCTAGCATCCATAAAGTCTGGTGATACACCAAATGGAAGGAAGTTTGGTTTACCAGCTAATTCAAATGCTGCTAGTTTACTTGCGAAATCCGCAAAACTTTCCAAATCCTGGTATTCCTTAAGCATAGGAAGGACTGGCTCAATTCCATCAGCTTCTCGCTTATCGAAATCTCTCACCATAGCGTGGTATTTGACAAAGTTTGCTAGGATAGGATCTTCTGGAAGATCTTCTCCTGCCAACCACTTGTCCGTCGTCGTTAGCATCAACTCTTCAATTTCTTCGTCAAGATCGATAAAACCACCTGTTCTAGATTTATCGGCTGGAATAACAGCAGTCTTTTCCCACTCACCATTTATTGCATCATAAAAATCATCTTGATAACGTGTCATCTTGTTCTCGCTTTCCTATTTTCACTTATTCCTAGCTTAGCAAAAATCCCTGGGGAATGCAATTAAAAATACCGTCTTCTTCTGATTGTTTTCTAGTTAATATTTTAAATATTTACAAAATTAACTTGACTTAATTTTTATTTTAATGTATATTAAAAGATAGGAGGAATATAACTGTATGATACGTATCGAAAACCTCAGCGTCTCCTACAAAGAAACGTTGGCACTAAAGGATATTTCACTAGTGCTCCAAGGACCAACTATTACCGGAATTATTGGTCCAAACGGTGCTGGAAAATCAACCTTATTAAAAGGTATGCTGGGAATTATCCCACATCAAGGTCAGGCATTTCTCGATGACAAGGAAGTTAAAAAATCCTTACATCGAATCGCCTATGTCGAACAAAAAATCAATATCGACTACAACTTTCCCATCAAGGTCAAGGAATGCGTCTCGTTAGGACTATTTCCCTCTATTCCTCTCTTTCGAAGTTTAAATGCTAAACATTGGAAGAAAGTGCAAGAGGCCCTTGAAATCGTCGACCTAGCTGACTACGCTGAACGTCAAATCAGTCAACTGTCTGGAGGACAATTCCAGCGGGTCTTGATTGCCAGATGTTTGGTGCAGGAAGCCGACTATATCCTCTTAGATGAACCCTTTGTTGGGATTGACTCAGTCAGTGAGGAAATCATCATGAATACGCTGAGAGATCTGAAAAAAGCTGGGAAGACGGTTCTCATCGTCCACCACGACCTCAGCAAGGTTCCCAACTACTTCGATCAAGTCTTGCTTGTCAATCGAGAAGTGATTGCTTTTGGTCCGACCAAAGAAACCTTTACCCAAGCCAATCTCAAAGAAGCTTACGGTAATCGACTCTTTTTCAATGGAGGTGACCTATGATTGCAGAATTTATCGATGGATTGCAAAAATTCCATTTCTTACAAAATGCCTTGATAACAGCTATTGTTATCGGGGTCGTAGCTGGAGCTGTAGGATGTTTCATCATTCTACGTGGGATGTCACTCATGGGAGATGCCATTTCACATGCTGTCTTACCAGGTGTAGCCCTCTCCTTCATCTTGGGCATTGACTTCTTTATCGGAGCCATTGTCTTTGGACTGCTAGCTGCTATCATCATTACCTACATCAAGGGAAACTCGATTGTCAAAAGCGATACCGCCATCGGCATTACCTTTTCTTCTTTCTTAGCCCTCGGTATCATCTTGATTAGTGTCGCTAAAAGTTCAACTGACCTTTTCCATATCCTTTTTGGTAATATTCTTGCTGTTCAAGATACAGATATGTTTATTACTATGGGTGTAGGGGCAGCCATTCTCTTGTTAATCTGGATTTTCTTCAAGCAACTCTTGATAACGTCCTTTGATGAACTCTTGGCTAAAGCCATGGGAATGCCTGTCAATTTCTATCACTACTTACTCATGGTACTCCTAACTCTCGTGTCTGTGACAGCCATGCAAAGTGTCGGAACTATCCTGATTGTAGCCATGCTGATTACCCCAGCTGCAACTGCTTATCTGTATGCTAATAGCCTGAAAAGTATGATTTTCCTTTCCTCAACCTTTGGAGCTACAGCTTCAGTTTTGGGACTCTTTATCGGCTATAGCTTTAACGTTGCTGCAGGTTCTAGTATCGTGCTTACAGCTGCTAGTTTCTTTCTTATCAGCTTCTTTATCGCTCCAAAACAACGATATTTGAAACTGAAAAATAAACATTTGTTAAAATAAGGGGCAAAGCCCCAATAAATTGGAGGATCTAATGAAAAAATTAGGTACATTACTCGTTCTCTTTCTTTCCGTCATTGCTCTTGTAGCATGTGCTAGTGGAAAAAAAGATGCAGCTTCTGGTCAAAAACTAAAAGTTGTTGCCACAAATTCAATCATCGCTGATATTACTAAAAATATTGCTGGTGACAAGATTGATCTTCACAGTATCGTTCCTGTTGGTCAAGACCCACACGAATACGAACCACTTCCTGAAGATGTCAAGAAAACTTCTCAAGCTGATTTGATTTTCTATAACGGTATCAACCTTGAAACAGGTGGCAATGCTTGGTTTACAAAATTGGTAGAAAATGCTAAGAAAACTGAAAACAAAGACTACTTTGCAGTCAGCGAAGGCGTTGATGTTATCTACCTTGAAGGTCAAAACGAAAAAGGCAAAGAAGACCCACACGCTTGGCTCAACCTTGAAAACGGGATCATCTATGCTCAAAATATTGCTAAGCAACTCATCGCTAAAGACCCTAGCAACAAAGAATTCTACGAAAAGAATCTCAAAGAATACACTGAAAAACTAGACAAGCTTGACAAGGAAGCCAAAGAGAAATTTAACGCTATTGATGCTGACAAGAAACTCATCGTAACCAGCGAGGGATGCTTCAAATACTTCTCTAAAGCCTACGGTGTACCAAGTGCATACATTTGGGAAATCAACACTGAAGAAGAAGGAACACCTGACCAAATCAAGACTTTGGTTGAAAAACTTCGCCAAATGAAAGTTCCATCACTATTTGTTGAATCCAGTGTCGATGATCGTCCAATGAAGACTGTTTCAAAAGACACAAACATCCCAATCTATGCTCAAATCTTTACGGACTCAATCGCTGAAGAAGGTAAAGAAGGCGATAGCTATTACAACATGATGAAATACAACCTTGACAAGATTGCTGAAGGATTGGCAAAATAATCCTCTGAAAAACGTCATTCTCACGTGAGCTGGCGTTTTTTCTATGCCCATATTTTCAGTCAAATCATTGGAAAATTCTGACTGTTTCAGCTAAAATGGAAGAAAAAAGATTGGAGTATCCTATGGTAACTTTCCTCGGAAATCCTGTTAGCTTTACAGGTAAACAACTACAAGTTGGAGACAAAGCACTTGATTTCTCCCTCACAACGACTGACCTCTCTAAAAAAACACTGGCTGACTTTGAAGGCAAGAAAAAGATCTTGAGTGTCATTCCTTCTATCGACACTGGGATCTGCTCACTTCAGACTCGTCGCTTTAACCAAGAATTGGCTAGCTTGGACAACACTGTTGTCCTTACTGTTTCTATGGACCTTCCATTTGCTCAAAAACGTTGGTGTGGCGCAGAGGGAATTGAAAATGCCATCATGCTCTCAGACTACTTCGACCACTCCTTTGGACGTGATTACGCCCTCTTAATCAATGAATGGCATCTCCTAGCACGCGCGGTCTTTGTTCTCGATACTGACAATACCATCCGTTATGTTGAGTATGTGGACAATATCAATTCCGAGCCAAACTTTGAAGCGGCCATTGAAGCAGCAAAGTCGCTTGACTAAAAGAAAGACCACTTATAACAAGGCAGAAAGCTAGAGAAATCTAGCTTTTTTTGGTATACTAGATGGAGATAATAAACAAGGAAATGCGAATGACACCAAATAAAGAAGATTACTTAAAATGTATTTATGAGATTGGCATGGAACTTCCTAAGATTACCAATAAGGAAATCGCTGCTCGGATGCAGGTATCACCTCCTGCGGTAACTGAGATGATCAAGCGCATGCAATCCGAAAATCTTATATTAAAGAATAAAGAAAATGGCTATATACTAACGGATATTGGTTTAAAGCTGGTCTCTGAGCTTTATCGTAAGCATCGACTGATAGAGGTCTTTCTAGTTCACCATCTAGACTATACCAGCAATCAGATTCACGATGAGGCTGAGGTATTAGAGCATACAGTTTCAGACCTTTTTGTGGAGAGACTGGAGAGTATGTTAGGCTTTCCAAAGACCTGTCCCCATGGAGGAACTATTCCTGCTAAGGATGAGCTTCTAGTTGAGGTTAATAACCTGCCACTTTCTGATATCAAAGAAGTAGGAAACTACCTTCTGACAAGAGTTCATGACAGCTTTGAAATCCTCCAATATTTGGAAAAATATGCCATCCATATTGGAGACCAACTCCAAGTCAAGCAGTTCGATGGCTTCTCTAATACCTTTACTCTGATTCACAACAATGAAGAACTTCAAGTCAGCCTCGAAATTGCCAAACAACTCTATGTTGAAAAAATGAACTAAAGTCTTTATCAGCAAAAAACCAAGCCCGCTAGCTTGGTTTTTCTTATCTATTTTTGGTGTCAAGGATGATGGTTACAGGACCATCATTGACCAGTTCCACCTGCATATCTGCTCCGAAAATACCTGTTTTCACAGGAACTTCCTTGGCTAGTTCTCGGTTAAAATCTTGATAAAAAGCCTCTGCAACATCAGGCTTAGCTGCACCTGTAAAGGCTGGACGATTGCCTTTTTTGGTATCGGCAAAAAGAGTGAATTGAGAGATGGAGAGTATTTCTCCTTGGATATCCTTGACTGATAAATTCATCTTGCCTTCGGTATCTGAAAAGATACGCATGTTGACAAGTTTTCTCACTGCATAATCCAAATCTTCTTTTTGATCCTCAGGGCCAACACCAACTAGGAGTAATAATCCCTGCTGGATTTGTCCATATACCTGACCTTCAATGCTAACTTGGGCTTTTTTGACCCTCTGAATAATGATTTTCATAATAGCCTTTCTAGATCTATCGCTCCAACTTAACCATTGGTCCGTTTAACAGAGTAGACTTCTGGTACACTCTTAATCTTATCAACTACCGTTGTCAGAGTTGAAAGGTTAGAAATCCCAAAGGAGACATGGATATTGGCAAATTTCATATCTTTGGTAGGTTGGGCATTGACCGTTGAGATGTTTTTAGTTGTATTTGACAAGACCTGTAAAACATCGTTCAAAAGTCCAGTACGATTGAGACCGTAAATATCGATATGAGCCATATATTCCTTGCTTGAGAATTGATCTTCCCACTCAACATCTAATAGACGTTGCTCGTAGTTTTCCTGCGAACGAAGATTCATACAGTCAACACGGTGGATAGCAACACCACGACCTTTGGTAATATAACCAACGATATCATCACCAGGAACAGGGTTACAACATTTGGCAATCCGGACCAAGAGCCCAGAAGCACCTTGGATGACAACTCCACCCTCATGCTTCACCTTAAGCGTGTCCTTGTTCTCTACTTTGACTTCGCCACCCTTGACCAGTTCTTCTGCTTCTGCCTTAGCCTTGGCGCGTTCTTCCTCACGGCGCTCTTTTTCAGTTAAACGGTTAAAGACTGTGATGGCTCCAATTTCCCCAAAACCAATAGCCGCAAAGAGAGCTTCCTCAGTCTTGTAGCTAGTTTTTTGGAGGACTTCATCCATATGACGCTTGTCCATGAATTTATTAGCCACATAGCCATTCTCCTGGAATTGACTCATCAGCATTTCACGGCCCTTGTTGATGGACAATTCTTTGTCTTGGTTCTTAAAGAACTGACGAATCTTGTTCCGAGCTTTGCTGGTCTTGACCATGGTAAGCCAGTCACGGCTTGGCCCAAAGGAATTTGGATTGGTGATGATTTCAACCTGGTCACCCGTTTTTAGCTTGGTAGTCAAGGGAACCATACGACCATTAACCTTGGCACCAGTTGCTTTTTCACCGATTTTGGTATGAATCTCATAGGCAAAGTCAATCGGTCCAGAATCCTTTGGAAGAGAGCGAACGGCTCCGTCTGGAGTAAAGACGTAGATTTCTTCTGCTAGGTAATTCTCTTTAACCGTCTCTACGAAATCCTTGGCATCATCGGACTGGTCTTGAAGCTCCATCATCTCCTTGATCCAGTTCATACCGATAGCAGATTCCTTGCCATTAACCTGCCCCTTGATACCTTTTTTATAGGCCCAGTGAGCAGCAACACCGTACTCAGCAACCTCATGCATTTCCTTGGTTCGAATCTGGAATTCAATAGGTCCCTTTGGCCCATAAACAGTTGTATGGATGGACTGGTAACCATTGGCCTTACGGTTGGCAATGTAGTCCTTAAAGCGTCCAGGCATTGGTTTCCAAAGCTCATGGACATATCCCAACATAGCATAGACATCACTCTGAGTGTCTAGGATACAACGAATAGCAATCAGGTCGTAGATCTCTTCAAAGCGCTTCTTCTTATCCTGCATCTTACGATAAATCGAATAGATATGCTTGGGACGACCATAGATTTTTCCTGTAAGGTGACGTTCTGATGAATATTCCTCAAGTTTTGTCACAACCTCATCTACCAAGGCTTCACGTTCTTGACGTTTTTCCTTCATCATGTGACTAATCTTGTAAAACTCAGTTGGATTTAAATAACGGAAGGATAGGTCTTCTAGTTCCCACTTAACACTTGAAATCCCCAAACGATGGGCAAGCGGAGCATAGATTTCCATGGTTTCTCTGGAAATTCGTTCCTGCTTATCTTTACGAAGGTGATTAAGGGTTCTCATGTTATGCAATCGGTCAGACAGTTTGACCAAGATAACACGGATATCCTCTGACATAGCCATGAGCATCTTGCGGTGGTTTTCAGCTAGCTGCTCCTCGATAGACTTGTACTCAACTTTCCCTAATTTGGTAACCCCATCCACGATAATGCGAACATCGTGACCAAACTCTCTCTCTAAATCATCCAAGGTCGTTTCCGTATCTTCAACCACGTCATGCAAAAAACCACAGGCAACAGTGACAGCGTCTAGCTTGAGCTTAGCCAAAATACCTGCCACCTGAATAGGATGGATAATGTAGGGTTCGCCAGATTTACGATATTGACCACTATGGCATTCTACAGCGTAAACCAAGGCTTTATGTACAAAAGCCACATCTTCTTTCGATAAATATTTCTGTGTTAAAGCGACGACTTCATCGCCTGAATAAATTACTTCTTTGGGCATGCATACTCTCCAGTTCTTCCTACCATTTTAACACTTTTTTGACAATATGAAAACTAGAAAAGCCTAGTTCTGTAAGAGTTTGCTTATCTTAGCAAAAAAGCACTACTAGAAAACTCTAGCAGTGCTAACACATTTAAAATCTATCTTAGTAAACTGTTTTTTCAGTTTCTACGTCAAAGAAGTGTGCTTTGTTTAGGTCAAATCCAAGTTCAACTGTTGCACCTGCTTGCAAGTAGTCACGAGCGTCAACTTTTGCAACGAATTCATCTTTACCAACTTGGCAGTATAGGTGAGATTCTGAACCAAGCAACTCTGATACAGAGATCGTTGCTTTCACAACTGATTCTGGGAATGTTTCAAGGAAAGCAGGTTCTGCATTTACGTCTTCTGGACGGATACCGAAGATCAATTCTTTACCTTCGTAGCCTTTTTCACGAAGAACTTTCAAAGCACCTTCTGGAACTTTCAAGTTAAAGCCGTCAGCAACGATGTGGTCGCCGTTCAATTTAACGTTGATGAAGTTCATAGCTGGGCTTCCGATAAATCCTGCTACGAATTTGTTAACTGGGTTTTTGTAAACTTCTTGAGGAGTACCGATTTGTTCAACACGTCCGATAGTACCTGTTCCAGCAGGGTTCTTAGTTGCTGACATGATAACGATACGGTCTGCAAGTGTCATTGCTTCTGTTTGGTCGTGAGTTACGTAGATAGTTGTAGCTCCGATACGACGGTGGATTTTAGCGATTTCAGCACGCATGGATACACGAAGTTTTGCATCCAAGTTTGACAAAGGTTCGTCCATCAAGAATACTTTAGCGTCACGGACAATGGCACGTCCCATAGCAACACGTTGACGTTGACCACCAGAAAGGTCAGCTGGTTTACGATCCAAGAATTCTTTCAAACCAAGAATTTCAGCTGCTTCTTGTACACGTTTGTCAATGTCTTCTTTGCTGTATTTACGCAATTTCAAACCGAAGGCCATGTTATCGTATACAGTCATGTGTGGGTAAAGAGCGTAGTTTTGGAATACCATGGCAATGTCACGGTCTTTTGGAGCCACGTCGTTGACAACCACGCCATCGATAGATGCAGTACCTTCTGTGATGTCTTCAAGACCTGCAATCATACGAAGAGTAGTTGATTTACCACATCCTGAAGGTCCTACGAAAACGATAAATTCTTTATCTTTGATGTTCAAGTTGAAATCTTCAACTGAATAGTGTTCGCTATTTGGATATTTTTTGTAAATATTTTTAAGATTTAATTCTACCATTTCGGTGAACTCCTTTTGTCATTTGATAGTTTTATTATAGATGAAAACGCTTTACATTTCTATGGCAAGGTGACCAAAAAAATAAAAAAGTTCTGTGCAACTTGCACAAAACTTTAGATTATATCTGGTAAAATCAACTGATAACACAAGGTCAAATCAGTCAATTCTTTCAACTGCAGTCCTGTCAGTTCTTCCCACTTATCAATCTTGTATTGGAGAGAATTGCGATGCAAATACAGTTGCTGAGCTGTCTTCGTAAGGACAGCACTATTTTCCCACAGTGAAAGGATGATTTCCTGAATCTGATCCTGGTCTACAATCATCTGATGCAGATATTCCTTGATAACTAGGAGATCCACGATTCTTTCACCCATACTCCACAGATAGAGTTGAGAAAAAGTATGAAACCCTTGATGCCCTTTACGCCACCAAGTCCTAAAGAGCTCACGCTCTGCCTTAATCAAGTCCGCTAAGGTTTGCTGGGCATTCTGAACCCAGACCTGTCCCAGCATGATCGATAGACGAAGACCAAAGTCATACTCCACTGCTTCAATCGTATCGGATAAGATTGAGCGAACAGCGCTGTATTTATCTTGCTGGAGAACAAAAACATAGTCCTGAACTCCGACCTGCAACACTGTCTGGCAGTTAGGAAAGAGGGTCTGCATCATATCCAGCCAAGAGGCTAGATTTTCCTGTTGATAATAGGATAGATGGCAATAAACCAGCTGAATCTTTTTAAAAGTTTGAGGCGCCTGCCCTTTGCCCTCAATCAGATAGGAATACCAAGGATTGAGGGAAATGGTTTGCTCCTGTTTGGTTAAGAGAGAAACCAATTGTTTTTCACGCTCGCTCAGACTAGCTTCCTCCAGCAAAAGCCACTGATAATTTGACAGAGGTAGACTTAGATAACCCTCTTTATCAACTGGCTGATCTAAGATTTTACCGTCAGGAAACCAATCTAGTAGTTCTTTTGCAATCATGTGCTATTCCTCCACTTTTTGGATGCACCAAAAGATCAAAGTTTCTAATCGCTCCATATTTTCAGTCATATGGAGATAGCCCATGACTGCTTCAAAACCTGTGGACATACGGTAAGTCACCACATCAGCATTTTTGGCCTTTGTGTGACTATTGGTGTTACGGCCCCGTTTATAGATTTCTTCTTCCTTTTCCGTTAGGACTTGCTCCTCCAGCATGAGGGAAATCAAATGTGCCTGCGCCTTGGCCGACACATACTTGGTCGCTTCTTGGTGAAGTTTATTGGGTTTGGACATGCCTTTAAGAATGAGATGACGACGGATATACATAGAATATACTGCATCTCCTTCAAAGGCTAGCGCAATCCCGTTAATGAGATTGACATCAATCACGTGTCCACCTCACTCCATCCTTGGTATCCAGTAGCTTAATTCCTTGAGCAGCTAATTGATCACGGATTTGGTCAGCTGTCGCAAAGTCTTTATTAGAACGCGCTTCTTGACGTTTTTGGATCAAGTCTTCAATCTCTGCATCCAAAACTTCCTCAACAAAGACAATACCAAAGACCTCTAACATAGCTGCAAGAGCTTCCTTAACCACTGCATCATAGTTACCTGAGTTGATCCATTTGGCCATTTCAAAGACGACGGTGATTCCGTTAGCTGTATTGAAATCTTCATCCATGGCAACCACAAACTTGTCTTTGAAAGCTTGAAGTTCTTTCACATCTACAGTTCCAGTAAATGGTTGTTCATAGGTGTTCTTCAAATACTTGAGATTGGTCTCTGCATCACGCACTGCCTTTTCTGTAAAGTTGATTGGCTTGCGGTAATGCTGGGTCGCAAAGAAGAAACGCAATACTTGACCGTCGATCGTTTCGAGGGCATCGTGTACCGTAATGAAGTTACCCAAAGACTTAGACATCTTGACATTGTCGATATTGACAAAACCATTGTGCATCCAGTAGTTGGCAAAGGTCTTGCCTGTTTTAGCTTCAGACTGGGCAATTTCGTTGGTATGGTGAGGAAACTCAAGGTCAGCTCCACCACCGTGAATATCGATGGTATCACCCAAAATCTCCGTTGACATGACCGAACATTCGATATGCCAGCCTGGACGGCCAGGTCCCCAAGGACTGTCCCAAGAAATCTCACCTGGTTTAGCAGATTTCCAAAGAGCAAAGTCTACAGGGTTTTCCTTGCGAGCTGTTTCCTCATCTGTACGGCCTGAAGCACCTAGTTCCAAGTCTTCTAGTGTTTTATTAGCTAACTTAGCATAGTTATGAGATTTTTCCACACGGAAATAGACATCTCCTTGACTCTCATAAGCATAGCCCTTTTCAATCAAATCAACAACAAAACGAATAATATCATCCATAAACTCGACTACACGAGGATGACGAGTTGCAGGCTTAACACCAAGAGCCGTCACGTCTTCACGAAAGGCCGCGATGTACTTGTCCGCTACTTCTTGAGGTGTGATACCTTCTTCCTTGGCTCGGTTGATAATCTTGTCATCTACATCGGTAAAGTTGGAAATGTAGGCAACCTCATAACCACGGTACTCAAAATATCGACGAATGGTATCAAAAGCTACCGTCGAACGGGCATTCCCCACGTGGATATAGTTATACACGGTTGGCCCACAAACATACATCTTGACTTTGCCGTCCTCAATCGGGACAAACTCTCGCAAATCACGAGACATGGTATCGTAAATTTTAATCATGCGGTCCACTCCCTTCTCTATTTCTGACTTTTTCGGCTGAAAACCAGCTCTGCAAAAGGACCAAATTGTCTGAGGCTATCCAGTTGGTAAAAGCGCTGCCCTTCCTCTTGGGTAAAGAGGGGAACCCCCTTTCCCAGGATAAGGGGCGCTATCTGAATAATGAGGTGGTCGAAAAGATCCGCATCCAAGAGCGGTCCTACCAAGGAATTAGCACCAATCACAAAGACATTTTTGCCTTTGTCAATCTGGTGAACAAAGTCCACCACATCCCCAGCTACTGGCTGGTAATTGCTGACAGGCAGGTGCCTATCATGCGTAAAGACATAGTTTTCCGTAGCTTGATAAAAACTTTCTACATCTTGCAAATCTTGGATTTCCTCAAAGGTCCGCTTGCCCATGATGGTGATATCCATTTGCCTGTAAAAGTCATCATAGCCTGTATCCTCTACAGAACCAAGCTGATGCAACCAGTCTATCCTGTGCTGGCTGTCTGCCAAGTAACCATCCATGGTGATACAGCCGTAAAAATATACTGCCATTCTTGTAGTTTCCTTTCTAGTTCTGCTTCGCCTTCACTTAGCGGGATAGACCCAGATGATTAGACCTAAGCGAATCAAAGTATTCAGCAAAATCCTTGCTGGACAAGAAAAATAAGCCAGACAACAGTAATTCCAATTCGTACCTATTAGTAGAGAGTAGTTTCAATCCAAATCTCTAGCAATAACTAATGCTATCTCAAAGAAAGTCATAGCATCTGCTTTTCTGTCATCGCGTCTAGCATCCCATTCGTGATTGTAATGATCAACATAGTCAGCTGTGTAGAAAAACTGATAGACATTGGCTAGTCGATATTGGGCCCAGGCCATGATAGCTGAAGTTTCCATATCTACAACTGTCGCTCCCATTGCTAGTCTTCGTTTGACTTTAGCAGCTGTTTCACGATAGAAGGCATCTGTGGTCCAAGACTTTGTTCGAATATACTCAATACCAGCTTTGTCCAAGGCTTTTTCCATAGTTAAGAGTAGAGATTGGTCATAAGCTATCTCATCACTTGCTGGAGCATAGTGATAACTAGTACCTTCATCACGTAAAGCCGAGCTTGGTAGGATAATCTTATCTGCTTGAATAGACTGGTCTAGAACTCCGCAAGATCCTAAAATGATAAAGTTCTTAAATCCTCTTGCTTTGAGTTCTTCTAAGAGTCCAACAACCATTGGAGCTCCAATAAGAGCCATAGCAACTGCTACCTTACTCCCATCTTTTTCACAGATATACCATGGCTGTTTACCATTTAGATTGGTAAGATAACCACCTTCGTAGACACCATCTATCTGCTTTACTCGTTCAAGGATTTCTCCATTAAAAGACAAGATAATGGTATCACAGATTTCTCCACTACTAAGAAGGCTTCGATCAGTTGGCTCTATAACAGCAGGCACATTTTCAAATTCTTCTAATAGCATTTATTACTCTTTCTCATTCAGATAAATCACCTGAGTCTGTTTGACAAAGCCAATTTTTTCATACAAGCGCTTGGCACCTACATTGCTATCTTCCACTGCAATCTGAAATTCCTTGTCATTTTGCTCAATTAGTTGGTTGACAAGGGATTTTGCTAAGTAGCTTCCATAGCCTTTCCCACGTTCAGGTTCCGATATTGCTAAACCGTATAAGTAATTCGTATTAGTCGATAAATCTACCGTGCAAGTTCCAATAACCTGACCGTCTTTTAACAAAATATATAAGCGACTTCCTGGATCCTTCAGAGCTTCAGCGACATATCTATCCACAACTTCTCTAGATTCATGTTCCTCTGAAAATGCCTGAAATTTTAACTGACTAATTTGATCCTGATAGGAACGATCTGCTAACAAAACGTCCAGATTGGAAACAGTTGCTAACGGATAAGGTCTTCTATCCTTACCTAACCAGGTTTCTGTCTCTTCATCCTCGACCAGTCCCCAGTTGTTGACAAAATCAGGATGGCGCTCTAGAAAAACACGCTCTGTCTGAAAAGTGACTGAACGAATAGAAAAAGCAACCGTTTCTTTCTCAAAACTCGTAAACAAAGCACGCGCAATCCCCTGACGGCGATGATCTGGATGTACCAGTATCGTCACTTCCACATCTTGATCATCTGCATAAACCGTTAATAGGCCAACAAGTTCGCCTTTTTCGTAATAAAGGAAAAAGGCGGGCATGTTTGGGTCAAAATTAAGCATGTTAGAGAGATAGGGATCACGATAGGTACTGTCATAGTTTTGGCAACAGTTAATTAGTTTTTTCGCCTCAGATAACTCCTCTTGGCTTAACTTGTTTCTTGCTTGAATCATATAGCTATCCTCTACAAACCAGACGATCTGTGACTAGCTTCCTTAGCGTGGTCCAGCTTATCGAGGTAATATTCTCGCTTGGCTTCAACTTCATGAATAGTAAGCTCATCTTTTTGCCCATGAACGCGGACAATCTTGGCTGGAATACCGACGACTGTTACATCACTAGGTACATCTGCCACAACTACCGCTGCAGCACCGACCTTGGCATTTTCACCGATTTCAACAGGTCCAATGACTTGGGCATGAGCAGAGATGAGAACACCTTTACGAATGGTCGGATGGCGTTTGCCACAATCCTTCCCAGTCCCACCAAGAGTAACCCCATGGTAGAGAAGAACTCCTTTTTCAACGATAGCTGTCTCCCCAATCACAAGTCCTGCCCCATGGTCAATAAAGACACCAGATTCTATCTGAGCTCCGGGGTGAATCTCAATCTGCGTCCAAAAACGCCAAAACTGGCTGTGCATGCGAGCTAAAAGCTTGAAACCATGCTTCCAGAGAAAATGGGAGAGACGGTGGGCAGCCAAGGCCTTGACACCAGGATAGGTCAGCAAAACTTCCAAGGTAGTGCGAGCTGCTGGATCATTTTCTTTTACGATTTCAATGGTTTCACGCCACCATCCCATATATTTCTCCTTTCTTATTCTGAATCTTTTGGTGTTTCAGTAAATTCTTTCTTTGGTTTGTGGTCCTTGTGGTGGTGACGAGGACGATCTCCATGACGAGGACCTTTATCCCCTTTTTCTTCTGAACGTTCAGGTTTTGGCGGACGTGGCAAGAGTGCCTTCATAGAAGCATCTACACGACCTTTTTCATCGATCTTAATAACCTTCACATCTACAAAATCACCAATTTGAACTAAATCTTCTACATTATTGGTACGTGTCCAAGCCATTTCAGAGATGTGTACAAGGGCATCTGTCTTGTCAAAGAGGTTGACAAAGGCACCAAATTTCTCGATACGAACAACTTTGGCATGGTAGACTTCGTCCACTTTGGCTTCACGAACCAAACCAGCAATGATTTCTTTAGCACGGTTGATGGCATCTTGATCGCTAGAGTAGATAGATACGTTACCTTCTTCGTCGATGTCAATCTTAACGCCTGTTTCAGCGATGATCTTATCGATGGTTTCTCCACCTTTACCGATGACAATCTTGATCTTATCAACATCAATCTTAATAGTATCAATTTTCGGAGCTGTTGGAGCCAATTCTGGACGAACTTCTGGAATAGTAGCTTCGATGACGTCAAGGATTTCAAAACGAGCTTTCTTGGCTTGAGCAAGAGCTTCCGTCAAGATTTCTGCAGTAATCCCTTGGATCTTGATATCCATCTGAAGGGCTGTAATACCATCGCGAGTACCTGCAACCTTAAAGTCCATATCTCCAAAGTGGTCTTCCAAACCTTGGATATCTGTCAAGACTGTGTAGTTGTTTCCATCTGAGATAAGACCCATAGCAATACCAGCTACTGGCGCCTTGATTGGCACACCACCAGCCATAAGGGCAAGTGTTCCTGCACAAATAGAGGCTTGAGAAGAAGAACCGTTTGATTCCAATACTTCTGCTACTAGACGAATCGCATATGGGAATTCTTCCAAGCTTGGCAATACTTGAGCAAGGGCACGCTCACCGAGAGCACCGTGACCAATTTCACGACGACCAGGCGCACCGTAACGACCTGTTTCCCCTACAGAGTATTGTGGGAAGTTATAGTGGTGCATAAAGCGTTTCTTGTACTCTGGATCCAAACCATCGATGATTTGCGTTTCACCCATTGGCGCCAAAGTCAAGATAGAAAGAGCTTGCGTTTGTCCACGAGTGAAGAGACCAGAACCGTGCACACGAGGAAGGAAGTCAACAACCGCATCCAAAGGACGGATTTCGTCGACCTTACGACCATCAGGGCGAACCTTGTCTTCAGTAATCAAACGGCGCACTTCTGCGTGTTCCATTTGTTCCAAGATTTCAGCCACATCACGCATGATACGGTCGAATTCTTCATGGTCCTCATATTTTTCTTCGTAAACAGCAGTTACTTGGTCTTTGACTGCTTGAGTTGCAGCTTCACGAGCCAATTTTTCTTCTACTTGGACAGCTTTTTGGAGGTCGCTGTTGTAGGCTGCGATGATTTCAGCCTGCAAGTCAGCATCCACATGAAGCAATTCTACTTCTGCTTTTTCTTTACCAACTGCCGCAACGATTTCTTCTTGGAAGGCAATCAATTCTTTGACAGCTTCGTGCCCTTTCAGAAGAGCTTCCAACATGATTTCTTCTGACAATTCTTTGGCACCAGACTCTACCATGTTGATAGCGTGCTTGGTACCTGCTACTGTCAATTCAAGAAGCGATTGCTCTGCTTGTTCTTGAGTCGGGTTGATGATGATTTGGCCATCGATATAACCTACTTGTACCCCAGCGATTGGTCCGTCAAATGGAATATCTGAGATAGAAAGTGCCAATGATGAACCAAACATAGCTGCCATTGGTGCAGATGCATTTTCATCGTACGAAAGGACCGTATTGATGACTTGCACTTCATTACGGAAACCTTCCGCAAACATAGGACGGATTGGACGGTCAATCAAACGCGCTGTCAAAGTCGCATCTGTTGAAGGACGTCCTTCACGTTTCATAAAGCCACCAGGAAACTTCCCAGCTGCATACATTTTTTCTTCGTAGTTGACTTGAAGTGGGAAGAAATCCCCAGTCGCCATCTTCTTAGACATAACGGCAGCAGTCAAGACAGTTGACTCACCGTAACGCACGACAACAGAGCCATTTGCTTGCTTAGCAACCTGACCAGTCTCTACGATCAACTCACGACCAGCAAAAGTCGTTTGAAACACATGTTTTGTCATTTTAATCCCCTTTGGATTGATAAAATTATACGCCTTGCCTACAAAAATCAAGATACTAAGCCGTTAAGCAACTCAAAGGAAAATAGGAAATCGAACGACGGAGCGAATGCTCCTAGGTAGATTTATCTTTTTCCACAGAGTTGTAGGCGTGTTCAATTACTCATGATATTTTGGACATTTAGAGTTGAGTTTTTGCAACCTTAATAACTTAAATACCCTCATCTTTGTATCAAGTACGTACAGAGTCTATTTTATCATATTTTTCTTAAAAAGTGCTGGCTTTTCCATTAAAAAGGAACCATTCCTCCATGAAAAGAAGAATGGTTTGCTTTTTATTATCCTAAAGACTGGTGATTGAACAAGGCATGGGTTGCTTGATGGATGTATTGGGCAGTTTCTGCATTGTTCATAGTGTAGAGATGCACACCTGCAACGTCCTGAGTTACCAAGTCCACGATTTGGTCCACGGCATAGGCAAGTCCTGCTGCTCTGAGTGACTCAGGGTCATTCTCATACTTGTCTAAGATAGCTTTAAACTTACGTGGGAGATGGATATTCTCACAAGTCTTCAAAAGACGAAGAGCTTGGTTACGGTTGAGGATTGGCATGATACCCGCATGAATAGGCACATCAATTCCAGCCAAGGTACACTTGTCTTGGAAATCATAGAAACGCTCATTGTCAAAGAAGAGTTGCGTTACTAGACTAGAGCATCCTGCATCCACTTTTTTCTTAAGATTTTGGATATCTGAGATTTGGTTTGGCGAATCAGGGTGTCCTTCAGGATAACAAGCACCAATGATATCAAAGTGTGGGGCCTGCTCCTTGATAAACTCGATCAGGTCTGTCGCATAACGGAAATCCTTCTGTGGCTCAACACCTGGAATGATATCTCCACGAAGAGCCAAGATTTTCTGTACTCCAACCTTATCCAAATCTACAATTGTCTCAGCAACCTTATCTTTGGTCAAGTAAATAGCTGGCAAGTGAGCGATTGTCGGAATAGCCAAATCATTTTGGATATAGTCAGCCAAACGAACCGTCGTCTCTTTGATATTAAATTTATTATTGCTGGCAGTCACACTGATGAAGTGTGGAGCCAAGTCTTGCATGTTTTGCAGAGCTCCAATAATTTTATCATTGCCTACTGCTGGGTTTGGAGGGAAAACTTCAAATGAGAGGGACGGTGTTTGACGTGACATATGTATGAACCTTTTCTAGTTGATTTCTTACTGATCAACCATGTATGGAGAAATGTCTTTTCTTACAATTTCTCACGCGCAGCTTTAGCTGCTTCTACAAGGCGGATCAAGCTTTCTTTAGTTTCTGGAATACCACGTGTTTTCAAACCACAGTCAGGGTTGATCCAAACTTTTCTGCTTGGTACTTTAGCAAGAATCGCTTCGATGGTGTGGTCGATTTCGCCTTCATTAGGCACACGAGGTGAGTGGATATCGTAAACCCCAGGTCCAACTTCTGTTTGGAAGTTTTTCGCTTTGAGTTCGTCCAATATTTCAAGGTTTGAACGGCTAGCCTCAAATGAGATAACGTCTGCATCCAAGTTGTCGATAGCTGGGATGATATCTGTAAATTCTGAGTAACACATGTGAGTGTGGATTTGTGTGTCTGGTGCTACTGTTGAGTGTACCAAGCGGAAGGCAGGAATTGCCCAGTCAAGGTAGTCTTCGTACCAGTCGCTACGACGGAGTGGCAATTTCTCACGAAGAGCAGCCTCGTCGATTTGGATGATTTTCACGCCTGCAGCTTCAAGGTCAAGAACTTCATCCTTGATAGCAAGAGCGATTTGAAGAGTAGAATCCTTGATAGAGATGTCTTCACGTGGGAATGACCAGTTAAGAATTGTAACAGGTCCAGTCAACATACCTTTAACAGGTTTGTCAGTACGGCTTTGTGCGTAGCTAGACCATTTCACAGTGATTGGGTTGAGACGAGTGACATCACCCCAGATGATTGGTGGTTTAACCCCACGCATACCGTATGATTGTACCCAACCATTCTTAGAGAAGAGGTAACCTGACAAGTTTTGACCGAAGTACTCAACCATGTCGTTACGTTCGAATTCACCGTGTACAAGCACGTCAAATCCAACTTCTTCTTGCCACTTGATCCATTCGTCGATGGTTTCAGCAAGGAAGGCATCGTATTCTTCTTGTGACAATTCACCCTTACGGAAGGCCAAACGTTTAGCACGAACTTCCTTAGTTTGAGGGAATGAACCGATTGTTGTTGTTGGAAGAGCTGGAAGTTTGAATGCTTCTTCTTGAATAGCTTCACGTTCTGCAAAGGCTGGCAAACGAGTGTAGTCTGCGTCAGTCAATCCAGCGATACGAGCACGAAGTTCCGCATTTTCACCAACACGTTCAGTCGCAAAGAGTTCTTTGTTAGCTGCAAGAGCCTCTGCACCTTGACCATTGCGAATAGCATCCAAGTCACGGATCTCATCCAATTTTTCAACTGCAAATGCAAAGTGGTTCAAGATAGCTGGTTCAAATTCTTCATTAGCAGTTGTAAATGGCACATGAAGAAGTGAGCATGAGCTTGTCAAAACGATGTTTTCAGCTGGGATTTGCTCAAGAATCGCCAAGCTCTTTTCGTAGTTGTTGCTCCAGATGTTTTTACCATTGACAATACCTGCATAAAGAGTCTTGTCAGCTGGGAAGCCACCTTTAACGAGTTCAAGAGTTTTCTTACCTTCAACGAAGTCAAGACCGATAGCATCTACTGGCAATTTGACAAGGTCAGCGTACACGTCACGAACGTCACCGAAGTAAGTTTGAAGCAAGACTTCAAGACCTTTCTTGTCAGCCAATAGTTTGTTGTAGAGGTTCAAGAATAGGGATTTTTCTTCTTCTGTCAGATCTTTGACAAGAGCAGCTTCGTCGAGTTGGATACGAGTCGCACCAAGTTCAGCCAATTTCGCAAAAACATCTTGGTAAGCAGCCACTAAGCTGTCTACGAAGTCTTCTGCTTTCACGCCTTCTTCAAAGTCTGACAATTGAAGGAAAGTGAATGGACCTACAAGAACTGGGCGAGTGTTCAATCCAAGTTCTTTTGCTTCTTGGAACTCATCGAAGATCTTGTGACCTGCAAGTTTAACTTGAGTGTCTTTTTCAAATTTAGGAACGATGTAGTGGTAGTTGGTGTTGAACCATTTCTTCATTGGAAGGGCGCGAACGTCCCCTTTTTCTCCTTGGTAACCACGACCCAAAGCGAAGTAGCGCTCAAGGTCAGACAAGTCCAAGTTTTGAACTGAAGCAGGTACCACGTTGAAAAGGAAAGCAGCATCAAGGAAGTTGTCATAGTGAGAAAAGTCATTTGATGGGATTTCAGTGATGCCTTTTTCTTTGACGATGTTCCAGTGTTTAGCGCGCAATTCTTTAGCCACAGCCAAGAGTTCTTCTTCTGAGATTTCTTTTCTAAAGTATTTTTCAGTTGTAAATTTTAATTCGCGGAATTCACCCAAACGAGGGAAACCGATAATTGTAGTTGACATGTTTTGTCCTCCAAAAATTGTTGTTGAAACTATCTTAACAGAAAAGAAAGCGTCTGTATAATTGTAAAAAATTAGGCTTTGGTATAGTTTGAAACTATATCACGATTTGGAGCACAAAAAAAGATTTGGAGAAGATTCCCCAAATCCTTTGGAAGACAATGATTAATAGAGTTTTTAAATATCTACGTTTAGAACAAAATATTAGTGAACCGAGAACTGACTATGGCTTGCTATTAGAAAAGACTATAGGTCAGTTTAATCAACTTTTTTCCTGTTCAAGTGGAACGACTGCTAGTGTCTTGCCTAAACTGGCTAAAACTTTTAAGACGGTATCCAACTGAGGGCTGGTCTTTCCTGTTTCCATCCTAGCTATGACAGGCTGGCTTACTCCACTGAGTTCTTCTAGCTTTTTCTGACTAATTCCTTGCTCACGTCTAGCATCAATCAATTCACTCATGATGGCTACTCTCATATCACTTTCAAGTATTTCCTCCTTGGTAAAGAGTTGAGACCGGACATCCTTCCAATTACTCCCAATAGCACTATTTTTTATCACTTAACCCTCTTTCTTTTAAGTCCTTCATTTCACGCTTGGCTTTTTCAATTTCTCTTCTAGGAGTCTTTTGAGTTTTTTTGACAAAATGATGTAAGAGAACAAAGCTCCCATCAATCCAAGCTACAAATAAAATCCTGTCCCTAAGAGGTCTTAATTCCCATATCTCATCTTCCAAATTATTTAATATAGGGTTCACCAGCTCTAGTCCCATGTTGACTCAACAACTCGATATAGTCGTTTAGTTTATTCAGTTTAATGCGACTATCTTTACTTTTACGACTAGCCAATTCTCTCATATAATCCAAGACTGGCTCATTTCCATTTTTGTCCTTATAGAAGTAAATCGTGTGCACCAAGCAACCTCTTTTCAATTCAATTATAACTTAAAAGTTATTAAAAGTAAATCCAAATATTTATAAAAAGAAGACCTTAGAATCATTCTAAAGGTCTCATTTTAATTATTCGAAAAAATTAAGAAAAGAGTTCTAAATTAGAGGTCATACTGACTCTTACTCCAGCTCTATGCCCTTCTCTCGAAGATTTGCCAGACACTCCTCATAGTAGCTAGCATCATGTTCGTTATAGATAGGACTTTTCAGCTTTTCCTCTGCTAAGTCTTGATAAGGAGGGCAGGTTTTGCCACGGTAGTTCTTATCTAGCCACTCTAGACTGACATTGTAGCCACGGTCAGCCATCTCCTCCATGATCAAGCGATGATAGCCATAGAGACGATAGGGCGAGTGGGTAAAGACATAGTCCACCGTCGCATGCTTTCTGCCCCAGCCATTACCACGCAGAGCACAGCACTCTCGATGTTGTCCCAAGAGCTGAGGACGGGGAAGTTGTGAAATCAAAGCCTCATGCCAAAGTCTCATGGGAGTCTCCTTTCAGCAAGGTAGAATGTTGAAGATAAGCATTTGGATAACGTTCAAGCAAGTCTCTCGTCTTAGCAATCAAGTCTTGCTTGGAAGCTTGACCAAAGCGATAGCGATCCAGCAAGAGCATATAGTCTCTGCGTTCGTCAAGGCTAGCTTGCTTTTTAAAATATCCCCAAATATGCTGAAAAGCATTGCAAACCTGACCCCTGTGCTCTGGAATCTGGCAGGCACGGTCAATCAGTTCCTGAACATGACTTACCTCCACCACTTCTTGCTTAAGATACTGGCGAATGTCCTTGTAAATATTGCTAGAATGACTCAAAACAAGGTATTTGTTTTCTGCCCAGAGTTGCTGACAAAGGGCACGTTGGTTGTTGTTATTCATAATTGACATTATACCATGATTACTCTAAGAACTCTGCCATTTTTACATCGTAAGCATTTTGAAGATTGAGCCAAGTTTTCATCGAAATATTGGTAAGTTTCTCTAACTTCTGAGCAATCTCATTACTAATTGACTGCTCACCTTTCACTAATTTTCTGATCATCTTTGGCGATACCCCCAACTTCTCCGCAAATTCTTTTTGCGTTAGGTTATAATCTTCAATCAACTCTCCAACATACTGACCTGGATGAAAAGCAATTAGGTCTTTGTATTCAACAATTTTATTAGTCATTTTCACCATTTAATCACATGTTGTTCAATATTACTATTAACTGATTTATCTTTTTTAGAAATTTCTAGAATAATTTCTCTATGAATTTCTTTTATTTTCTTAATCGCCATCCCTCTACTAAATACTGGAGAAATTATTTGTTCAGCAATAATAAATTGTACTTTTGAATTAACTAAATCTTGATAATACTCGTAATCAACATTTGGAGGTGTCATAATAGGAGCCCATACGTTCCTGTGATCTGTTAAATGTAGCTGATTTTGAACATCATCATCTGGCATATGAAAGTTTCCGCCAAAACCATAATTCATTTTACTTTTTCCCAAAACTAATATATTACAATGGTTCGGTTCATTTACCACTCTGTTACCTAGTAAAAGCCATAAAAATTCTAGGTAATCTTCAGCACTTGGACAATCAGCTTTGTCAAAAATACCATTTTTATTTAAAACATCTACAGCATTACCTGAACCAGTAAAACCTACCAATACATTTTGATTCACCTTGAACACTTTAGAGTATGTATCGCTTACAGTTTCACCCGAATCTTTGCTAAGACGCGTATCTCCTGAAATAATTGCGAAATTTTTAAATACAGTTCCAATTACACAAGACAATATTCACACACCTCCTTGATAGCATTTTATATAAAAGTTTTTAAATTCCCTAGCGCTCCACCTTCACCTGTCCATTCATCAGCATTGGCAAGAGCCAATCGCGCAATTGGGTGAGTTCTTGATTTAAATTTTTTGAAATCTGTTGTTGTAACATTATAGGTTGTAGTTGGGTGTCTAATTTTGAAATAAAATCAATTGGCGGAACTACAATGCTAATATGGCTAACCAAGTTCATGAGTAACGTTCCCGACCTGTATATAAAATCATGTAATAATATCCAAACCTGTAAATTAAAATCAGATATCTATTCACGTAGTCTGTTAACGTACATAACTCTATTTATTAATTTCATTTCGAATTATAATTCTAGTTATGAATGATTTCATAGTAGAAAAATTCGCTTAAGCTTCTTCAGTGAACGCCCAAATCATTCCATCCATATCTAATGAAAGCTTAAAATTTTGAAGATTATCAATTTATTGTATTCTCCATTTACCATCTATAAGTTTAGTTAAAGTTGTATTTTTATATTATTTAAAAGTATTACCTCTTATATTTCTGTATCTCTCTAAATCCTCTATAAATGTGCTATCAATTTTAGATTCTAATTTTTTTTGCCATTTATCTAATAACTTTATATTGGTTTTGGTCAATTTTTTTATACTCATTAAAATTTTTAGAAGTAATTTATTTAATGAAATTTCAGATTTAGACATGTTTCTTATTGTCATTAAGTCAGGAAAATCAATAGAATAGTTATTTGATTTTTTCTTTATTCTTTCGATATGATTTAAAATTTGTAATGTCAAAGAAAAAAATTCATCTTTGTTATAATTTTCGATTAAAAATTCAATATAATCAGTTCTAATAGAATTTATTTCTAATTTATATTTTGATTTACCATATTTTTTTAAATAAAAATATATATCTCTTTCTAAATCTGTAAAAACTTCAAATGATGTATACAAATTTCTAGCATTATTATCGTCAATTAAAAAATAAAATCTATCTATTGTATCATTAACACCTATTTCGTTAATTGCATAACATACTAGCTCTTCGACCTTCTTAAAAATTAATTGAAAATTTTCAATGCTAGGTAGTTCAACCCTGGGAAAACCTCTCCTAAAATAGGATCTGTATTCCAATAGTTTACAATACTCTTTAAATTCTAATTCTAATTTTGAATTCTTTATCGATTTGAAAACTTCCAATTTCCCGAACTTACACTTTTCTTTACATTGCTTATAATTTAAGAGTGTTAATGTATTCCTTGTAATCATACTAAGTATACATAGGTCAAAATAATTGATCCCATTTAACTCAATACTTGCTTTTGTTTTAGTCAACATTCTTCTATACAATAAAACATCTTCTGCTAGCCCCTTAAATTCTTTAAGATTATTGAAATAGTATTCTTTTGTTTTATCTCTTGAAGAGTATATCAATAGACCTTCGTTTTTCAAATGATGAATAAACAACGCTCCAGAGTCCAACAAATTTTGAAATTTATTGTTATCGTATATAGAAATATCTAATTTTTGAGAATCATATATTGAAGATATAACTTTCAATATTTTTTCCTCATCTCTAGCTTGTAATTCATATTGAACCACTATCAAAACATCTATATCTGAATATTCATTTTTTTCCTTAGTAATTGAAGAACCATACAAAAAAATCGCATCTATTTTTTTTGTTAATCTATTATCTTTTATTAGTTCTCTTAATTTTTCTACATTTTTAGACTCCAATCTATTTTTCCACCTTTCTATAAAATGCTGATGTAAGCAATGCTAAACTCACTAATCCTAAAAGATTCTCAATTATCATAAATGCACTAACGACCATATTATTAGATTCATATTCATTGTTAAGCATCCAAGTTTTAAAACTCAAAAAAATTGAATTAAGACAATTTTTTTCAGTTATACTAAAATATATAAAAGAGAATATTAATATTCCAAAAATCATAGATGTTACTATTCTGTGAATTTTTATTCCATATCCCCAAATAATATTATTTGTCAATGATGATATTAATTTTAAAAACACACTAAATTTATTAAGTTTTTTATCCTTCATATATTCATTATAATATTTTTCATTCTGATACATTTTATTGCTATTTTTTTTAGCTTTTTTCCAACCAATCAAATGTTTGAAAAATTGCCTCTCTTCTTTTTTATATAATAAAAAAAGTTCATCAGCTTCTTTTGCATTACCTTGCTGTAGTTCATTTTTGTACAATGACTTAATAAGATTCATAGCTAAATTAGGCTCATCGGGTTTGTTTTCTAAAATATTTTTATAATCAACAATACAATCCTCAAATCGTACATAATATAATTTACAATTCTTAAACTCTGCTTTTTCTAAATTTACATTTTCAAATACAGTCCCTGTAAAATCCACATTTAAAAATTTAGACTTTCTCAAATAGCTATTTTCAGATATATGTGAAAATTTAATTTCCGAATCAACAAACTCACAGTTCTTTAATGTCAAATTCTTAAAATCCACTTTTTCTAAGTTCACATTACTTATTTTTTTTACTGAATTTCTACCAAAATTTTCAATAATTCTTCTTTCACATCTAGAGTTATCTAAAAATTTTTTAAGTTCATGATTCCCTTTTATCTCAATTTTTGATTCTTCTTTTTTAGTTTGTGACGTTTTTTTTATTTGTTTACTTTTCCTTTTACTCATTAACATCTCCATTTTATTTTTGAGATAACTATAATATAATAATTATTATTTTTAACCTTGTTTTACCAATCGTGTCTTTTTTAGTTTAGACATGTGAGTTCCTCCTTTATACTTATGTGCTGCTTAAAATCCCAACCATCTACAGCTCCACAAACATCGTCCGCAATTGCCCAAATTTTACGATGCCGTTCCTTGCGCTCTGCACTTTCTTTGTTTGCCATTTTTACTTTCTTTAATTAATGTATTATCCTTTTTATTTTATCATATTTTAAGAAAAACCACTCGACCTGAATAGAGCGAGTGGGATAGATAAATTATTTATTATAAACTTCAGAAATGAGTTATGAAATAGAAAATATTAAGTCTGGTACGCCTACTCCCTTTGTCTATGTTCCCCATCTATTTTTTCTACAAATGTATATCCTTTTGATTTCAGTTGTTCAAGTTTCGGACGAATCTTTCTAATAACATCCTCTCTATAATCTTCAAGTTCATAAGGAGGTTCAAAAGCGTATTTACCTATCCAAAGAGTATAAGTCTTGTTTTCTGGGATAATATCAAAATCAAAATAATTCTCATCAGTAGACAGAATTCCTTGGAATTTCCAAAATGATAAGAATTCCTTATCTCCAAAATAATCAATTGCATTCCATATACTACTATCCCATTTCTTAAATTGTCCAAATTTATTAACTGAACTAAGATAAGTCAATAAGACTATATCTTTACGCTTTAGTTTAGCAAAATTTTCACTACTAATTTCTAAGTTTGAATAGTGAAGTCCCAAATCATAGAAGGTTAGCACTCTATGTTTTTCCATAAAATAAAGTATCTCAGAGGGATCCAAACCTTCTTTTCTCAGAATACTTTCCCAGAAATTCACAATTCTACCTATGATTTCCTCACTTAAAGGACTATTCCTCTCATATCGGGGAATTTCTTCATTTAACTTTTCTCCGACAATATAGTCCATTGCAGAGCTATTATAAGATTTCAGAGATTCCTGTATAGTAATACGTAGTAGTTTAGCTTTCTGAATTTCAGAAAAAGATTTATATTCGCTTGAGAGATATTGATAAAAATCTTTGTTATAGTTTGCCTCTTTTAGTTCTCTTGATAATTCATTACTGTCTGTTTCAAGTAATGTATTAAATTCCTCTTTTGTATGATTTAGAGGTTCTTCATAGAGAAAATAGGCTGGTTTATTTTTTTTATAGTTCGGTGGATATTGGTTATGGTCTGATTGCTGAATGTCAGATAATATTTCCTGTATGCTTCGTCCAAACTTGAAAATCTCTGTAAAACTTGTTTTTTCATCATCCTTAATTTTTATTTCTTCGTTCTTTAATAGTTGTTTATATAATTCAGGATAAAAAAGATAAGCATAGATAATCCAAAGTTGCTGTTCTTCTTGAACATGTTCAAGCTTTCCCCTTGAAAAGAATTCTTGATTGACATAGTCATTAAAATGATTACGATCTCGCAAGTTTCTGTTTTCAAAGCTAAACCTTCTCCAAAAATCATCTGACAAACTCGTATTGAGTTTTTTACTTAACAACTCAAAATAATCTTGCCAAATATTTGATGGGTGAAGAACAAATGGTAGTTCTATCCGTCTATCAATAATTTTAGAGAGGAAATTATTGTCGTTAAGATGCACTTTCTCAATATCTCCAACAAAAACAATTGGAATCTTGCCATTAAGCAAGCTAAAAATTTTATAACTCTCCTCTTGTTGTTTGTTAGACATTCGATCAAAATCATCAATAACTAATACTTTTCGAGATAATGACAGACATTTAGAAGTTAATAAATAACTGTAAAAACCATCTGATTTGATTTTAAAAAATTGATATATTGCTACTGATAAAACAATACTCCCAACAATTAATTTAACACAAAAAGATTCAAAAAAAGAACTTAAACCCAAATCAACTACATTTGTCATTAGGATTGATAATGCAACACATAAAACTATGAAAAACCTTAAAAACTTGTATTTCCACGGATGTAATTTTGAAAAAATAATTTCAATTGTTGAGCGGTTATCACTTAATCTCCAAAAGTCTATCGTAACTAATTTTTTATTAGTATTCTTACCAACTTCAACTAGAAATTCTGTTTTTCCAGAACCCCAGTTCCCATTTAGGAAATAAGTTTTATTTTCCTCAAGCAATTTAGCGACATTTTTAGCTGCAACTGAGGTATCAATGTGGTCTAACTTAATATATCTATCATACATATTGACTCTTTCTAAAATAAAATAATTTATTACCTTATACTTTTATCAAAATTATACCACGAATCCAACAAAAAATGCTTTTAGATAATAATATATCTAAAAGCATTTATTTTAATCCTGATACATGTGTAGCCTATTCTACTTTAACTTTCTTCTCCTTCTTACTCGTACCAACCAATCGTCTCTTACTGTCTCTAATGGTGTTTATATTTTAAGAAAATTTACTTATTTATCTCTTGCAAACTTTTCTACTTCAACGCACTTTTGACCTTTTTCTTGGTGATGAGGCGATCATTTTTGTTGGCTAGGGATTTGAGTCGGGCTTCGAGTAAGACTTTTCTGCCTGCTTCGTTGCGGGTGTAGACTAACTGGTAATCACCTAGCTGAGGTGCGATTGCGTCTAGAAAGAGCTGTGCTTCTTCCTTGCGCTTTTCAAAGAGGCTAGGAACTACAAAATACTTGGATTGACCTGCTGGTGCTTTTTTAGCTACTAAGAGATAGCGTTGATTGTCCACAGGGGCAAAGAATTCGCCTAAGGTCTGAGAGAAGAGCTCCTTATCTCGCATACTGCCACCCTTGAGATAGGTAAAAATGCAATAGCTATCCTTATCTTCTTCCACCTGCACGCGCGACTGATCATTAGAAAGATGCCCCATCTTTAACATGGCATTACGAATACCTTCACCCGCCTGACGTAGGCGTACATAAGGACTCTTATAAAAGAAGTAACGGACTAGAGCAATAGTAAGCAAGACAAGACTAATAGCCGTTAACCAAGCCAGACGAATACCATTTGTTCTAAAGAGATAGAGGAGGAGATTAACTGCAATCAGTAAGAAAGAATAGCGAACCCACTTTTCAGCATCGACCAGTGTCAAGAGAGGTATTTGTTTACGATCTGTCGCTACCTCATTGACAATCTCCAGTTTATCCGCAACTACTAACGCCTCCTGCCATTTTTTGCGAAGGGAGCTACGGTCCTTGGACAATTCCTTGATTTTCTGATTATAGGCTTTAATCTTACTTTTCTTAAAGGGTGGTTTAGGGAAGTCCAAGCGATCCAGCCCTGTCTCTATGGTGTCCTCCTTATAGGATAAACCTAGAAAGTGTTCCATCCGACGAGTTAGATTAAGTAAATCTTGATAGGAATTATCCTTATCTACATCCTCTTCATTTTCCTTTTCCCGCAAGAAAAGATTTTTTGTATAGGGTTTGATAGCGACCAGATGCCAGATATTGCTGGTCTTTTCTGGATGTCCTGACCAGACACGAATGGCACGACCTCTCATCTGATTGCTGAGCATAAAGCTCCCGACAAAACTACCTAAGATTAGAGAATTAACACATGGCGCATCCCATCCTTCACCCAAGAGAGACTTGGTCCCGATCAAGACCTGGATGGCACCCCTTTGAAAGAGCTCAGTTACGGCTCCTACCATACCTTTACAGGTTGAGGGAAAACCTACCTGAAGATAGGCATCTGGATCTAGTTGACCAATGGCTGAGAAGGTCAAAGCGACTGTTGGCAAGAGTGCTTGAAGCTCCTCCCTGACACTGGTTGGCACGATAACCACACTTCCCGAAAGCACTGCTAAGGGAACAGAAATCCCCTGTTTCTGAGCACTTCGACGAATACTTTCAAAGTAAGGCAGGACTCCTAGTTGCGTGATTGCCGCTTGATCATTCCCAAGATAGTTAGCAAAGTCCTTACGAATATAGTCTGCTAGAACTAGTTGCCTCAAGTCTTTTCCGAGGCTAGCATACTCGGTCGCAAAGATATCAGCAATTCCAGACAATTTCCCCAAGGATTGATTGAGAATTTGATCATTGATCTTATTTCGAACCAAGAAAAGCTGGCGTTTGTCAATCAAGCCCCTGGCCTTCATGTCCCTTTCTATCTCTTTGATATAGTCTGGGCTTGCCTCATACCAATCAGGTGTCTGGTAGAGAAGTCCTTGGAGAAGGACCTCCATCCAGTAGTAGTTCAGCGAAGGAAGGCTTTTACTGCCAATGAGATCCTTTAAGTATTGAGGAATTTCTAGCTTTTGAGAATGAAGATAAATGAGGATGGCCGAGAGATACTTGGGATCTTCAAGAAGTAGATCTGCCGAGATTTGGCCATTAAGAACCTTGGAGCTAGCAATTAACTCCTTAAACTCAGGTTCATCCACTAAGTGGCTGAGATACTGCCACTTAGCATCTTCAAAGTCCTGAAGAACCTTCTCCTCTTCCTTGGTCGGAGTACAGATATAAACAAAGTCTTGGTGAGGACAAAGTGTCTCCTCCTTGACCAGTTCTGGCACTGTGATCTCTTGGTCGATCTCCCCACACATTTGGAGATAGCGAGCCCAGAGTTCTGGTTCACTATCATAGGGAGGGGTTGCGGTTAGAGAAATGACCTGCAGTTGCGGATATTTCTTACGGAAATCTTCTAGACTTCTCCACCATTCATTTCTCAAATGGTGGCATTCGTCCAGACAGAGGGTTTCAACTCCCTGCTCCTTAAGACTAGCAATGAGATCAAAACCGCCAAAATCCACCGTCTCACCATTCTCTTCTTGAGACTGGACCTGTTGCATAGCACTATGAAAGGCTTGGTAGGTAGCGATGGTGATTTGCTTCATGTCCTTGAGATTTTGAGACACGAGACTTGTGACTTGGTTCTCATCCTCTAAAAAGGCCTGGCGAATTCTATCCACCCACTGTTCCCGAATGGTAACTGTCGGTACCAAGACGAGAGCAGGCTTATCAAAGCGAGCAATCAATTCGATACCAATGGTTGTCTTGCCAGATCCTGGTGCTGCCACAAGGTGAACATGTCCATCTGCTTGATATTCTTGGAACTTATCCAAGACTTGCTTTTGGTAGTTACGCCAAGTTCCATTAAAGCTTAATCCTAACATGTTAGTTTCCTCATTCTAAGCCGTCATTTTCTTACTATCATTTTATCATACTTGCGTCAAAGTCACACCTAGAATACAGATAGTCTTTCTCCTCAAAATATGGTATAGTAGATTTATACTACTTAAGAGGATTTTACATGTCACAGAATATTCAAATGAAAACTATTTCACCCCTTCTGCAACAAGTGATTCACATTTCATCTATCGTTGGTGGAGTTGGCACCTTGATCTTCTGCATCTGGGCCTATCAGGCTGGGATTTTACAATCCAAGGAAACCCTCTCTGCCTTTATCCTACAGGCAGGCATCTGGGGGCCTCCACTCTTTATCTTTTTACAGATTTTGCAGACGGTGGTTCCTATCATTCCTGGTGCTCTGACATCGGTCGCTGGTGTCTTTATCTATGGTCATATCGTGGGAACTATTTACAATTACATTGGTATTGTCATTGGTTGCGCCATTATCTTTTACCTAGTGCGACTTTACGGTGCTCCCTTTGTCCAGTCTGTCGTTAGCAAGCGTACCTATGATAAGTACATCGGCTGGTTAGACAAGGGCAATCGCTTTGATCGCTTCTTTATCATTATGATGATTTGGCCAGTTAGTCCAGCAGATTTTCTCTGTATGCTGGCTGCTCTGACCAAGATGAGCTTCAAGCGTTACATGACTATTATCGTCTTGACCAAGCCCTTTACCCTCGTGGTTTATACTTATGGCTTGACCTATATCATTGACTTCTTTTGGCAAAGACTTTAATACTCTTCGAAAATCTCTTCAAACCACGTCAGCTTCCATCTGCAACCTCAAAACACTGTTTTGAGCAACCTGTGGCTCGATTCCTAGTTTGCTCTTTGATTTTCATTGAGTATAAAATTACAAAAAAGAATGAGGCCGGGACAAAATCCCGACCTCTTTTTTTATGAATAATGAGCCTTTGATAGGGGAACTGATTGGAGCTTTTCTGAGCCTTCTATACTCCATAAAGCTCTGTTGATAATTATTTTTACTCTACATAACTTTCAACACTTCACTGTATGCTTAAGGACTCGCAAACTCATCATCTTTTCGCTTTTTAAACTCTCTTTTTCAACAGATAGGAAACCAGACAAGAAGTAACAATCATCCATGCTCCTAGAATGATAAAGGTCATTCGACCATCTGTCGTCACCAAGCCAATCCCTGAAAGAACAAAAGGTGTTAATGACGCACCAAAACTACATCCCAAAACAGCATAGGACGTTGCTTTGTTGAGGAGTTTTGCTGGGATTCTCTCAGATATCAACTGAAAAACTGTCGTCAGGGCAATGCTATAGGCAAAGCCTCCCAAGACTGAACCTGCCACAACTAGCCAAAGAGAAGGGGCTAGAGCAATCATAATCTGACCCACACCAAAGGTAATTCCTGCTACCAATAAGAGTTTTCCTCTAAAGGCTGAGATTAGGAAGGAAAAGCTAAGTCCCGCTAAAATCCCGATCAACTGCATGGCACTTAAGACTAGACTAGAAAGCTGAGCATCTCCAAATCCTGCCTCAATCATAAGGCTTGGAATACGGAAAGTTATGGCTGTATTGGTACACACGATAACCGATGCAGCAATAGCCAAATAAAAGATGAGCCACTTCATAGTTGAAGTTAGGCGCTCAAGCTCTTCATGTTTATGCTTAGAAACTTTCCCTTCTTCTTTATCGTAGGGAACAAAAAGGAGGAATAAAGCTAGAACAACTAATCCAGCAGCATAAGCTAAAAAACTGGCAGTCCATCCAAAGGCTAAAAGTTGCCCAACCGCCAAGGTTAAGATAGAGGCACCTACTACCTCGGCAGAACCACGAAAGCCAAGCATCTGGATACGAGTTTTACCATGGTATCGTTCACTGATGATTGAGATAGCCTTGGCGTTCAGCATCCCAACACCCAGTCCAAAAAGAAGACGAGTGACAAAGACAAAGTAATAACCTTGATACCAGAAAGGTGCAGTTCCACTGATTGAAAGGATCAAAAGTCCCAAGGTTAATTGGAGACGCTCAGGAAAAATGCGTTCCAAAACTCCGTTCAATAAGAGCATGGCCATAATTCCAAAGGAAGGGAGACTAACCAAAAGCTCGACTTGACCTGTCGAATAACCCTGGTAATAGTCAAACATAGCAGGGAGGGCACTCGAGATTGAAAACGATGTGATCAATACTAACGACAGAGAGAGCACGCTCGCCTTTTCTAAAAATTGTTTCATCTTATCCTCATATTTCATTCATTTTAGCTAGAAAGAGCTCGTGATTGTTTGTATCGCTTGATGAAAGTGTCTATTCACTACTTCTATCATCGGATTTCCAGCCTCCTTCATCAGCTCTTATGACAGAAAGGTCCTTTCCTATCATACACTGTTTCCAGCAAATTGGCAAGCAACTTGTAGGGCAAGTTCAAAACAAAAAAGCAGGGCAATCTGACTCTCTGAGTCCTCGATTGCATCCCACTTTTAGGTGTTTTATCAATAATAATTGTCTTAGATTTTCAAGAATCGACGCATTGAGATTCCTGATCCAAGTGAACCGATACAGATTCCGATAACAAACAAGAGACCAACCATCAAAGGAATAAAGGTATCTGGTGTAATCAGAGATAGGTTTTGTCCAACCAATGATGGGTTAACAGATTGGTAGACACGGTTATAGATAAGATAAACCATGATAGATGGAAGGGTTGCTCCCAATAGTCCAATGAAGGCTCCTTCCAGCAAGAATGGGCCACGGATGTAGCCGTTCTTGGCACCAACCAAACGCATGATTTGGATTTCACGACTACGTGAAATGATGGTAATACGAATGGTATTTGAAATCAAGAAGACTGCGATGAAAATCAAGAGTCCTGCAATGACCAATCCCCATACACGGATGAAGGACGCCAACTTGAAGAGACGTTCGGTATTAGCACCACCGTCTTGAACTTCAGAGACACCTTCGATCTTTTTAGCTTCTTCAGCTACAGGTTTTACATCACTTGGTGAATTGGTATCTACGATGTAGGCATCATGAAGAGGGTTTGCATCTCCTTCAAATACCTTCCACTCGTCACCCATGGTTTCAGTCAGCTTTTCATATTGCTCTTCTTTACTTGAGAAGGTTACATTTTTAACTGCTGGCAAAGCCTTAAGGGCATCATAGACCTTGTGGTAATCATTGTTAGTGACTGTCTGGCCTTCTTTAACAATGGTTTCGCTATTGTCTTCAACATCTTTACGAACATAAACCATGACGCGGACGTTGTTTTCAATATCCGTCGCCAATTTTGCAGTATTAAAGATAACTGAGGCAAAAATAGCAACCAAGGTCAAGGTAATCATGACCGAACTGACAGCAGCAATGGTCATCCATCCATTACGCTTTAAACTCTTTAAAGCTTCTAATAGATGGCGGAAAAATCTACTAATCATCGTATCCGTACTCTCCTTTCGCTTCGTCACGAACCACGCGACCATTCTCGATGGCAATGACGCGGTGGCGCAAGGTATTTACGATTTGACTGTTATGGGTTGCCATCAAAACTGTGGTTCCTTGAAGATTGATACGTTCCAAGAGGTTCATGATTTCCCATGAGTTATCTGGGTCCAAGTTACCTGTTGGCTCGTCCGCAATCAAGACCTTAGGATTGTTTACGATAGCACGCGCAATGGCGATACGTTGTTGCTCACCACCTGACAATTCATTAGGGAATGAACGAACCTTGTGTTTCAAACCAACAAGATCCAAGACTTCCATAACACGTTTTTTGATATTACGACGACTTTCACCGACAACCTCCATGGCATAAGCAATGTTCTCATAAACGGTTTTCTTTGGCAAAAGTTTGTAATCCTGAAAGACAACTCCAACACTACGACGAAGGAGCGGAATATCTTTCTTTTTAATCTTTACGAGATTAAAACCTGCAACCTGCAAGCTTCCTTTTTCTACTTTAACCTCACGATACAAGGCACGGATAAAGGTTGACTTACCTGCACCTGAAGGACCTACGATATAGGCAAACTCTCCTGGTTCAATACTCACAGAGACGCCACGTAGGGCTGTTGTCCCGTTGTCATACTTTTTGACAACATCTCTCATTTCAATGATCGACATGTGACTTCCTTTCTATTAACTAATACGCCATTTCAGATAGGCATCAATGAATCCATCTAAGTCTCCATCCATAACCTTATCTACCTGCGCAACTTCAAAGCTGGTACGATGGTCTTTGACCATGGTATAAGGGGTAAATACATAGGAGCGGATTTGGCTTCCCCATGTAATTTCTTTCTTGTCCCCCTTAAGAGCATCTACTTCAGCAGCTTTCTTTTCCTGCTCCATCTGATAGAGTTTAGCCTGGAGCATCTTCATCGCACGATCACGGTTTCCGTACTGAGTACGGTCGACGGTTGATGCTACGACGATCCCTGTCGGAATGTGAGTCAAGCGGACACCTGTTGAAACCTTGTTGACGTTTTGTCCACCTGCTCCACCTGAACGGAAAGTATCCATCTTGATATCATCTTCTCGAATATCAACTTCAATGGTGTCATCTAACTCTGGCATGACTTCTACAGAAGTAAAGGAGGTGTGACGGCGTTTGGCCGAGTCAAACGGCGAGATTCGTACCAAACGATGTACTCCCATTTCCGACTTGAGAAGCCCATAAGCATTTGGCCCTTCAAAAGACAAGGTCACCGACTTAATTCCTGCTTCATCACCAGCTTGATAATCCAATACTTCAACCTTGAAGCCTTTGGCATTTCCGTAACGAGTGTACATACGAAGGAGCATATCTCCCCAGTCTTGGGCTTCTGTTCCTCCAGATCCTGGGTGAATCTCTAAAATAGCATTATTATGATCATAAGGCTCTGACAAGAGCAGAGTCATCTCATAGCTGGTCATCATCTGATCTAGTTCAGCTAGCTTCTCAACCAACTCATCCTTGACAGACTCATCCTCTGCTAAAAAGTCTAGTAAGATTTCAACCTCATCCTGCAACTCTTCCATGGTATGGAAGGTATTGTAGGTATTTTTAAGTTCATTTAATTCTTGCGACGTTTTTTGGGCCGCAATATTATCGTTCCAAAAATCAGGTTCTGTCATTTTGTTTTCCAAAATGGCAATTTCTTCTTCTAACCCTTCGAGGTCAAAGAGACCCCCTAAAAGAAGCTAATTTTTCACGATTGGCGTCAATTTTTTGACGAATTTCTGAAATGTCCATATATACTCCTTTTTTGCATCGTTTTATTATACCATAATTTTTCTTATTTATCTAATCAGTCGGTTTTAAAATTTCTTATCAAAATATTTCGATTTAAAGACAAAGAGGATGTTTTCAACAATATAGGGTATAAAGAATCAAAAAAACACCCCAAAGCTGATCAATATTCTCATCCTAAAAACATTGATCGATTCTTTGAGATGTATATAAATACTATTTCATGAGAAAACTAGGTAGTGAGTGAAAGACTAGCACAAAGGGAGTTTTCTCGAAGACTTAGTTAGAGGTAGAAAGCACTTATTCTTTATCTGTCTTTAAAGTCGGCTTTGTTTCAGCAACTTCATCTTTTTCAGTCGCTTCTGCTGACTTTTCTTCCTTATCTGCTGGCTTATCAGAATCCCTCTTAGGATCTTCTTGATGGTTCTGAACTTCTTCCTCTTTTACAGGATTTAAGCTCCAAATACCATCTTGATTGACCTTGTAGCCATCAGGTGTTGTTCCATTTCTTAGAAGTGAACCATCTGCTTGGAAATAATACCAATTGCCATTCAGCTGTTTCCAACCAGTTTGCATAGCACCATTAGCATCAAAGTAATAACTTTCACCATTTACTTTGTATAGTCCAGTTGCCATCTGACCAGTTTCAACGTCAAGATAATACTTAACCCCTTTATCTTGGAACCAACCTGTCTTCATAGCTCCGCTAGTTGCAAAGTAGTAATAATGATTGTCTAGCCATTTCCAACCAGTCTGCATAGCTCCGCTTGCATTAAGGTAATAACGAGTGCCATCAATTTCTTGCAGGCCTGTGAGCATGATACCTTCCTTGTCTAGATAGTACCAGGTATCCTTATCTTTGAACCAGCCAGTCTTCATGGCTCCGCTACTTGCAAAGTAGTAGTAATGATTGTCTAACCATTTCCAACCTGTTTGCATAGCTCCACTTGCATTAAGGTAATAACGAGTGCCATCAATTTCTTGCAGGCCTGTGAGCATGATACCTTCCTTGTCTAGATAGTACCAAAGGTTCTTATCTTTGAGCCAGCCTGTCTTCATCGCTCCACTGCTTGTGAAGTAGCTATAATGATTATCAAGCCACTTCCAACCTGTTTGCATAGCTCCACTTGCATTAAGATAATAACGAGTTCCTTCGATCTCTTGTAAGCCAGTTAGCATAACACCTTCTTTATCCAAGTAATACCAAGTTTCTTTATCCTTAATCCAGCCTGTTTTCATTGCTCCAGAACTTGCAAAATACTTCCAATGACCTTCAATAAGGGCCCAGCCTGTCTGCATGATACCATTGTTATCAAAGTAGTAGCTTGATCCATTGATTTGCTTCAAGCCAACTGCTCGAATACCATCTTCATCATAATAATACCAGTTTGAACCTATCTTTTGCCAGCTAGAAGCTGTCCCTTCTGTTTGCAGAGCGCCATCACTTGCAAAGAGCATTTTCTTACCTTTGAAGACTTGTAAGCCCGTCAGCATTTTCCCATCTTTATCAAAGAGGTACTTTTGCCCACCAATTTCAGCTAATTCATTATAAAGTCTTGCACCTGTAGAGCTGATATAATACCATGTGCCATCTTGCTTAAACCAGCCCTCATACTGCATCTTACCATTGCTATTGAGGTAATACCAGTTGCCTTCCAATTTTTCCCTGCTATCATTCAAATGAATCCATTTGTTTGCCTGCATTTGACCTTTACCGTTAAAGAAATAATAGATATTATCTATCGTTCGCCACCCAATGGCCATTTCATTATCAGTCAAACGATATTTCCAGTAACCATCTTCTTGATACCATCCTTCAGATACTGTAGGAATATCTGGGAAAGAATCAGAAACATTTGTAAAACCAGAATCAGCAATATTAAATACCGTCGCATCCTTAGTTAAACTAGATGCATGGACCACTTGAACATTCTTCTGTTTTAGATAATCTCTTGTTGAAGCCAGATTTGCATCAGAAGAAGACGTATGTACCACCATACTAGGTGAAAGAGAATCTAAAAAAGGAATTGTATTTGAAATTTGAGCATCATAATGATGATTCCATTTCATCATGTCTACTTTGCCAATTTCTGGACCTAATCTATCCTCAGCACCTTCAGCATTATCTAAGTCACCACCTAGATAAATCTTTTTCCCTGCCACAGTCACAACTGCAACCAAGGAATTCGAGTTGTCATCATAAACTCTCTTGAGTTTGCCGTCTGGACCATACTCATTTTTATAATTGTAGAGTTGGATATCCATATCACCCAATTTGAAGCGACTATCTTCTTCCTTAATATCTTGAACAATAGTTACTCCTTTTTCACGGGCAACATTGAGTGCATTATCATAATTAAAAAGATTATCCCACAAACGCCACTTACTGGTAATTCTCTCATCAGTATATTTTTTTAAATAAAGTTTTCCGACTGGATAACGTTTTAGAATTTCATCCGCGCCACCGATATGATCACTATGGACGTGCGTTCCTAAAATAAAATCGAATTTTTGGATACCAAGTCGATTTAAATGACGAAATAGTCTATCTTCCAAAACTAGTTCATTCTGTCTTGAGATACCAACTCGACTTGGATAACGTGGATCCGTTCCATCTGGAAAATCATAATCCTCCCCCATATCGATTAGAGCATAATGTCCATTACTTTCCAATAGAATGGCATCACTTCCTGAAGCTCCCTTGGTATTGATAAAGTGAATACGATTCCCAGAACCTGCCGAAATAGTGTCAGCCTTTACTGCTTGCAGGTGATTTGCAGTAACTGACAAGAGTATGATACTAAATAAGATTGATTTCCTTAACTTTTTCAATTCTATCACTTCTTTCCTTAAAACTTCTCTTGTATCATTCACAAATAGACTTTGTGATTTGTTTATAAGTGTACTTAGCTTATTTCTTTAAAACAACTCGAGCAAAGTTGGCATCACCTTGTTTATAGATTGGATTTTCTTTCCAATTATAATTGGTATTCGGAGTTTCAAAATCAGCTCCATACAAGTGACTGATATAGTCTCTTGTATTCTCTGGAATTTTCACATCTACGCCCTTAAAGTTAGCTACTTGTAACTGACTGAATGGCAATTCGTAACGATAAACCTCATGACGAGTTGGTACTCCCAAAGCATTAATCATAAAGAAAATCGTATCGGAGGAGATTGTTTCCCCTTTTTTATCATAAACAATAAGATCTACATTCAAACCTTTAAAGCTGTATGATAGTTCTACCAATTGTTCATTGTAGTAAAATTCTTTGGTTCTTGAAAAACCTCTTTCCAAGAGATATTGTTCATCCTCTACAAAGCGTTGATAATCTGGAATAATGATGCCAAAATCCATATCCAGGTCATGGCTAATAAAATCATTTTCTCTAAAAAAGCCTAATAGAGTCCCAAAATCCAACCAAATATCATAATCTTTTAAAGGAGAACTATAAATCGTTTGAAGAATTTCTTCAAAGTTGTCTTTTAACAACTCACTTCTTTTAGAGTCCAATTCAACGTTCGCTTTGTCATTGAGACTTTTAATGATTGGTAAGTTCTTGATGAGGTCTTTCTTGTCCCCTAAAAGACTTGCCAAACTTCTTTTTAACCATTGTAACACGTCTTACACCTCTTTTATATAAGCGACAAAATCATCATGTTTCACTCGTTTTTCAACTGGTGGAATTTCCATAAAATCATCACCGTAGATAGCTGACAAGATCTGGTGAGAAGCTTCTGGAATTTTATAAATTCTATCTTCGAATGGGCTATCCATTACTTTATCAAGCAGCGTCTTCTCAAATTTTGTAGAAGTTCTCTTATTTTCCATCAAATAATCAATAGAATCATTATCATTAGCCTGCATTGAGAGAATGTTCATCTTTTTATTCCAAGTTTTAACTCTTGTTAAACGGAAAACAAGTACTAATAGATATCTGACAATATTCTTCAATCCGGCATTTTTACTATGAATACCATAGAGAGTATAAACAGAAAGTCTACGATAGGTATCTAGTTTAACCATCTCTTTATTGACATCAGCATAATAATCAAATGGGAAAACATCCACACAAATTCCTAAATCGATATCATTTTCAATATAGTTATTCTCATAAACGGTACGAGCGTCATATACTCGATAAAATGGATAAGGATAACGACTGTCATTTTCCCAAGATACTACTTTGTAGATAGGGTCATTGTCCCGTAGAACTGCTTGGTATAGCTTGTCATACTCATCACGTTTCAATGAGATATCAACATCATCATCCCAAGGAATATAACCCTTATGGCGAACGGCTCCTAATAGAGTTCCATAAGCCAAAGAATAATTAATATTCTCTTTTTCACAGAGATTGTGGATATAATCCATTACCCCTAATTCTACTTCTTTAATCTCTTCTTCAGACAGTCTTCTGTATCCATCTCTCTTTTTAGAAATAACAGAGAAATAATAGCCTGAGATTATAAACAGAATACAACCTAATAATGAGATACCATAGAAGGTTGAACTCAAGAATAAGTTAGAAATCAAGATAACGACTGTCATCAGTAAGCCTGAAACAAGCTCAGGATCAACTCTGTCTTCATCTTTGTCTTTTTTGAATTTTCTAAGACTTGCAAAGATAAATGAGAGCATAAAAATAGCGATCGGCACGATACCAAAGATTCCGTTATAGAATAATAACTCTAGGTATCCATTGTGAGTTAAGTAATGTTGTTTAATGATATATGCACTTGCATCATAAGTTTTCCCTAACTCATACCAGTTTCCTGCTGAGTAACCAAATAGAGGTCTCTTTGGAATGAACGAGGCTGTCGATTGCCAAATTGCAAAGCGGTTATTGGAAATATTTTCTTCGCTAGTATCAGTTCTCTCTAAAGTTAAATTATTATTTTCACCTTTTTCTTTATTGAGCTGAATTTCTGCAGAGTGAGCTTTCAAATACAGATCACTACTGTACTTGACACCATTATAAGATAAAAATACTAGTCCTACTGTTAACAATACAGCGACAAAAGATTTTAGCTTGTTACGGAATTCAAATTTCACCAAAGAATATAGAAAAGCGGCCACAACCAAACAGATGTAAGTCGTTCTTGAACCGGATAAAACGATATAAGCGAAATTAAGAATAATGGATGAAATAGCTAAGGTTTTAACTAGTTTACTGAAGAAAGTTAGTCTCATCCCTAAGTAAATAATAATAATTAAGGAAATAATCGATAAATAGTTAGGACTTGCTAAAATACCAAATAGACGGGATTCAACAAATCCTTGACGAATTAACAAGCCTTTATAGTCGAAAACTCTGTAACCAATCAACATTAAGAATTGAACAAGAGAAATGAAAACTCCCACAGTATTAGCTACAGTAATCACTGAGAAGAATAAGTTAAACAAAAGTCGAGATTTTTCTTTACTAAAGCTTTGAAAAATTGGATAAATAGCAAAGAAATAAATAAAGAATACTACTAAGTTCTTAATATTCGTTGAAAAGCCATACTTAATCACCAGTAAACTTGTGATAATATTCATGGCAAAAAAGAGGATTAAGTACTCAATTTTTCTCACAAATAAATAAGCTTTTTTTACAAAGAAATTATATAAACCTAGTAAAACTCCCATCAGAGTCATACCTAAGGTAACAAATTTATTTGCAGAGATGAATTGAAGGGGGACAATGAGTCCCGCCATACAATAAAAAGATATGACTGATAAAAATACCAGATTAATTTTAAAATAGTTTTTCTCAATAATAGAAATCATTTTCTCTCCTAACGGTTATGTTGACCAAGTAAAATCTGTGTGTAGAGCTTTCTGCTGAATAGTAGAGCTAGGAAACTTATTTTTCTAGCATTGGTAAATCTAGCATCTCTTAAAATATTCACTCTATTCTGTTTTAGATAGTATATCAATTTATCTTCCAGTTGTTTATCTTTAAAATCAGAATCAATCAACAATCTATCCAAGACATAGAAATAAGCCCAATTTAAACGCATCGTTGCAACATCAGCGATTGCGGGATAGTGCTCTCTTATTATATTCGCATTTTGCTCATATGCTTCAATCACATTTAAGAATTTTAATGAGAATTTTTGTGTAGTAATACTATTTTCACGATGGACATAATAATACTTCTTCTCATTAGTCGCAACAACCTTCTGGCACTGATCCAGTAAACGAATCATAATAAAGGCATCTTCTGCAATTTTTCCAACTTCAAATTTCAAATGATTAAAGAGCTCTTTTTTATATAATTTATTAACAGCAGTAACTGATAAGACCTTTGCTTCCATAACCATTTTTATAGCTTCTTCTGAAGAAAGGTTCCAAGTTTTAATCTCTGAAACTTGTTTTTCAGGAATCTGATGAAAGACATCGTAGTGTCCGCACATTGATAAATCTGCATTCGACTCTCTTAATTGACGGTAGAGTGTTTCGTACATATCTTCATCAATATAATCATCACTATCAATAAAGCCAATTAAACCTGAACTTGCTTCATCAATTCCTCTATTTCGAGCATCAGACAAACCACCATTTTCCTTATGAATAACCCGAATTCGTTGATCTCTCAGCGCAAGTTGATCACATAGTTCACCACTCTTATCAGTCGAACCGTCATTGACAAGCAGTATCTCAAGATTACTATAGGTCTGTTTTAAAATAGACTCTACACATCGTTCCAAATAAGCTTCTACATTATAGACAGGAACAATAACACTAATTTTTTCTTCCATCATGCTCCATATTCTCCCTTATATTCTCTATAACTCTTATCCATATCTGCTATTATGGCATCGTGGTGAGGTACTTGCTTGTCTGCAGGCGGTGGTGTCATATAGTCACCAAAAGCTGTGCTAAGATAGGCATCATAACCAACCGGAATAGGCATTTCTGTTCCTTCGAAAGGTAGGAAGATGTTGTCTTCAAAGGCCTGAATTGGATACTTTTTCTTCATGTATCCTGGACCTGAACATAATTCTGTAATGCCATCACTTTCGGCTGGTCCATACTTGGTCATTTCTTTCTCAGCCTTTTTCCAGATACGATAGCGAAGCGATTTAGGAGTTAATCCTAGTAAAATGGTACTACCCCACTTCATGAGAGCTCCATGCTTTTCTGGAATGGTTTGTGCACAAAATAGAGAATAAATCAAAGCCCAGCGGACTTGTTTTTTGCGCTCAGTTGGATTTTTAGGATAATAGTCCAAGGGTAATACATCCAAGGCCAAGCCGTGGGGAAGATCTAAATCTTGTTGATAAGGCTTGATACAAGTCGTTTCCTTATCACGGATTGTGATAAAAAGGTTGCGATCTACATAGTCTTTATGACTCTTTGACAAGAAATAACGCTCATCCGCATATTGAGGCCAAAGCTCTGCTAGTTTTTCATAGTCCTTACGAGGCATAAAGAAATCTAAATCATCATCCCAAGGAATGAAACCCTTGTTTCGTAAGGCTCCAATGGCTCCACCACCACATAGATAACAGAGCAAGTCATGTTTTTTACAAAATGCAACAAAATACTCAGCCATTTCTAGGCTACGAGTTTGAATTGCCTTTAAATCACTCATCTATTTTTCATCCTCTTCTATAGAATACATCATTCTATTATACCACAAAAATGGCTTATACATCCAACCAACTATGTGAAAAATCAAAGCCCAAGGCATCTGGTTTTACAGATGAATCAAGCTTTGATTTCCATTTTTTCGATTTTATCTCAAGCCCATTTGCGCGAGTTTGGTCTGGTAGGCAGCTTGATCCACTCGAAGGGATTGGCCTCCATAGACATCATAGTCATCCACCCAATCACCAAGTTCTGGGACTGTCAGTTTTTCAATCCCATTTTGAGCTCCTTCAAGAACTGATAGGCCATTGGTCAATAAGAAGGTATAAGGTAGGTTTGTTGAGGTCATCGCAAAAACTTTCCCTAGAGCTTCTGAACCAGTGAACAATTTTGTCGGGTCTTTGATTTGTTGTAGAACCGCGGTCATAACCTGTTGTTGTCTACGAGTACGGCCATAATCCCCTTCATCATCATCACGGAAACGTGCATAGTTCAGAAGAGTTGAACCGTTCATTTGCTGTTTACCGGATCGAATAGTTTGAGTAGGTGACTCAGTTGCCGTTGCGTGCAAGTCATCACCCACTGTCGCTTCTGTGACTGGAACTCCATTTAAAGTTGAAAATTGGGCATCGATGGTTACACCATCAGGAAAAAGGGTATCTATTGCAGTTGCAAAGGCTTGGAAATCAACGAGCGCATAATATTTGATATCTAGGTCAAAATTATCCTTGAGGACGTTGCGAACCATTTCGGCTCCTTGTTTTCCTTCTTGTTCCCCTAATTCGTAGGCCAAATTTAATTTGTGATCAGCTTGTTTCTGACCATCGATAACCTGACTATAACCATCAATGTAAACTAAATTGTCACGCATAAAGCTAACGAGCTTGATTTTTTTATCCTTACCACTTACGTTTAGAACCATGACGGAGTCTGTCCGCGTTTCGGAACTATCTTGTCCAATCCGTCCATCTGTTCCCAAAATCAGAATATTTACTCCATCACGAGTGTCTTGACCGTTAAAAACTTCAACTTGAGCCGCTTTAGCATCCTTAGGATTATTAGAGTTAGCAGATTGGAAGCCTTTTAAGAACATGACGATCATTCCTACTGCTACACAAAGCAATATCATCCCTAACCAAGCAAATAAGCGTTTAAAACGAAAACCTCTTTTTTTCTTTTGCTTCTTAGCTTTTGGAATCTTCGTTTCCAGTTGATCTCCACTACTACGGCGACTAGAACGACTACGATTAGCATAGGTTGGCAGGTCGATACCAGAGTCTGAAAGAAGTTGTTCTTTGGCTTCTGGATTGAAAACTTCTGCTGAATCTTTTTGACCTTCTATCTTGGCTTGTAAAAAGGCAAATTCTCTTTTTTCCTTATCATTCAAATAATGAATATTTTTCAAAAGATAGTCATAGCGCAGTTTTTCATGATGTGTTAGAGGATTCTCTCTAGTCATAGGTTCTCCTTCCCTTTATCTTGTATGGTATAGATAGGGTAAGCTCCCAGTACTTTATACTGGATCCCAATTGTTTCTAATTCTTCTTGAGCAAAACGGACCAATTCTTTATCTCTATAGTCAACATCGATGATAAAGAAGTATTCTCCAAGTGCAGTTTTTAGGGGGCGACTCTCAATCTTAGTTAGGTCAATCCCGCGCCAAGCAAAGGTAGAAAGCGCCTTATATAAAGCTCCTGGAAGATTGTCTGGCAAGGTCAATGCTAGACTCATTTTCTTATCATTTGCTTTCAAGGGCATTTGTGGTGCCTTGGGACCTAACACCCAAAAGCGAGTAAAATTGGCTTCCATTTCTTGAATGTCTTCAGCGATAAGTTGGAGACCGTATTCCTCGGCAGAACTTCTAGGTGCTATTGCTGCAAAGGGTTGATTAGGGTGCTCTGCAACAAATCGTGCTGCGTAGGCTGTACTGGCAGTGACTTCTAGCTCAGCATTTGGAAAATGTTCATCGATAAATTTCTTCCCTTGTGCCAAAGCTTGTGGGTGAGAAAAGATTTTCTCAATTTTAACTTGCCCTGGCACTGCCATCAGCTGTTGATGAATTGGCTGCACAATCTCCGCCACAGCCTGAATACGAGCTTGATGAAAAAGATAGTCCAAGGTTTCATGAACACTACCTTCAATGGAATTTTCGACTGGGACAACAGAAAAATCAACCAATCCCTGTTCATAAGCCTTGATAACGTCCGTAATATTTGAAAAAGGCTCTAGTTCCTCATGAGGAAAAGCCGTTTGCACAACATGGTGCGAAAAAGATCCTTTAGGACCTAGATAGGCAATTTTCATGTCAATTCCTCTATAATTTCCTCTGGACTTAGCTTGAACACATCGATAACTTTACTAGCCACTTCCTCATACCAAGCCTGTCTTTCTTTAAAAATCTCAGCCAAATCTTCCTTGCTATTCTTTAAAAATAGTGGACGTTGATTGTCCTTATCAGCTGAAATTCGCTGGTAAAGGGTCTCAAAATCTGCTTTTAGGTAGATGTTGTCTGGATTTTGCTTTAGCAAGGCACGATTACGCGGAGAAATGACTACTCCTCCCCCAGTTGACACGACTTGGTCTGTTTTTAATAAATCAGCTAAAATTTCTGATTCTACCTGACGGAAGGCTGCTTCTCCTTTTTCTTCAAAGAAACGAGCAATCGACATCCCCAGTCGTTCTTCCAGCATAGCATCCATGTCTACAAAGTCAGGATCTAAGCCTCTAGCGATGGTAGATTTTCCTGCACCCATAAAACCTAGTAAAACCTTAGCCATGAATCAAAGTCTCCAAATCATCAAAGAAACTTGGATAGCTTGTGTTGATAGCTTCGGCACGATCCAATTCAACTTCTCCATCCGCAACTAAAAGAGCTGCAATGGCTGTCATCATGCCGATACGGTGGTCACCAAAGGTATTTACTCTGGCTCCATGGAGGGCAGATTTCCCTTTGATAATCATTCCGTCTACCGTAGGAGTAATAGTTGCTCCCATGCTATTTAAAGCATCTGCGACAACTTGAATGCGATCCGTTTCTTTGACCTTGAGTTCTTCTGCATCTTTGATAACTGTTTGACCTTGAGCTTGGGTAGCAAGGAGCGCGATAATCGGCAATTCATCAATCAAACGTGGAATCAAGGCTCCACCAATTTCTATCCCGTTTAGTTCTGAAGTCTCGACAGTCAAGGTTGCATATTTGGCAATTGGATCAATATCAGTAATCTCTAATTTCCCGCCCATAGCTCGGATAACATCGATAATACCTGTACGAGTTTCGTTAATACCGACATTCTTAAGTACCACTCGAGAATTTGGCACAATCAAACCTGCTACCAACCAAAATGCTGCACTAGAAATATCTCCTGGCACGACAACCTTTTGTCCACTTAGTTTCTGTGGCCCTTGAACAGTGATTTTCTTACCATCGACACTCAAATCACCTCCGAATTGTTGGAGCATATCTTCTGTGTGATTACGAGTGCACTCCTTCTCAATGATGACAGATTGACCCTGAGCCTGCAAAGCCGCAAAAATCAAGGCAGACTTGACTTGGGCAGAAGCGATTGGCAATTCGTATTGAATAGGTCTTAAGTTTTTCGTTCCCTTTAAGTGTAACGGTGGCAAGTCTCGCTCTGTTTGACCAGAAATACTAACTCCCATTTTTTTCAAGGGAAGGGTCACACGATCCATTGGGCGTTTAGAAAGACTATCATCTCCAAACATCTCTACTTCAAAGTCTGCACCAGCAAGGACGCCTGAAATTAAACGAATAGATGTCCCAGAATTCCCCATATCCAGGGCTTTCTGAGGGGCTTTCAATCCATCCATTCCAACACCTTGAATGGTAACGACACCGTCTTTGTCCTCAATCTCTACGCCGAGGTCACGAAATACCTGCATGGTTGACAAGACATCTTCACCACGCAAGATATCGTAAACCTTCGTTTCACCCTCAGCCAAGCTTCCAAAAATAATCGAGCGATGACTGATGGACTTATCCCCAGGTACGCGAATACTACCATTTAAGTGCTTAATGTTTGTTTTTAATTTCATACTGGTCCTCATACTGACAATACTTTTTCTTATTTTATCATAAAAAGTCAGAAATTTCTTAAAAATTCCTGACTTTATGAGGTAAATTCTTATTTTAAAAGTTCTGAAATTGGTTCAAAGACAATTTTTTCAATATCAGAAAGGTAGATAGAAAGTTGTTGCTGTTTGGCAAAGAATTCTGACAAGAGAGAGTTACCTTGAATCTGCTTGCCAAAACTTTCCATTTTTTCTTGGAAAGAAGCATCTGGAATTTGACCAGTTTGTGCCATGATTTGGATTTCATGTTGAAAAGCAATATAATCTGCAAAAATTTTGCTTGCTTCTGCATCCGCTTGGATGGCATCCTTGGCTTCTTTAACCGCCTTGTATTCTGGCAATTCGCGTAGTCCACGACTTAGTGCATTTGCACTATCATAAATATTTGACATAATTGTCCTCCTTATTTAATAACGACTGTGTAGTCAGTATTTTCTGTAATGACTTGCTCAGCTCGTTTTAAATCCTGAGCATTCTTAAAGGAAATTTGCAGAATCCCGTGAACATCCTCACGGTTTTCCTCATTGATATGGATATTGACCAAAGAAGTTCCACGTAGCAATTCCAAGATGCGTAAAATCACATCTTCCTCATCGGGAACATCTACATAAAGGTCAAATGAGCTATCTACTCCTCCGCGTTTATGGATTTCCATAGCTTGACGTTGCTCACGCGCTTGGTTGAAAAAATTCCAGATTTGGTTTTCGTCACCTACACTGATTGCATGACCTATCTCGTCCAAACGACCCTTGAAATCCTCAATGCGTTCAATAATGGTCTCCCGATTGGATAAGAGGATAGAAGTCCACATACCTGGCTCACTTTCGGCAATCCGAGTCATATCTCGAAAACCACCTGCCGCAAAGCGTCGTGCCATCTCATGCTCTTCAGCATAGTTGGCAGTTTGTTCCATCAAACCTGATGCCAAGATATGAGGAAAATGACTAATCTGAGAAGTCACTCGGTCATGTTCCTCAGCATCGATTTCAATAAAACGTGCATGAAGTCCCGACAGCAAGTCTTTCATTTCTTCGAGCGTATCCGAAGTTGTCAGACTAGATGGCGTGAAGATATAGTAAGCATTTTCAAAGAGATTAACATCGGCAGAAGCCGCTCCTGTCTTGTGACTTCCTGCCATGGGATGAGCTCCAACAAAGCGAACGGACTTATCAGCAAAACATTTCTCAGCTGTAGCCACGATAGCTGACTTGGTCGATCCAGCATCGGAAATAATGACACCTTCTTTCAAGTCCAAGTTGGCCAATTCCTTAATAAAGGCAATGGTTTGCTTGATTGGCAGGGTAAGAATGATGACGTCTGCAAGTGGAGCAAAACTGGCAAAATCATCCGTCGCACGATCAATCATTCCTCGCTCCAAAGCAATATCTCTAGACGCTTGACTACGATTGTATCCTAAAATTTCATAATCAGGATGATCCCGCTTGATTCCGAGTGCCATGGAAGCACCAATCAAACCTAGTCCTGCGATATAGATGGTTTTTGCCATAAGAACTCCTTAATAATTCTTTGTATACTCCCGATGTTTTGCAACAGCTTCTTTTAATTCTTCCAGATTATCAGAAGAAAATTTCTCTAAGATTTCTTGAGCCAAGACTGTTGCTACGACTGCTTCCATAACAACACCTGCTGCTGGAAGAGCGGTTGGATCACTTCTCTCCACCGTTGCCTTATAAGGCTCATGGGTTTCAATATCAACGCTCATCAGTGGCTTGTAGAGAGTCGGAATTGGCTTCATAACTCCACGAACGATAATCGGTTGGCCGTTGGTCATACCACCTTCGAAACCTCCAAGGTTATTAGTCCGACGAGTATAGCCATCTTCTGATGACCAGAGGATTTCATCCATGACTTGGCTACCCTTAAGATGGCCTGCTTTAAAACCAAGACCAAACTCCACACCCTTAAAGGCGTTGATTGAAACAACTGCTTGAGCTAGTCTCGCATCTAGTTTTCTATCCCATTGGACATAGGAACCCAGACCAACCGGAACACCTCCGACAACTGTTTCGACAACACCACCAATAGTATCTCCATCACGTTTAATCTGATCAATATAATCCTTGATCTCCTGCTCACGTTCTTGGTTGACGATAGAAACTTCAGACTGGGCAGCCAGTTTCTTAATCTCTGCGACTGTTAAGTTATCTGGAACATCGATTTCCTTACCACCAAAGATAACAACATGGTTGGCAATTTCTATATCAAGCTCAGCCAATAGACGCTTGGCCACAGCTCCAACTGCTACTCGCATAGTCGTTTCACGAGCTGATGAACGTTCTAAAGAATTTCGTAAATCATCAAAACGATATTTGATACCTCCTACCAAGTCAGCGTGACCTGGGCGAGGATGTGTGATTTTTCGTTTACTTTTAAGTTTATCCTCAATATCCTCAGCAGACATGATATCTAGCCATTTTTGATGGTCTTTGTTAATGACATCCATGGTAATGGGAGCCCCTGTCGTCCTCCCGTGGCGAACACCAGAAGTAAAGACAACTTGGTCACTTTCAATCTTCATACGACCACCACGTCCGTATCCACCCTGGCGACGTTTGAGATCCTCATTGATATCTTCTGCAGTCAAAGGCAGTCCTGCAGGAATTCCTTCAATAATTGCTGTCAGACGAGGACCATGTGATTCTCCTGCTGTTAAATATCTCATACATTCTCCTTATTTTACTAAGTAATCTTTCATTTCTTCGAGAGAAACTGGGTGAATCGTCGCTGAACCAAGCTCAGGTACCAAAACTAACTTCATGGTGTTGCCACGCGCTTTTTTATCGTGAGTCAAAGCCTGATAAAGCTTGTCAAGGTCCCAGTTTTCATAATCAACAGGAAGGCCAAATTTCTGACACATTTCTCGGATAGACTGAGTGATTCCAGCTGGCATAAGACCTTTTTGTTCTGCTACCTTAGAAACCTGAACCATTCCCATCGCTACTGCCTCACCGTGCATGACTTTTCCGTAACCAGCAGTTGCTTCAATGGCATGGCCAATTGTGTGACCAAAGTTGAGATATAAACGAATGCCATTATCCAACTCATCTTCAACTACCATCTTGCGCTTAACCTGACAAGAATGCTCAATCAAACTCTCGGAATGTTCCAATATGCTTTCGATAGAACCATCCATATCAGATAATAAGTCCCAGAGTTCTGGATCTTCAATTAAGCCATACTTGATGACTTCACCCATTCCTTCAATCAATTCTCTCTTACCCAAGGTCTCAAGAACAGTTGGGTCAATCAAAACACCATCCGGCTGAGCAAAAGTCCCCACCATATTCTTGGCAAAAGGGGTGTTAACTCCAGTTTTTCCACCAATAGACGAGTCCACCTGGGCAGTCAAACTGGTCGGAATTTGAACAAAGTGAATACCTCGCATATAGGTAGAGGCCACAAAGCCAGCCAAATCGCCAACTACACCACCGCCGAGGGCTACGATTCCATCACTACGAGTCATATCCTGTTTGACTAAAAATTCATAGACTTTTTGAACTGTAGTCAGATTTTTTCGTTCTTCGCCCTCTAAAAAGTCAAAAACTGCCACTTGAAAGCCAGCATCCTCCAAACTCAATTTAACCTTTTCTGCATAGAGTGAAGCCACACGGTTATCCGTTATGATAACAATTTTTTGTGGTTGCCAAAGTTTGCGCAACCATTTTCCTGCTTGAGACAGGCATCCTTTTTCAATCTGAATATCATAGGGATGATGTGGAAGGTCTATTCTGATTTTCATAGCAGGTCTCCTTTTTCTTTATTGGTACTTTTGTTTTAATAATTCCCAGATTTGATCTGTTGGCATTTCCTTGCCTGTCCATAACTCAAAAGCTTCAGCAGCTTGGTAAAGTAGCATGCCAAGGCCATTGATAGATTGATTCCCCTGACTTCTAGCCCATTTCAAAAATGGGGTTTCAAAGGGTTGATAAATCACATCAGCTACCAAAAGCTTCTCTGGTAAAACGATGCTGATCGGGATCGGCTGAGAGGAACCATCCATGCCCACACTAGTAGCATTGACCAAGAGGTCAGCTTGAGTGATACTGTCTTGAAGGTATTGAACATCCTCTAAGGCAAATAAATCTACTCTAAATCCAGTCGCATTCTGTATTTTTTCTAAGTAAAGTCTTGTTTTTTCCATGGATGACAAACGAACAAAGACAGAAACTTGACTGACTCCATCCAAGATTGCCTGTGCCAAAATTGCCTTGGCTGCACCGCCTGCACCTAACAAAACCATTTTTTCCCCTGATATTTTAAAAGAAGGCAAGCTCTTAAAGAATCCCTTGCCATCTGTGTTATATCCAATTAATGTTCCTTCTCGATTCACAACTGTATTAACTGCACCAATAAGACAAGCTTCCTCACTCAACTGATCCAGATAAGGAATCACTTGCTCCTTGTAGGGCATAGAAAGATTGATTCCATACATCTGATAGCGACGAATATTGGCAACTGTTTCTGCCAAGTCAGTAGCTTCTACTTCCCAAGCTAGATAAACACCATTGGTATGAGTTGCCTCAAAAGCACTATTATGAATGAAAGGAGAAATAGAATGTTTGATAGGATTTGCGACCACAGCTGCCAGACGTGTGTAGCCATTAATCTTCATTCAAAATCTCCCGAATTTTTACCATGTTGGAGAGCGAGATTTGTCCTGGTGCACTTGCTGCATCTAAACTTGCAAATGACCAACTTGAACCCGTCACATCAGAAGTGATACGAGAAACCTTACCAACTTTCCCCATAGAAATCGTCACATATTCTTGTTCTGGGTTGAGGGTTTTAAATCCTCGTGTGAAATTCATGAGGTCCAATACATCTTGTTCTGTATGAGCCATAACCGATACTTTAACCACTTTCGGAGTTAGACTGGTTAGCTCGGATAAGATTTCCATCATATTCTCTGGAGTTTCCTGGAAATTATGGTAACTCAAAACCAAATTTGGAAAATCTAGCATCTGCTCAAAAACATCTTTGTGAGTAAAATACTCAAAATCAAGGTATTCAGGTTGATAGAGTTGAGCCACATCCTTGATGATCTGAACATACTCTTCCGATGACAGGTCTATCTCTCCTCCTTCAGCACGTGTGCGCAAGGTAAAGAGAAGTTCGCGACCTGCAAACTTTTCAAAAATGGCAGGCGCCACCTGTAAAATAGCTTCTTTTGGTAGAAAATCAGCACGCCACTCAATGATATCTGCATCTATATAACGCATGGCATCAAGCCCTTGTGCTTCTTCTAAATTCTTTGGCATTACTGAAACGACTAATTTCATTTAGTTACCTTCATGCTAATCACCTTGAGGTAATTACTGCTTTCATCTTTTTTGTTATAGACAAAATCTGCTGGAAGTCCATATTTATTTAAAATCTGGTAACTTCTTCCTGCAAAACCTTTGTCGATTTGTTCGGTGAACTTTTGACGGGAAACATTGGCAGCATTGGTGCTAGCAATGATCATACCTCCCGGATTTAAAATCTCTAAACTTTGGGAAATCAACTTGTGATAATCCTTAGCTACAGAGAAGGTTTGTTTTTTATTACGAGCAAAGCTAGGCGGATCAAGAACGATGACATCGTAAGATAGCCCCTTACGCTTTGCATATTTAAAGTACTCAAACACATCCATGACAATGAAACGATGATGATCAAGTGTCAGTCCGTTGGCATGAAAATGAGCTTCTGACAGTTCTCTCGATCGCTTGGCTAAATCAACAGAGGTAGTTTCACTGGCACCTCCCATGGCAGCAGCTACTGAAAAGGCAGCCGTGTAGGAAAACATATTGAGCAGGGACTTGCCCATGGCTAGACCATCTACCAAACTACCACGGACTTCGTGTTGATCCAGAAAGATACCTGTCATAAGGCCATCATTCATGAAGACTTGATAGAGAACTCCATTTTCAAGAACCGTAAAATTATCTGGCGCTTCTTGACCATAGATATGAGCAGACTCAAAGTCTAGACCTTTAAAACGTATCTTTTCATAGGCACCCAAGACTTCAGGAAAGACCTGAACAAAGGCGGCTAGGATCTGTTGGCGAAGTTGATAAATATAGGAGTTATACCAAGAGAAAACAACATAATCCCCATAGAGGTCCAGAGTCATTCCACCAAAACCGTCGCCTTCTTGATTAAACAAGCGAAAGGCAGTTGTTAAATCATCTTGGTAGTAGGCATCACGTTTGGATTTAGCTTGAGTAAATAGGTTTTCAAAAAAGACTTGGTCAAAAGAAACTTTCTGATTCGTTACGAACCAACCAATCCCTTTATTTTGACGAGATAGATAAGCCTTACCCAAAAACTGTTTATCTTGACTAAATAGCTCGACTTCCTGGTCAGTTTCAGATAGATCAGGAATATCAACTTCCTCCAAAACTACCTGACTCTTATTTAGCTTTTTTTCAACACGTCGGCTGACGAATACTTTTTTCATAAATACTATTATAACAAATTTTGTGACAATTCACAAAATAGAAACCATTTACAGCTTTTATCCCATCACTCTTCATGACAAGAGCAGGATGTACATCTTTCTATAATTCTTTTATAATATTTCAATTTTTGCAGGTCTCTGCCCATTCTTCAAAAAATAGACAGAACATTCAAAGAGTTTAATTTTAGCGCAAACGTTTGCGCATTTGCTTGCTTTGTGGTAAAATGATTCTCAAATTGTTAAGTATGAGGACTATCTATGAAAAATCAAACCCTAATGCAATATTTTGAGTGGTACCTTCCCCACGATGGACAACACTGGACGCGACTTACCGATGATGCTGAGCACCTTGCAAATCTAGGAATTAGCCACGTCTGGATGCCACCTGCCTTTAAAGCTACCAACGAAAAAGATGTTGGTTATGGTGTCTATGACCTTTTTGACCTTGGAGAATTTAACCAAAAAGGAACTGTGCGTACCAAGTACGGTTTCAAAGAAGACTATCTTCAAGCCATTCAAACACTTAAATCACATGGGATTCAACCTATGGCTGACGTCGTCTTAAACCACAAGGCAGCTGCAGACCGTTTAGAATCCTTCCAGGTTATTGAAGTCGACCCAGAAGATCGCACAATTGAACTTGGAGAACCTTTTACCATCAATGGTTGGACAAACTTTACTTTTGATGGAAGACAAAACACCTACAATGATTTCCACTGGCACTGGTACCATTTCACTGGGACTGACTATGATGCTAAACGCCGTAAATCTGGAATCTATCTGATACAGGGAGACAACAAAGGCTGGGCTCATGAGGAATTAGTCGATAACGAAAATGGTAACTATGACTACCTCATGTATGCAGACTTAGATTTTAAGCATCCAGAAGTCATACAAAATATCTACGATTGGGCTGATTGGTTCATGGAAACGACTGGCGTAGCTGGTTTTCGTTTAGATGCTGTCAAGCATATCGACTCCTTCTTTATGCGGAATTTTATCCGTGACATGAAGGAAAAATATGGTCAAGATTTTTATGTTTTTGGTGAATTTTGGAATCCAGACAAAGAAGCCAACCTAGAATACCTCGATAAAATTGAAGAACGCTTTGATCTTGTCGATGTTCGTCTCCATATGAATCTCTTTGAAGCAAGCCAAGCTGGTGCAGACTATGATTTGCGTACCATCTTTAATGATAGTCTCGTTCAAATCAAGCCAGATAAGGCTGTAACCTTTGTCGAAAACCATGACACCCAACGAGGTCAAGCTCTGGAGTCTACTGTTGAAGAATGGTTTAAACCAGCAGCCTATGCTCTCATTCTTTTGCGTGAGCAGGGTCTACCATGTGTCTTTTATGGAGACTACTATGGGATTTCAGGACAGTATGCTCAGGAAGACTTCAAGGATGTCCTTGACCGTCTGCTTGCCATAAGAAAAGATTTGGCTTATGGAGAGCAGACTGACTACTTTGACGACCCTAATTGTATCGGTTGGGTTCGTTCAGGAGCTGAAAATCAATCACCACTTGCCATCGTGATTTCTAATGCTCAAGCAAACTCCAAAACTATGTTCGTCGGTCAAGAATGGGCTGGTCAATCCTTTGTTGATTTACTAGGAAATCATCTTGACCAAGTAACTATTAATGCTGAAGGTTATGGAGATTTCCCAGTTACAGAACGCTCTCTTAGTGTATGGGGACTGGCTAACTAATCAATTAATACTCTTCGAAAATCTCTTCAAACCACGTCAGCTTCCATCTGCAACCTCAAAACATTGTTTTGAGCAACCTGCGGCTCGCTTCCTAGTTTGCTCTTTAATTTTCATTGAGTATAAAACACACAAAAAATGCCCACAAGCTAGATTTTCTTTCTAGTCTGTAGGCATTTTTTCTATTATCAGTACTTAAATTTAGTCTTTCCAAAGGTCCATGGCATTTTTAAAATCAGATGAAACTTGAACATTTTGAGGATTAGTCGCTTCTCTCTCCTGACGCTTCGCCTCTACCTGAACTACACTCTTAACGCCTTCATGACGCCAGTTTCGTAGGATAGCCTGGATGTACTTCCAATTTGGTTTTCCATTTAAAACGGCTTCACGTAAGGCTTCTTTGATCAGGTCAGCACTGGTTCCGTCTTCTTTTAAACTCTTTTCTAAATCCTCAATTTCAAAAGGACTCAGGAGACGACCTAACTCTTGTTGGAAGGTTTCCACCAAGTCTTTCAAATCATTTTTAGCAGGTACAGCTTGGCTTGGTTCTTGTTTTTCAAAAAGCTGGTCCAAACGTTCTAAAGCAAGGGTCGCATCAAAAATAACTTCTATTTCTCCATTGAGTTCAATGGTACGATATTGGAGTAAGCCTTTTTCTGTCAATCTGGAAATCGCTTGATTGACTTCATAGACTTGCTTGCCTATTTTCTCAGCGATTTGACTTGGGGACAATTCCCCTAAAACTGTTGTATTTTGTAGGTAAAAGAATTGCCAAACTAAGAAATCATCGCTTGATGAGAAAAGTTGATTGTAGTTTAAGAGCAGAGCACTTGGTAAGACCAAGTTCCCTGATTTGAAAGCGTCTAAATATGTCATAATTCCTCTTATAAATATCCAAAATGAGAGACATCATCCTCCACACTCTTCCACTCAAAAGGCGTTTCTTGGTAAACTGCATAATTTACCCAGTTACTGAAAAAGAGAGCTGCTGAGGAACTCCAACGCATACAAGGAAGTTCATGGATGTCATCATTTTTGAAATAATTTTCTGGTATATGGGGATCTAAACCAGCATCTAGATCTCTAAAATATTCCTTGGCTAGCGTATCACGATCATACTCCAAATGCCCAAAGCTATAAACTTCTCTTAAATCTCGGCTTGCAAGGATAGAGATTCCCACCTCTTTTCCAGATGCTAAGATCTCTAAATTTGTTTTATTTACAATGTCTTCTTTGAGAATTTCTGTGTGACGAGAATGGGGAGACACATACAAATCATCAAAACCTCTCAGCAAAAGATGACCTTCTTTTAAAACATCCTGAGGATAAATTCCCGAAAGTTTTTGAGCCATCTGGTGTTTATCTACGCCGTAACGATAGTAGAGGCCAGCCTGTGCTCCCCAGCAAATATGCAGGGTTGAAAAGACATGAGTCTTTGACCAATCGATAACCTGAGTAAATTCCTCCCAATAGTCCACTTCTTCAAAAGGAAGATGTTCGACTGGTGCTCCTGTGATAATCAAGCCATCAAAATACTGGTCTTGAACTTCTGAAAAGGTCTTATAAAAAGTCTCCATATGTTCAGAACGAGTTGTTTTCGATTGGTGACTTTCCATATAGAGAAATTCAATATCCAACTGTAAGGGAGTATTAGCCAAATGCCTCAAGAGCTGGGTTTCCGTTACAATTTTTTGAGGCATCAGATTTAAAATCAGAATTTTTAGCGGGCGGATATCCTGATGAGCCGCTCGTTGGTCATCCATGACGAAAATATTTTCCGTTCGTAAAATCTCAACTGCTGGTAATTTTTTATCAATTCGAATCGGCATGGAAATCTCCTTACTCTATCAATACTGGACTCAGGTAAACATAGTATCGTCAACGGGAAAAATGCTGACTTTCTCTTTCCCTTTATTATACTGTAAGAAGATATAGTTTTCAATTATAGTTTTTCTCTAACTAGATATAGCTTATTTTTATATCAAATGAAGAGAAAACAGCCCTAGGGACTGTTTTTCATTAATAATGCATAAGCACCTTGTAGTCGTAATCTCCGATAGCTTCACGACCTTTAAGCTCATCAAGTTCGATCAAGAAGGCACAACCTGCCACGATTCCACCTAATTTTTCAATCATTTCGATGGTAGCCTTAACAGTACCACCTGTTGCCAAGAGGTCATCTACGATAAGAACACGTTGTCCTGGTTTGATAGCATCTGCGTGCATAGTCAAAGTATCAACACCATATTCTTTTTCATAGTCAGCTGAAACAACTTCACGTGGTAGTTTTCCAGGTTTGCGAACAGGCGCAAAACCGATTCCCAATTCAAAAGCGACTGGACATCCAACGATAAATCCACGCGCTTCTGGTCCAACAATCATATCGATTTTTTTGTCAGTAGCGTATTGGACGATTTCACGAACAGCATAGCTGTATGCATTACCATCAGCCATCAAGGGACTGATATCACGGAAGACAATTCCTTCCTTAGGGTAGTTTTCAATGGTTGCAATGTAATCTTTTAAGTTCATAGCATTTCTTTCTTTTAAAATTTTTACTCTCTATTATAACACATTTCTTAGAAAAGAGAAATAGAAAGAAGCCTTGACACTTGGTACAAGACTTCTCATTTTTTCCTTCAATTGTTGCTATTATTGACTGAATGAAGTTCTTACTTCTTTTTGCTTTTAGATTTGTGATTGCCTTGACGATTTTGTTGGATACGCCATTCTCTTTCAAAGTAGGTCATTGTTTCAAATACTCTGCCTGGTAAACCGACATCCAGTAAGTAGATTGGAATTTTTAAAACGTTAGAATGTTTAGCAACCGTAAATCTACTTCGTAGACGATTCCATAAAGAGTTGGGTTTTATAAAATCCTTGTCAAAAAAATGAACTTCAATAGTATAAAAATCCCTCGAACTACTACCACCCTTAATTCTCACAAGTGAAAATGTTTCTACTTGTCCCCAAGAATAAAACTGACTTTCTTTTTTTGGATGAGGCTTATAGGAAAAACCTTGCGCCGTACATTTTAAATACTCTTTATCTGATAGAAGAATCTGTATTCGTTCATACAAGAGCCATCCAACAATGATGATTAAGAATAAGACAAAGAGTCTTAATGCCACCAATCCCACAGGTGCCTCCTTGGGATAGGTCAGCATAAACGATAGGATCCAAAGCAGAAAAGCTAACTCAACTAAGCAGAGAAGAATAGTCCAGATGATTTTCTTACTGCTCCATTTGATGATTTTCTCTTCCATTAAGCCAACTCACTTAAATATTCATAGCGTTCATATTTTTCAAGCAAGGCTTCATTCTTCTCGTCTAATTCTTTCTGAAGAGTAGCTAGCTTCCCAAAGTCAGAGCCATTTGCCTGCATCTCTTCTTCAATCTCAGAAATACGGTTCTCCAAGTTTTCGATATCGCCTTCAATACTTGCCCACTCTTGCTTTTCTTGGTAGGTCATGCGTTTCTTTTCTTCACGGACTTTGACGACTTTTTCCTTCTCAGCCTTTTGAACTTGACTTGTCGCTTCTTCTTCGAAGGCCTTTTCATCCAGATAATCGGTATAGTGGCCAAAGAAGGGACGTATCGTGTCATTTTCAAAGGCAAGGATCTTAGTCGCCACCTTATCAAGGAAATAACGGTCGTGACTAACTGTCAAGACTGGACCTGCAAAACCTTGTAAGAAATTTTCCAAGACTGTCAAAGTCGCAATGTCTAAGTCATTGGTCGGCTCATCCAAGAGGAGAACATTTGGTTTTTCGAGGAGTAGTTTAAGGAGGTAAAGACGTTTCTTCTCTCCACCTGATAGCTTTTCAATCAAGGTGCCGTGTGTTGAACGTGGGAAAAGGAACTGTTCTAATAACTCCGCGATAGAGGTCGTAGAGCCACCACTGGTCTTAACCTCTTCTGCCACTTCTTGCAGGTAATTGATAACCCGCTTACTTTCATCTAAACCTTCGATTTGTTGAGAGAAATAAGCGATGCGAACCGTTTCCCCAATCACAACTTGACCTGCTGTCGGCTCAAGACTTCCTGCAATCAGATTGAGCAGAGTTGATTTTCCAACACCGTTGTCCCCAACAATTCCGATACGGTCTTTGGCTTGAACCAAAAGGTTAAAATGTTGCAGAATCTGTTTGTCGTCATAGGCAAAGGAAACATCCTTAAACTCGATGACCTTTTTACCGATACGGCTGGTTTCAAAATTCATGCTCAAGTCTGTCTCAACACTAGTATCAGAAACCTCCTTTTTCAAGTCATGGAATCGATTGATACGTGCTTGTTGCTTGGTTGCACGAGCCTGTGGTTGTCTGCGCATCCAGGCCAATTCCTGCTTATAAAGTTGCTCTTTTTTGTGAAGAAGAGCTGCATCGCGCTCATCCTGTTCAGCCTTGAGACGGACATAATCTTGGTAATTCCCCTGATATTCGGTCAATCCTGCTCGGTCCAACTCGAAAATTCTCGTCGAAAGCGCATCTAGGAAATAACGATCGTGGGTGATAAAGAGAACCGTTTTCTTGGAATTTTTCAAAAAGAGGGTCAGCCATTCAATGGTGGCAATATCCAAGTGGTTGGTTGGTTCATCCAAAAGCAAAAGATCGTGATTTCCTAACAGCACTTGGGCCAACTGAACCCGTCTTCGCAAACCACCTGACAGGGCTCCAACGGGAGTTGATAAATCCTGAATTCCCAACTTGCTGAGAACGGTCTTGACCTGACTCTCAATTTCCCAAGCTTGGAGAGAATCCATCTCCGCCATAACCCGTTCCAAACGGGCTTGCTTATCCTCACTGTAGTTGAGCATGAGCAATTCATACTCACGGATCAACTGTATTTCTTTCAAATCGCTCGATAGAACAGTATCCAAGACAGTCTTGCTATCATCAAAATCTGGGTCCTGAGTCAAGTAGCCAATCTGGTAATCATTTTTAGCTGAAAAAGGACTGACATCACCATCGAAACCTGAAGCCCCTGAAAGCACATCTAAAAGAGTCGTTTTCCCAGTTCCGTTGACACCAATGAGACCGATGCGATCCAAGTCATGGATAATAAAGGAAATATCCTTAAAGACAGTCTTGTCTCCAACGGATTTACTTAGTTTTTCAACAATAAAATCACTCATTTTTTCTCCCTCAAGTAGGCATGAATAGCTTCCAAATTATTTTCCAAATCTCCATCTACAATAGCATACTCAATCTCTGCTAAAATTTCTCCCATTTCTGGTCCTGGTTGATAGCCATATTCTTTGATCAAAATCCCACCATTGATTTGAATTTCTTTTTTATCATGGATGGTTAAGCTGTGGTAAGTCTCTTCGATAGCCTGTGGATTGACTTCTTTTCCTTGAGCCTGACGAAGATTTTCAGCCTGTAAAAGCAAATCTAGATCAAAACGGTAACAAGCACGTTTACCTAGTTCCCCTTCTTCTCGGAGAGCCAAAATAGACAGCAAATCCTGTACCTGCTTGGCAAATTGGCGTGAAGTCTTCCAATGTTTCAAAAATTGTTGAGCATCTTCCACTTCTAAAACCCATAAAAGTGCTGCCCAAGCTTGCTCAGAAGATTCAAAGGTAAAATCAGCATCTAAGTCAAATAAAGATTGGAGGTTCTCCTGACTGCCTACCATATCTGGCAGATAATCATAAGCTTGACTCTCAATCATAGATGATAAACCTACTCGCCAATAGGGAGCCAGTAAAAGCTTATCAAACTCGACAAAAGTGCGCTCCACAGAGATTTTATCTAAGAGTGGCGTCAAGGCCTTCATCGCTTCAAAGGTTTCTGATTCAAGTTCAAAACCAAGACTAGCTTGGAAACGAAAGCCACGCATGATGCGTAGCGCATCTTCATTGAAACGTTCACTAGCTACACCAACAGCTCGCAGAACCTGATTTTCTAAATCTTTGAGACCATCGAACAAATCGATGATTTCACCTGTCTCATCCAAGGCAAAGGCATTGACTGTGAAATCACGGCGCTTAAGGTCTTCTTCTAATGAGCGGACAAAGGAAACTGCACTAGGTCTACGATAGTTAACATAGACATCCTCCGTCCGAAAGGTGGTTACTTCGTACTCCTCATCCCCTTCTAAAACCAAGACGGTTCCATGTTCAATTCCGATATCAGCTGTACGTGGAAAAATATGTTTTGTTTCTTCTGGATAAGAAGAAGTCGCGATATCCACATCATGGATAGGACGATTGAGAAGGGCATCCCTTACAGAGCCTCCGACAAAATAGGCTTCAAATCCTGCTTCTTTAATTTTTTCTAATACTGGTAAAGCCTTCTGAAATTCAGAAGGCATTTGTGTTAATCTCATAATAAGTGTTCTAATCCATAGACAAGCTCATGACGCTTGACAACTTCTTTGATTCCCAAATTCACTCCTGTCATGAAGGAGCTACGATCATAGGAGTCATGACGTAGAGTCAATCCTTCTCCCTGATTTCCAAAAATAACTTCCTGATGGGCCACAAGACCTGGCAAGCGAACTGAGTGAATTCTCATACCATCAAAGTCCGCACCACGCGCACCGGATATGAGTTCTTCCTCATCACTGGCACCTTGTTGAATTGATTCTCGTACCTCTGCCATCAACTCAGCTGTTTTGATAGCTGTTCCACTCGGCGCATCCTTTTTCTTGTCATGGTGAAGTTCAATAATCTCCACGTTTGGGAAGTATTTTGCTGCTTGTGTCGCGAATTGCATGAGCAAGACGGCACCCAAGGCAAAGTTAGGAGCAATCAAGCCACCCAAGTCTTGGGAACGGGAAAAATCTTTTAGCTCTGCAATTTCTTGACTAGTAAAGCCTGTTGTACCAACCACTGGAGCAAAGCCATTTTCAAGAGCAAAGCGTGTATTCTCATAGGCAACAGCTGGTGTTGTAAAGTCCACCCATACATCTGCCTCAATACCTGCCAAGTCATTCTTATCATTGAATACTGGAATTCCCTGCCAGTCAGATGCAGACTCAAAAGGATCTAAAACCGCTACCAGTTCAAGTTCAGGATCAGACAAAACCATCTGACAAGCAGTCTGACCCATCTTGCCCTTAAAACCAGCAATAATTACTCGAATACTCATCTCAATCTCTACTCCTGTTTAAGATACAAAGGACGTTAGTTGCCCATGAAAAATAGGGAATGGCGCTGACTTTCCGCGAAAGGCAAGACAGGCATCTTTTTTCAAGAGGCAGATAGTCCGTGTTCAATTTTAAGATACAAAGCCTGTAAGAACACAAGGTGAAAATAGGAGATTTGGTCAAGGAGTGTACACTTCTTGGAAGAACTATCTTTTTCACACAGGGTTTCAGGCGTGTTGAATTTTTAGATACAAAGGACCTTAGTTGCCCCTAAAAAATAGTCTAGATTATGGGTGTATAGCCCAAAGCAATACTTCCTTCTCCCAGGTGAGTCCCAATAACACTACCGAAGGTTGCAATTGAAACATCTGTAGCCACTCCACCATCGATCAAAAGTTGACGTAGATCTGCTGCTTTTTGAGGAGCATTCCCGTGAATGACAGTAATCTGGTAATTCCCAATAGCTGTTGCTTCTTTAACAATTTCAACCAAGCGTTTGGTAGCCTTTTTCTCTGTACGAACCTTTTCATATACTTCTATCACACCTTGGTCATTGAAGTATAGGATTGGCTTGATACTAAGGAGATTCCCCAAAATTGCCGCACCATTTGAAAGACGTCCTCCCTTAACTAGATGGTCAAGATCATCCACCATGATAAAGGCTGAGGTATTTTCAATCTGTTCAGTTACTTTATCTAAGATAGACTCGAAACCATCTCCCTGTTCTGCCCATTTAAAGACACTCTCAGCCATGTATCCTAAAGGAGCACTTGTAATTCGAGTATCTGGAAAAGCAATGGTCAAACCTTCAAACTCATCCTTCATGTATTGGATATTTTGGTAAAACCCTGAAATTCCAGAAGATAGGAAAAGACCCAAGGCATGTGTGTAGCCTTTAGCTTTTAATGATGATAAAATTTCATCTAACTTGGCAATACTTGGTTGGCTCGTTTTTGGCAATTCGCTTGCTGAAGCCATTTTTTCATAAAATTCTTGAGCGGTTAGATTTACACCTTCAACATACTCCTGTCCATCGATATTCACAGGAATGTCTAGCACAAATAAATCTTCTTTCCGCAAGGTTTCCGCTTGTAGAAAAGCAGACGAGTCTGTTATGACCGCTAATTTCATTTCTTAAAACTCCAAATTAATTCCCGGTAAATCAAGGGCAATTTCTGTTACTTCGTAAGTCAAACGATTAAGCATATCCAAACATGGACGAGCTAGTGTCTCAACTTCTTCTTGGTTGAAATCACTTGGTTGGTCGACAATACGACCTTCAACATGATTGACTTGAGAAATCGTTCCACTAATGACAAATCTATCAAAGACAATCATAAAGCTCAAAACAACTACCAAAGAAGTAACTTGATTATCTTGATCATGCTGAAGCAACTGGAAGTTCACATCAACCTTAGTTTCAGGTGCTCCATTTTCATTTTCCCATTCAAAGTTACGCGCATCAAAGTGATACTGGCTGACAAATTCTTGTTCACGTTTTAAATTCATTTTCATCTCCATTTGTACAATTACAATATAGTTGCCATTGTACCATATTTTTTTATTTTCTGCTAGATTTACTAAATACCAATCTCAGTTTTAACAACTTGGGCAATAGTATCCACGTAGTAGTCCACTTCTGCTGTTGTAGGCGCTTCAGCCATCACTCGCAAGAGTGGTTCTGTTCCGCTCGGACGAACTAGGATGCGACCATTTCCTGCCATTTCTGCTTCCATCTTCTCGATAATGGCTTTGATAGCAGGAACTTCCATTGCCTTTTCTTTCATAGCATTTTCCACACGAATATTGACTAATTTTTGTGGGTAAATAGTCACTTCTGAAGCCAATTGAGACAAGCTATTGCCTGTTTCTTGCATGATCTTCGTCAATTGCACAGCTGATAACTGACCATCACCAGTTGTATTGTAGTCCATCAAGATAACGTGACCAGACTGCTCACCTCCGAGATTGTAGCCAGACTTTCTCATTTCTTCAACGACATAGCGGTCTCCAACAGCAGTGACTGCTTTATTAATACCTTCACGGTCCAAGGCCTTATGGAAACCAAGGTTAGACATAACGGTTGTTACGATCGTATTTTGAGCCAATTGACCTTTTTCAGAAAGGTATTTCCCGATGATGTACATAATCTTGTCACCATCAACGATTTCTCCATTTTCATCAACAGCAATCAAACGGTCACTATCCCCATCAAAGGCCAAACCGATAGCTGACCCGCTTTCTTTTACAAGTTCTTGCAAGGCTTCTGGATGAGTTGAACCAACGTTCAAGTTGATGTTAAGGCCATCTGGTGTTTCACCGATAACTGTTAATTGAGCACCTAGATCTGCAAAAATTTGACGGGCACTTGTAGAAGCTGCACCATTGGCTGTATCCAAGGCAACCCTCATTCCATCAAGAGGAGTTCCAGTTGAAACAAGGTAGGATTCATACTTACGCAATCCTTCTGGATAATCAACAACAGTACCTAAACCTTCAGCGCTTGGACGTGGAAGAGTATCTTCGCTGGCATCAAGCAAGGCTTCGATTTCTGCTTCCTTGTCATCGTCAAGTTTAAAGCCGTCACCACCAAAGAATTTAATACCGTTATCAAGGGCTGGGTTGTGACTAGCCGAAATCATAACACCTGCACTGGCTCCCTCAGTTTTAACCAAGTACGCTACTGCTGGTGTTGCAAGAACACCAAGTTTATAAACGTGAATTCCGACTGAAAGGAGTCCAGCAATCAAGGCAGCTTCAAGCATTTGACCTGAAATACGTGTGTCGCGTCCTACAAAAACTTTCGGCGCTTCAGTCGTATGTTGACTGAGGACATAACCTCCGAAACGACCAAGTTTAAAAGCCAATTCTGGCGTTAATTCTACGTTTGCTTCTCCACGGACTCCGTCCGTTCCAAAATATTTACCCATTTTTTATCCTTTTCTATTGTGTTTTATTAGTCTTTTTTTGAAGAGTCTGGCTTGGTTTCAGAACCACTTGAAGACGAATTGTCCGAAGATGAGCTTGTCGTTGAAGAGTTAGAACTACTTGCTGATCGAACTTGTTTCGTCGTTACTTTCATAGTTGTTTCATAGGGTGTAATGACCGTTGGTAAAACTGTTCCATTTTTATCAACTGCTTGAAGAGGCACAGAACCAGAGTAATTCCCTGAAATTTGCTCACTCGTTGGTAAAACAGCCACAATCTTATCAATCTTAGACAGGGTGTCAGCATCACTGGTAACTGAAACCCGTTGATCTGAAACTGTCACACTGTCAATGAGAATCCGTTCATCAATCTGACTGGAATCAATTTGTGGAACAACTGGTAGATTGTCCCGTGTTACCTTTTTCCCAATTTTAACAGTAATTTTCTGTGGCGTTGCGATAGCTGTTAAGCCACTGGGAAGATTTTCAATGCTTAGAGGAACTTCTATCGTCCCTTCGGTAGCTTGCGTTAGGTCTGCCTTGACGGTAAACTTACGGGTGCTTTCTTGCATCTCACTAGCCAAGGTCACTCGATTAGATCCACTCAAGAAGACTGTCACTTCTGAACTAAAACCACTAATAAAGTACTGATCGCTGTCATATTGGATATCAATCGGTACATTTAAGACTGTATTGGTATAGGTCTCTGTCCTAGTTGTTCTAGCATTATTCGTATTTTGATAATTGATAGAGGTAGCATAGATAAATAGCACACAGGCAAAGAGGAGCGAGGAAATGATATATAAACTATTTTTTTTCATTCTTCCAACCTCCAAATATACGTTCCGTTAAACTTGGCTCTTGTGAATTTTCTGGAATAAGAATACGACGTAGTTCTCCTTCAAACTCTTCAATTGTCAAACCATGCTTAAAGACACCATTATGGGTTATTGAAATACCCCCAGTTTCCTCTGAAACTACAAAAGTAAGCGCATCTGAGACTTCAGACAAGCCAATGGCTGCCCGATGTCGCGTTCCAAATTCTTTTGAAATACCTGTATTTTCCGTCAATGGTAGATAGGCAGAAGTTACGGCTAGGCGATCCCCTTTAATAATCACTGCTCCATCATGTAAAGGTGTGTTTGGGATGAAGATGTTGATCAAAAGTTCTGCTGATATCTTAGCATCTAGAGAAATCCCCGTTGCAATATACTCCTGCAAGGTCCTGACTCGCTGTACAGCTACTAAGGCTCCAATCTTTCTCGGGCTCATGTATTCGACTGCTTTGACAAATGCCTGAATCATCTGTTCTTCTGAACTGATGGGTGTACTTGAAAAGAAGTCTGTTGCACGCCCCAATCGTTCCAAGCCTGTCCGAATCTCTGGAGAAAAGATGACAACTGCTGCAATAACCCCATAAGTAATCAATTGATTGATCAACCAGGAAATGGTTGTCAAGCCTAGAGTGTTGGCGATAATCTGAGCTAGAATAAAGACCAAAACCCCACGAACTAAAATCATAATTTTAGTTCCTGCAATTGATTTTGTAAACTGATATAAGAAATATGCAACAATTAGAATATCAATCACATTTATCGCAATACTCCAAGGACTGGAAAACAAACTAGACCAGTATTGAAGATTAGATAATTGCTGAAAATTCATTCTAGGCCTCCTCTCCATAAAAAAACTTCTCTTCATTATATCATTTTCTATGAAAATTTTCTTCATCCTACTTCATTTTACATTAGCAGAAAATATGATAGAATAAGAAAATAGAAATTATTAAGGAGAAATCATGTCTGAATTATTTGATATTACCATTGTAGGAGGTGGTCCTGTCGGTCTCTTCGCAGCCTTCTATTCTCATCTGCGCCAGGCCAAGGTCCAAATCATCGACTCTCTTCCTCAACTAGGGGGGCAACCTGCCATCCTTTATCCTGAAAAACAAATTCTTGATGTCCCAGGTTTTCCAAACCTTACAGGGGAGGAATTGACTAGTCGCTTGTTAGAACAATTAGAAGGTTTTGATACCCCTGTTCACCTCAATGAAACTGTCCTAGATATAGTAAAAAACGAGGACCATTTTACTATTACTACCAATAAAGGAAGTCACCTGACTAAAACGGTCATTATCGCTATGGGTGGTGGTGCCTTTAAACCTCGTCCACTAGAATTAGAAGGCGTGGAAGGCTATGACAATATCCACTACCACGTTTCGAATATTCAACAATATGCTGGTAAGAAGGTAACCGTCCTGGGTGGTGGTGACTCAGCCGTTGACTGGGCTTTAGCTTTTGAGAAGATTGCTCCAACAACACTTGTGCACCGTCGCGATAACTTCCGTGCTCTTGAGCATAGCGTCCAAGCCTTGCAAGAGTCTTCTGTGACTATCAAAACACCTTTTGTGCCAAGTCAGCTTCTTGGAGATGGAAAAACTTTAGACAAGCTTGAAATAACAAAAGTTAAATCCGAGGAGACAGAAAGCATTGAGTTGGACCACCTCTTTGTCAACTATGGCTTTAAATCTTCTGTCGGTAATCTTAAAAATTGGGGATTAGACCTTAACCGCCACAAGATTATCGTAAACAGCAAGCAAGAATCCAACCAAGCTGGAATTTACGCTATTGGTGACTGCTGCTACTATGAGGGTAAGATTGACTTGATTGCGACAGGTCTTGGAGAAGCACCAACTGCTGTCAATAATGCCATTAACTACATTGACCCAGAACAAAAAGTTCAACCAAAACACTCAACAAGTTTATAAGAAAAAAACCACGGATCCTAGGATTCGTGGTTTTAGAGTTCTTGAGCGCTTTGATGCAATCTTTCTGCTCTCGTATATCGTATTTATCTTTAGTATTGGTCAGCTTGATTATGTTCTCAGTTGCTTTCTGATTGCCTTTTACAACTTGCTGAAAGATTGCAAAGGCTAGTAACGCCTCATTGTTGCCAGCCATACCTATTTCTTCAAGTTGTTTCTTGATTTTACTATCCGTCACATCCAAAGATAAGAGGGTTTCAAATGCTTTATTAGATCACCTTTTTTTCTTCTAGCTATGCCAGACGCTTTTCCTCCTTTTGAGCTAATAGCTCTTATTTCATCTTTGCTTCGTTCTGTAACTGGTATTAAATTTTTAGTCCCATCTCTAGGCAATTTTAAACATCCTTTCAAACAAAAAATCAGAAGCATTTTATACTTATGATTTCATTGCATATAGTAAAAAAGGGGATGTTTTACATTATTCCTAATAACTTTTCGATTTTGTTAAGCAAATCTCTATATTTTGAGTTTTCATTTTCGTTATTGATAAGATATTCGTTTGCAACGATGTTTAATGACTGATATAGTCCACCCATAATCCCAGATTGTTCATTAGTCAACTCATCTTGCTCTAAGTACTTATCATAATACATCTTGCAATTATCATATATACGCTCATTCAACTTATTATAAAGATTAGTCATTTTCTATTGTACCTATCTACAGTTCGTCTGCTATTTTATTTATCTTTCTCAGTCTGTGGTTTACACCACTCTTGGTCATGGGATTACTGAGACTATCTGCTAATCGTTGGATAGAGTAATCAGGGTGCTGGATCCTCAGACGGGCGACTTCCTGCAAATCTGCTGGAAGATTATCCAAGCCAATTCTATCTTTGATTTTACTGATATTGTTGATGGTTTTCATGCTTGCTGAAACCGTCCGAGCAATATTAGCCGTCTCTGCATTATTAGCACGATTGAGATCATTACGGGTTTCACGTAAAATTTTGATGCCTTCGAAAATATCACGCGCCTGCATAGCTCCAATAACTATAAGAAAGTCCATGATATCCTCAGCACGCTGAAGATAGGTCACTGCACCTTTTTTTCGTTCAATCACCTTGGCATCCAACAAGAAATGCTGAAGAAGCGCCGCAATCCCTTGGGCATGGTCCAGATAGACTGAGCTGATCTCAAGCTGGTATTTACCAGAGTCTGGATCCCGAATACTTCCGTTTGCCAAAAAGGCTCCACAGAGATAGGCACGACCTGCTTCCTCATCTGCTAGAATTTCAGGCGCAATACCAGTCTCTAATCCAAAGAAGGAGTCTGCCAAGTGCAAATCACTGAGTAGTTCTTGGACTCGCTCATCCGTAAAAACAGTATAGACTCGATTTTTACGAAGATTACTCCTCTGATGATGGCGAATCTCCGACTTGATACCATAGAAGTGTAAGAAAGATTCATAGAGATGGCGAGCAAGCTTAGCGTTTTCTGTAATAACGGACAAGGTCAAGCCAGAGCTCGATAAACCAATACTACCTGACATCTTGATAATTGCTGATAACTCATAACGGCTCAGATGGTGTTGACCTAGGATTTCTTCTTTTACTGCTACTGTGAAGCTCATTTTCTCACCTGTATAATGCGCATCAATTCATCAACAATTAAATCTCCATCGTGGAAGGCACCACCATTTTCCAAACGAAGGAAATTAGACGAAATCACACGGGGAACTTGTTGATGCAGTCCCTCAAAATCATGCTCAACCTGTACTAAATACTCATCAAATCGGTTGGTATCCATATAATCCCTCGGAACCTTCTCGATATTGACGAGTACTGTATCAATAAATGGTCTACCCAAATGACGATGCAAGACTTCTACGTGATCACTATCTGTGAAATGCTCGGTCTCTCCACGCTGGGTCATGATATTGCAGACATAGGCAATTTCAGCCTTGGTTTCCAGAAGCGCCTGACCAATTTCTTCAATAACAATATTAGGCAAAATCGAAGTAAAGAGTGAACCTGGTCCCAAGACAATCATATCACTTTCGAGAATAGTGTTAACCACCCGGCGGCTAGCTTCAGGTTTCTCATCATCAAGCGTATTAGTGACGTAAACATGATCAATCATGCCTGGATGATCAGCAATGTGACTCTCGCCAGCTACCTCTGTCCCATCTTTAAAGACAGCATGGAGTGTCAAAGGATGGTCACTTGATGGGAAAATCTTCCCTGTAGTATGGAAGAATTTACTCAGCAATTGCATGGCATTATAGGTCGAACCCTGCATTTCAGATAATCCAGCTATGATAATGTTTCCTAATGGATGACCAGCAAAAGCACCTGCATCCTCTGAAAAACGGTATTGAAAGACCTTTTCATAGAATTTTGGCATATCTGACATGGCTACAAGGACATTACGCAAATCACCTGGTGGTGTTAACTGTTGAATGTTTTTACGAAGTTCACCTGAAGAACCTCCATCATCAGCAACAGTTACAATCGCTGCGATCTCGACATCCTTTTCCCTTAAACTTTTTAAGATAACGGGGATTCCAGTTCCCCCACCAATCACCGTAATTTTGGGTTTTCTCATGAACGGTTTACCGTTTCCTTTCTTCGATCTTTATCACGATGACTTTCATTTACTGGCCAATTTTTAGACAAATCATTTGCTAAACGCTTGGCAAAGGCAACACTTCGGTGTTGACCACCAGTACAACCAACTGCAATGGTTAAGACAGATTTACCCTCTTTTTTATAGCCTGGTAAAATTGGTTCAATCAAGGCCAACAAATGAGTATAAAAGTTTTCGGATTCCTCATGTTTCATGACATAATCGTAAACAGCTTGGTCTGCACCTGTTTGATTACGAAGTTCTGGCAGATAGTAAGGATTTGGGAGGAAACGAACATCAAAAACTAAGTCAGCATCAATTGGAATACCGTATTTAAATCCGAAAGACATAACCTCAATACGGAAGGACTGAGCCTGTTCTTGATCTGAAAACTGCTCTGCAATAGTCTTACGGAGTTCACGGGGAGTTAACTCTGTCGTGTCTACCACGTTTTGGCTCATATTTTTTAATGGTGCCAAGAGTTCCCGTTCCAACTTGATTCCGTCCAAGATACGACCATCTGCTGCCAGAGGGTGACTTCTTCTAGTCTCCTTATAGCGTGCCACCAATTCCTTATCAGCCGCATCCAAAAAGAGGATTTTAAAGTCTAAATCATCTTGATTTTCCAATTCATCCAAGACAGCCTGAATCTCTGAGAAGAAAGAACGGCTACGCATGTCCACTACCAAAGCTAATTTGTGGTCATCATCCTTAGTCTCAACCAACTGCAAAAATTTTGGTAAGAGGGCTGGTGGCATATTATCAATGGTAAAGTAGCCTAAATCTTCGAAGGATTGAATAGCTACAGTTTTCCCTGCACCACTCATACCTGTCACAATTACCAGGTGAAGTTGTTTCTTTGTCATCTTTGTCTCCTTATATCAAAAGAAGTTTGGAAGAACCAAACTTCAAATAACTCACCCAATCTCTGCGATGACTTCAATTTCTATTTTTACATCGCGAGGAAGACGAGCTACTTCTACAGCTGAACGAACTGGAAATTCCTTATTAAAGGCTGTTTGGTACACCTCATTGAAAGGTACAAAGTCGTTCATATCGCTCAAGAAGCAAGTTGTTTTGACAACGTGATCAAAGTCCGTTCCCGCTTCTGCCAAAATAGCACCAATGTTTTTCAAGACTTGTTCTGTCTGTTCTTGGATGGTCTCTCCTACAATCTCCCCAGTTTCAGGCGAAAGAGGAACTTGCCCGCTAGCAAATAAAAGATTACCAACGATTTTCCCTTGAACATAGGGTCCGATTGCTTTTGGAGCTTTATCTGTATGAATTGTTTTTGCCATTTGTATTCCTCACAATTTTTCTAAAATAGCATCCCAAGCTTGATCCATTCCTGCTTTTGTTACGGATGAAAAGAGGATAAAATCATCGCTTGGATCAAAATTTAATTTCTTTTTAATAGCTGATTCGTGCTTGTTCCATTTACCACGCGGAATCTTGTCTGCCTTGGTCGCCACAATGATGACAGGAATCTCATAATATTTAAGAAATTCGTACATCTGTACATCATCTGCCGTCGGATCATGACGAAGGTCAACAAGACTGACAACTGCTCGAAGATTTTCTCGAGTGGTTAAGTACTCCTCAATCATGCGTCCCCACTTTTCGCGTTCCTTTTTGGACACACGGGCATAACCGTAACCAGGCACATCTACAAAACGCATCTTATCATCAATATTAAAGAAATTAAGTAGTTGTGTTTTCCCTGGTTTTCCAGAGGTACGAGCAAGATTTTTACGATTGAGCATGGTATTGATAAAGCTTGACTTCCCAACATTTGAGCGACCTGCAAGAGCAATCTCAGGAAGGTCATCCTGCGGATAGTGAGATTTGTTAGCTGCACTCAGCAAAATCTCAGCATTGTATGTATTGATTTCCATAGTCACCTCTAGGCTGTCTCTAGAATTGGCTTAGCTGTTCCATCAACTGCTTCTTTTGTGATACGAACAGTTTTCACATTTTCTTGACTTGGAACTTCAAACATAACATCTAGCATGGTTTCTTCGATGATTGAGCGAAGACCACGCGCACCAGTCTTACGTTCAATAGCTTTGTTAGCGATCTCTTGGAGAGCCTCATCGTCAAATTCAAGCTCCACATCGTCATATGAAAGCAAGGTCTGGTATTGTTTAACCAAGGCATTTCTTGGCTCTTTCAAAATGCGAACCAAGTCATCTACTGTCAACTGCTCCAAGGCTGCAAAGACAGGCAAGCGTCCAATTAATTCAGGAATAATACCGAATTTCTGAATATCTTCTGCAATGATTTCTTGCATGTATGAGCTGTTTTCGTCAATAGCCTTGCTATTTTGTCCGAAACCGATAACTTTTTCACCAAGACGCTGTTTGACAATTTCTTCGATTCCATCAAAGGCACCACCCACGATGAAGAGGATATTCTTGGTGTCTACTTGAATCATTTCTTGTTGTGGATGTTTGCGTCCACCTTGTGGAGGAACACTTGCTACTGTACCTTCGATAATCTTGAGGAGGGCTTGTTGCACACCTTCACCAGATACATCACGCGTGATGGATACGTTCTCGCTCTTCTTGGCAATCTTGTCAATCTCATCAACGTAGATAATCCCACGCTCTGCACGTTCAATGTTAAAGTCAGCTGCCTGCAAGAGTTTGAGGAGGATATTTTCAACGTCCTCACCCACATAACCAGCTTCAGTAAGAGCTGTTGCATCAGCAATGGCAAATGGTACATTCAAACTTCTAGCAAGAGTCTGAGCAAGGAAAGTCTTCCCTGATCCAGTTGGGCCAATCATTAGAATGTTTGACTTTTGCAAATCCACATCTTCAGTCTCTTCACGAGTGTCATGGAAATTGATGCGTTTGTAGTGGTTATATACAGCCACTGCCAGAGCACGTTTGGCACGATCTTGACCAATCACATAGTGGTTCAAAATATTTAGGAGTTCGATTGGTTTTGGTACCTCAGACAAGTCCGCCAAAACTTCCTCAGCCAACTCCTCACGAATAATTTCCTGAGCCAACTCCACACATTCATTACAGATAAAGGCATTGTTCCCAGCAATTATTTTTTTAACTTCTTCTTGGCTTTTGCCACAAAATGAGCAATAAACCATCATATCATTTTTCCTATTTGTAGGCATGATTCCCTTCCGTTCTAACTATTCATTCTATCTAAAATAAGGTCATATAAAAAGCATGAATGCTATTCACCAAGTTTGTGAAAGCATTTAGCCAAAGCAGAGTAGCAAGTCCAAAGCGCTTTTTACGAAAAGCGTGTGTTCCAGCTACAAGACAGACAGCACACAAAAGAGCTGTAAAAAATCCAAAAATACTACGCTCCATTAGACTTCCTTTCTCTTTCTATATTCGATGGTAAAATCATAGACATTTTTCTCATCTTTGGAATAAGATTTGCTTGAAACAGTCTCAAAAGCAGTCAAGTCAAAATCTTCTGGGAAATAGGTATCCCCTTCAACTTGAGCATGAATTTGTGTCACAATAATCTCATCGAGATAAGGTTCAAAAAGCTGAAAAATCTGTTTACCACCAAGGATATAGAGATTCTTAGCCTGATGATGATACCAGTCTAAAACATCCTCAACATTTTGGAAAACCAGAGCACCCTCAATTGACTCTTCAGGATTGCGCGTCAAAATCAAGGTCTCACGTCCTGGAAGCAAACGTCGACCCATCCCATCAAAGGTTACACGACCCATTAAAATGGCATGATTCAAGGTTGTTTCTTTAAAATGTTTTAACTCTGCTGGCAAATGCCAAGGTAAACGATCCTCTTTTCCGATTACACCCTTTTCATCTTGAGCCCAAATGGCTACGATTTTCTTTGTCATGCTTTCATCCTTTTCATTGATAGTTCTATTTTATCAAAAAACTTCAAAAAAGACTGTTTTGGAATGCCCTCCTGAATAGAAAAAATCCGTAGAAAACTTCTACGGATTTTTAGAAAAATACAGTATCTTACAAACCAGGTGTTTGTCCTAATTCTGCTGCAAGCATCCAGACTGTTTTTTCAAGATCTGCCTTAGCACCAACGAAGATATCATTGGTTACATCATCACCTTCTTCATCTGTTACATCCAAAGCTTTTTGGAAAAGAGTGATAAGGTAACGATAAATTTCAAGGACACGTTCCAAACTTTCTTCTACGTTACGGAATTCTCCAATTCCTTCTTCGATTTCACTGTGTTGAAGGAATTCTGTCAAAGTAGAGTATGGTTTGCCACCAAGTGTAATCAAGCGTTCACTGATTTCATCAAGGTAAGCATCTAGACTATCCATGTATTCATCCATCTTAGGATGCCATACCATGAATCCACGTCCACGCATGTACCAATGTACTTGATGAAGAGCGATATGTGCTACGTACAAGTCAGCTACGGCTTGATTCAAAACTTCCTTTGTATTTACTAGCGCTTCTGGCGCTGATTTAGATAATGTTGTTACGTCTTTTAAAGCATCTTTTTTCAATTCAACCATATTTATTACCTCTTTTCATTTTTTATAGCCACTTTATCAGTGGTTATAGTATAAGTATACTACTCTCCTAATACGATATCAAGGAAAGTGTACTATCTGAGAAAAGTCTTAATAGACTGATAATTTAAGAATAGGAAACTGTAATTTTTAGTTGTTTTCTGTGTCTTTACCAGAAAATTGACTTTGATAAAGATCATAATAGAAACCTTTTGCAGCCAAAAGACTTTCATGATTTCCCTGTTCGATTATCTGTCCATCTTTAAGTACCAAAATTTTGTCAGCTTCCTGAATAGTGGAAAGTCGATGGGCGATAACAAAGCTTGTTCTCCCCTTCATCAAACGTTTCATGGCCTTTTGAATCAAGAGTTCTAAACGAGTATCGACTGATGAGGTCGCTTCGTCTAAAATTAAGATTGTAGGATCCGCCAAGAGAGCACGCGCGATAGTTAACAACTGTTTTTGCCCAAGAGAAATATTACTTGACTCTTGGTTCATTTCCATGTTATAGCCACCAGGAAGGGTGCGGATAAAGTGGTCAACATTGGCCGCCTTAGCAGCTTCAACGATTTCTTCATCTGTTGCATCCAGATTTCCAAAGCGAAGATTTTCCTTGATACTGCCTTCATAGAGCCAGGCATCCTGTAGGACCATCCCAAACTGTCGACGATAGTCCTGACGAGACAAGTCACGAATATCTTGGCCATCCACTAAAATGGCACCAGCTGTCACATCGTAAAAACGCATGAGAAGGTTAATCAAGGTTGTTTTCCCTGCTCCGGTAGGTCCAACGATAGCTACCATCTCTCCAGGTTCAACATCTAAATTAAAATTGCGAATCAATGGTTTGTTTTCCACATATTGGAAATCGACATTTTTGAAACTAACTTGACCTGTCAATGGTGCTAGTTCTTTCACTTCAGCAGTTTGAACTTCTTCCTGTTCATCTAAAACTTCGAAGACACGATCAAGCGAAGACTTAGCACTTTGCATTTGCCCAGCTAATTGAGTAATGTTTTGGATTGGTTGACTGACCTGCCACACATACTGAACGAAGGCCTGCATATTACCAATCGTCAAATGCCCTGCAATAACCTGCAATCCACCTAATACTGCAACAATCAGGTAGGTTAAATCAGATACGATGTGAAGGGCAGGCATCATCAAACCTGAAATAAAGCTCGCCTTAAATCCGACTTGTTGCAATTCATCCGTAATCTTTTCAAATCTCTCTTGAGAGTTTTCTTCGCGTCCGAAAAGTTTTAAAACATTGAAACCTGTCAAGTTTTCCTGTACAAATCCATTCATACGTCCCAATATAGCTGCCTGCTGTTTAAAGTATGGCTGCGAACGATTTAGAATTGTTTTGGCTCCAAAATAAGTCACTGGAATCGACAAGATAACAATGATAGCCAACTGAAGATTTAGATAGAGGACCATACCCATAACAAAAATAATGGTAAAGACTGCATTAACAATCTGTAAGAAGGATTGTTGGAGTGCATTAGATACGGTCTCTACATCACTAGTAAAACGTCCCAGCAAATCTCCAAATTGGTGCTTGTCAAAGTAAGACACAGGGATGCGGTTGATTTTTTCGCTCATTTCATTTCGCAAATCCTGTATCATAGACTGGACAGCATTGGTCATGAAATAGTTTGAGTAATAAGAACCCAACTCATAGAAAAGCCCACGCAAGAGATAAATCACTAGAATTACTGCGATATAGCTAGTATTAATACCTGCTCCTGCAACACCATTTGCCATGGCAAGGAGGTTGCTGGTTAACTCAGTGATAGCAAGCCCCAATATGAATGGCTCGATAACACTCATTATGACGCTGACTATTTTCAAGAAGACTGCAAAGAAAACAGAGAAACGGTAGGCTTTTAAATAACTCCATAGACGAGCTAGGCTAGATTGTTGTTTCATCCTTTACCTCCTATTCTTCTGTCAGAGACGCATTTTTCAACTGCGACTCAGCAATTTCTCGATAGATGTCATTGGTTTCCATCAATTCTTCATGACGTCCACGACCAACGATTTCGCCCTTATCAAGGACGATAATCTGGTCCGCATCCATAATGGTTCCAACACGTTGCGCAACAATCAATACCGTAGCATCTTGAGTCACTTCCTTGAGACGACGGCGCAAGATAGCATCTGTACGGTAGTCCAAGGCTGAGAAGGAATCATCAAAGATATAGATATCTGGACCCTTGATGACTGCGCGGGCAATCGACAAGCGTTGCTTTTGACCACCTGATAGATTGCTTCCCCCTTCAGCTAGATGAGTTGCAAAACCTTCTTCTCGACTCTCGATAAAGTCTTTGGCTTGGGCTACATCAGCTGCTTGGTGCAAGTCCTCATGACTGGCGTCCTCTTTTCCGTAACGGAGATTATCTGCGATAGTCCCTGTAAAGAGCAAGGCTTTTTGTGGAATAAATCCAATTTTCTGGCGGAGTGATTTGAGACGGTAATCCCGGACATCAACACCATCGACCTTAATTTTCCCCAGTGTAACATCATAAAAACGAGGAATTAACTGAACCAGAGTAGACTTACCTGACCCAGTCGAACCGATAAAAGCAATGGTTTCCCCTGGTTTAGCAGTAAAGGAAATATTATGCAAAACAGGGCTTTCTGTTTCCCCAGGATAGGCAAAGGTCACATTATCAAATTCTAAGTAACCATGGGTTTCTGTTTCTTGAATTCCGTCCTCATTTGGATCAATAGAAATAGGCATATCCATGATTTCCTTCAAACGCTCACTAGACACAGCCGTACGTGGATACATGGTAAAGAGGTTTGACAAGAAAAGGAAGGACAAGAGAGCGTGGAAGCTATACTCGATGAAGGCTACCAAATCCCCAATCTGCAAACTTCCTTGCTTGAGAGGATCTAGAGCAAACCAAACGATAGCTACAATCATAGCAATAATGATTTGCACAAAAAGCGGCTCTGTCAAACCAGTCAATTTGAACAAACGATTTGAATTATCCGCATAGATCGCATTTTTTTCTTCGAAACGGTTTTCTTGGAAGTCTTCACGAGCAAAAGCACGAATCACTCGCAAGCCCATCAAATTTTCACGGACATATTGGTTTATCTTGTCCAGTGTTTTCTGTTGTTTTTCAGATAAGGGGCGCGTTTTCACTGCCACATAAAGGACTACTACAGCTAGAAAAGGAACTGAAAAAGCAACAATCCAGGCTAGTGAGGGGCTGGTTAAGAAAATCATGAGAATACTCGACAGCATCATCATGGGAGTGATAACACCCAGCTTAAGCGTCTGCTCAGCAAACTGCATAAGGACAAAGGCATCACTGGTAATACGAGTAACCAATGAAGAAACACCAATTTGTTCATATTCGTGATGAGAATACTCTTGCAATTTAGCATAAACATCATTTCGCATGTCCTTAACCATATTGGTGGTCAGTTTACTAGCAGCATAGGATAGAACAACCCGCCCAAATGTCCCCAAGACGATAATAACCAACATTACGATAGCCCAAAAATAGAGCTTTTCTTCATTACCTTGATTAATCCCCTGGTCAATCATGCGAGCAAGAACAGTCGGTAGTCCGAGATTGACAACAACAAAGAAAATCGCCCCGAGAAAGTCTAAAACTAGCCACTTGGGATAGCGTTTGAGATAAGACCAAATATACAGCATGATTCTCCTATCTTTTTCTTCTAATACTCTTCAAAAATCTCTTCAAACCACGTCAGCTTCGTCTTGCCGTATATGTGTTACTGACTTCGTCAGTTCTATCCACAACCTCAAAACGGTGTTTTGAGCAACCTGCAGCTCGCTTCCTAGTTTGCTCTTTGATTTTCATTGAGTATAAAATGCAGAAAAGAGCGTGCTTACGCACGCCATTTTACTAAAAAGAAGACAGGCAGTCAAAACCTCGAGAGAGGGAACTGTCTGTCTGAGATACTTAAAGATTATTTTACAAAGTCAAGCAATGCCAAGAAGCTTTCTGGGTCAAGTGATGCACCACCAACAAGAGCTCCGTCAACGTCTGGACAAGCCATGTATTCTGCAACGTTTTCAGGTTTAACTGAACCACCGTATTGAACACGTACTTTATCAGCTACTTCTTGACCAAAGTCGGCTGCTACAACGTCACGAACAACTTTACACATTTTTTGTGCATCGTCTTGTGAAGCTGATTTACCAGTACCGATAGCCCAGATTGGCTCATAAGCGATAACTGATGAAGCTACTTGTTCTGCAGTCAATCCTGCAAGAGCAGCTGAAACTTGAGCACCTACGAATTCAGCAGCTTTTCCTGCTTCGTAAGTTTCAAGAGACTCACCACAACAGATGATTGGAAGCATACCGTTAGCAAAGATTGCTTTTGCTTTTTTGTTGATGTCTTCATCTGTTTCGTGGAAGTAGTCACGACGCTCTGAGTGACCGATCACAACATAGTCAGTACCGATTTCTTTCAAAACTTGTGGGCTAGTTTCACCAGTGAAAGCACCAGCATTTTCAAAGTAGCAGTTTTGAGCAGCAACTTTAAGGTTTGAACCTTTAGCAGCAGCAAGAACAGTTGTCAAGTCAAGAGCAGGAACTGCGATACCAGCTTCAACAAGGTCTGATGAAGGAAGTTTTGATGCTACTGCTTCAACAAATGCTTTTGCTTCTTCTGGGTTTTTGTTCATTTTCCAGTTACCAGCGATAAATGGTTTACGTGACATTTCACATACCTCTTTTTTCATTTTATTTTCTACTTATTTTATCATAAATAGAGGGAGCTTGCAAATCTTACTCTGTAACTAGAAGTCTTCTTTTCAAATACTTTCCAGTCGTCAATTCTATTTAGAGTCTGGCTTTCTCCTAGTTAATTTAACCACTGCTTCTGTCCTAGCCGTGTGCGGAAACATATCAACTGACTGGATATAATGCAGGTCATAGACTTCAACCAAGCGGACTAAATCACGCGCCAGGGTAGATACATTGCAGGAAATGTAGACCATCTTTTCAGGAGCGTATTTAACGATGGTATCCAAGAGCTTGTCATCTAAACCAGTACGTGGCGGGTCTACAATCAAGGCATCGGCACGATAGCCTTCCTTGTACCAACGAGGGATGATTTCTTCTGCAGTTCCAGCCTCATAGTGAGTATTGGTATAACCCATGCGCTTGGCATTTTCTTTGGCATCCTCAATAGCTTCTGGAATAATATCCATCCCCCTCAGACTTTTAACTTTTTTAGCAAAGGCAAAACCAATGGTTCCAACACCACAATAGGCATCAATCAGATGGTCATTCTCATTTACGTCCAAGGCCTTAACGGCTTCACTATAGAGAATTTCAGTCTGTTCAGGATTGAGTTGGTAAAAAGCTCGTGGTGAGAGAGAAAACTCATAGTCTAATACACCCTCACGAATACTATCCTGTCCCCAAATAATCTCTGTCTTGTCCCCATAAATCTCAGAAGTTTTAGCCGTGTTGGTATTGACAGCTACAGCCACCACTTCAGGATAATCCTTGACTAGGTCTTTCACAAATTGAGTCAGGTTCAATTGACGATTGGTTACGATGATAATCTGGACTTGACCAGTTTTCCGTGCTCGACGTACCATGATGGTCCGAACTCCAAGAATTTTCCGTTCATCTGTAATCGGAATTTGATGGTAGGTCAAGAGCTCAGCAATGCGGTTGGCAATAGCTTGTGTCTCCTTGTCTTGAACCAGGCAGTCTTTTAATTCAACTAGATAATGCGAATTTTGAGCATACAAACCTGCCTTGACTTGACCTTTGAACTTTCGAGTTTGGAATTGTAGTTTAGCTCGATAATATTTGGGTTCTTGCATGCCAATAGTTGGTCTAATTTCATAGTTTTCATAACCAGCAGGTGCAAATTTTTTCAGAGCTTGATGGAGAAGATCCGTCTTGAACTCCAGCTGCTTGTCATAATGCAGGTGCATGATTTGACAGCCTCCACACTCATTATAAATGGTGCAGTCTGGGACCACTCGAAACTTAGATTTTTTATTGACCTCAAGGAGTTTAGCCTCAGCATAGTTACGCTTGACAGAAGTCACCTGACAATAGATATCTTCTCCCTTGAGGGCTCCAGGAACAAAAACAAGGGTTTTCTGGAAAAATCCGATACCTTCCCCGTTAATCCCCATACGCTTAATTTTTAATGGAATTTTTTGTTTGACTTTAAGACTCATAAGTCTATTATACCACGTAGTTTCTCAATGTTTAAGAATATGTTACAATAAAACCATGAATACAAAGATATCTCATTTTTCCCCATTGGATTTTCCTGAGCAATTACGAACTTATATAGAGGGAGCAACTCTTGCTGACAGCTCTTCTCATTCAGGCGTAAGGGTTCTCTATCTTGATTCAGGTTACTATTTGAAAATAGATCAAAAGGGAAGATTAGAGCGAGAAGCTAGAATTGCAAGTTGGTTTGAACAAGAGGGAATAGGAACTCCAGTCATCCACTATCTATCTACAGATAAAGACTACCTTCTGACGAATGAGGCTATTGGTCATGATACTCTCGCTTTTTTAGACCAGCCAGAAAAAATCTGCCGAACCTTGGCCGAGGCTCTTAAAAAACTTCACAGCTTTTATCCGAAAAATTTTCCATCAGATAATCATTTACAGACTTATAAAGACAGAGCCTTTAAAAACTATGAAAAAGGGGAGTTCTATGCCAAGGCTCTCCTACCCCAATTCCAGATTAGCAGCCGTGAAGAGGCCTTCCAGCTCATTCGAGAACAAGGGCACCTTTTAAAGACAGATGCCTTTATTCACGGGGATGCCTGTCTACCGAACTTTATTCTAAAAGAGGCTGACCACTTCTCTTGCTTTATTGACCTTGGCTTAGCTGATTTCAGTGACCGACATATCGATCTCTTTTGGGCAATTTGGTCCCTCAACTATAACCTACATGACCCTAAATACGCTGAACTATTTCTTGACTATTATGGGAGAGAACAGGTCGATGTAAATAAACTTCGACTCGTTGCTGCCTTTGAAGCGTTTGGATAAAAGGAAAACCATGAAAATCACAAAATTAGAAAAGAAAAAACGTCTCTATCTGTTAGAACTTGATAGCGACCAAACCTGCTATATTACCGAGGATACCATTGTTCGCTTTATGTTGACCAAGGATAAGGAAATTAGTCCTCAAGAGTTTGCAGAAATTCAGACCTTCGCACAATTTTCCTACGGAAAAAATCTGGCCCTCTACCACTTATCCTTCAAGGCCCGTACTGAAAAAGAAGTCAGAGACTATTTAGTTAAACATGAGATTGATGAGAAAATCATACCACAAGTCATCCAAGACCTCAAGGATGACAACTGGATCAATGACCGTCAGTATGCCTATGCGATCATCAATTCCAATCAGCTATCTGGTGACAAGGGAAGCTATCTATTGATACAGAAAATCTCTCAAAAGGGTGTTACCAAATCCATTATCCAAGAAGTCTTACAAGAATTTGACATGATGGAAGTCGCAGAGCGTACAGCCGAAAAACTACTGAAAAAATATCAGGGCAAGTTACCTGCCCGTGCTCTACAAGATAAGATTATCCAAAGTCTGACCAACAAAGGTTTTTCCTACTCGGAAGCCAAAACTGCCTTTGATCAACTGGATAGCCAGGTCGATGAAGAAACTGTTCAGGAGCTAATTTTTAAAGAGCTCGATAAACAATACCCAAAATACTCACGAAAGTATGAAGGATACGAACTTAAACAGCGTTTGACCCAAGTTTTAGCACGAAAAGGCTACGATTTTTCGGATATAGCTAGCGCTCTCAGAGAATATCTTTAACTTTTTCATAAAAAAACTAAGAACTTTAAACAAAAATGTGATACAATAGTAAACGATAAACTTATAAATTGTAGAAAGTTGGTTAGTTATGAAACTTCCAAAAGAAGGCGACTTTATTACAATTCAAAGTTATAAGCATGATGGGAGTCTTCACCGTACTTGGCGAGACACCATGGTACTAAAAACAACAGAGAACGCTATTATCGGCGTCAACGACCACACACTTGTTACCGAAAGTGACGGTCGTCGTTGGGTAACTCGAGAACCGGCTATTGTTTACTTTCACAAAAAATATTGGTTTAATATCATTGCCATGATCCGTGATAATGGGATTTCCTACTACTGCAACATGGCTAGCCCTTATTATCTGGACGAAGAAGCTTTAAAATACATCGACTATGATTTGGATGTTAAAGTTTTTACAGATGGTGAGAAACGCCTTTTGGACGTCGAAGAGTATGAACGTCACAAGCGCAAGATGAATTATCCTGATGATTTAGACTATATTTTGAAAGAGCATGTTAAGATTCTTGTTGATTGGATTAACAATGAACGAGGTCCCTTCTCAGAAGCCTATGTCAACATTTGGTACAAACGCTACGTAGAACTAAAGAATCGGTAAAGTTGTCAAAGGTCAGGATTAAAATCCTGACCTTTTTTATGAGAAAAAACCTGCCTTGCGGCAGGTTTTCCTTTAAATGTCTAATTTCGTAACGGTAAATTTAATGTGAGAATAATCTTTCTCAATATCCTTATCTACCATAAAGGCTGTTGCATCCTTCTTGACCTGTACCAAATCAATATTCTGGGCTTGAGCGGCATAAACACAGCCACAGTAGCATTGGCGATAGATATCATACTCTTCACACATTTCTACAGATCGTTTGTAGCCTTGATTTTTCTTAAAGTCACTCGGAAGATAATGAGTAGTGTAGATTTTTTGCACATCAATTCCAATACTGTTGATGGTTTGCGAGTTTTTATGAGGGCTGATCGTCAGGGCCGAACCAAAGTAGTCAAATCCTAAGTCCATTGCCACCTGCGCTGTCTTGTCCAAGCGATAGTCAAAACAAACCTTGCAGCGGTCGCCACCTTCGGGTTCTTCTTCCAAACCACGGACCAGTTTACGATATTCATTAGGTTCGTATGGTGCTTCCAGGTATTGGACCTTGTTGCCAGTTCGCTCATTGAAATCACTAACAAATTTTTTGGTCACATAGGCACGCTTATGATACTCTGCTTTGGGATGGATATTTGAATTTGCAAAATAAATAGTCACATCTGCATACTTGGTCAAGTACTCTAGTGTGTAGGTGCTACAGGGAGCACAACAGACGTGCATAAGAATAGTTGGTCTCTCTTCATTTTTTTCCCAAACTTGGACCATCTTTTGCATGACACGGTCATAGTTGATCTTTTGATTGGGATTCATCTTGCTTAGAATTTCTTCTACATCAATCATCCTCTTCTCCTTTTCTTCTTGCTATTGTACCACAGGATGATACTTTGGGCAAATAAGCTATTGTGCATTCATGAATCTATAGAATGATTACATTAAAAGTAAAAACGCCAACTGGCGTTTTTATGGTTATTAAGGTTTGATACGGTGCAACATACGTGGGAATGGAATAGCTTCACGGATGTGTTTTGTACCTGCTGCGAAGGTAACCATACGCTCAATACCGATACCAAATCCACCGTGTGGTACGGTACCGTATTTACGAAGGTCAAGGTAGAATTCGTACTCTGTACGATCCATACCAAGTGATTCCATCTTCGCTACAAGGGCATCGTAGTCTTCCTCACGCATTGAACCACCAATGATTTCTCCGTAACCTTCTGGTGCGAGCAAGTCTGCACAAAGCACGCGATCTGGGTTACCAGGAACTGGTTTCATGTAGAAAGCTTTGATAGCTGCTGGGTAGTTAATCACGAAAGTTGGCACACCAAAGTGGTTTGAAATCCAAGTTTCGTGTGGAGAACCAAAGTCATCTCCATGCTCGAGATGTTCATAGTCAGCGTCTTCATCATTTTCATGCTCTTGCAAGAGGTCAATGGCTTCATCATAAGTGATGCGTTTAAATGGCTCTGCAATGTAGCGTTTCAAGAGCTCTGTATCACGTTCCAAGGTTTCCAAGGCTTGAGGAGCACGATCTAGAACGCCTTGGAGCAGAGCTTTAACATAAGCTTCTTGCAAGTCAAGTGACTCATCATGTGTCAAGTATGAGTACTCCGCATCCATCATCCAGAACTCAGTCAAGTGACGGCGAGTCTTAGATTTTTCCGCACGGAATACAGGTCCAAAGTCGAATACACGTCCAAGGGCCATAGCACCAGCTTCAAGATAAAGCTGACCAGATTGGCTCAAGTATGCTGGAGTCCCAAAGTAGTCTGTCTCAAACAATTCTGTAGAATCTTCGGCAGCGTTACCAGACAAGATTGGACTATCAAATTTGATGAAGCCGTTCTTATCAAAAAACTCATAAGTTGCATAGATAATGGCGTTACGGATTTGCATCACAGCGACTTGTTTGCGTGAACGCAGCCACAAGTGGCGGTTATCCATCAAGAAATCTGTTCCGTGTTCTTTTGGTGTGATTGGGTAGTCTTGAGATTCACCAATCACTTCGATGTCTGTAATATCGAGCTCATAACCAAACTTAGAACGTTCGTCTTCTTTGACAATTCCTGTCACATAAACAGAAGTTTCTTGGCTCAAGCGTTTGATGACATCAAACTTCTCAAGTCCTACTTCTTCACCAAATTTCTCAATAAAGTTTGGTTTGAAAGCCACACCTTGGAAGAAGGCAGTTCCGTCACGCAATTGCAAGAAGGCAATTTTCCCTTTTCCTGACTTGTTAGCAACCCAAGCACCAATAGTGACTTCTTGACCAACGTAGTCTTTTACTTCGATAATTGTTACACGTTTTGTCATGTTTTATCTTCCTTTTTTTGTTTAACTTGTCCAAAGACATTATTACCCACTATTGTACCACAAATAATGCCTGATAGCTAGATTCTATCAGAGAAAAATCTCAGGTTATATCCAAAAAAATCTCCGTCAAGACGACGAAGATCTTATTTTTATTTTTCCATAAATTGGTGCAAGCGACGAATAGCTTCTTTGAGTGTATCTAGGTCTGTCGCATAGCTGAGACGGACATTCTCTGGTGCTCCAAATCCTGCTCCTGTAATCAAGGCCAGACCAACTTCCTCAAGAATAGCCGTTGTAAATTCTGTTACATCTGTATAGCCTTTCATCTCCATAGCTTTTTTGACATTTGGGAAGAGATAGAAAGCTCCTTGCGGTTTGACTACTTCAAAGCCAGGGACTTGGCACAAGAGTGGATAAATGGTATTGAGACGTTCCTCGAAAGCCTGACGCATGGTTTCTACGGAGTCTTGTGGACCAGTTAAGGCCTCGATTGTTGCGTATTGTGAAACAGCGGTTAGGTTAGAAGTTGTTTGACCTGTTAGTTTACTCATAGCAGCAATAATTTCTGGATCACCTACTGCATAACCAACACGCCATCCTGTCATAGCGTAGGCCTTAGACACTCCATTGATGACAATAGTTTGTTTGCGAATAGCTTCTGACAGACTAGAGATTGGAACAAATTCGTTCCCATTATAAACCAAACGACCATAAATATCATCGGCCAGGATGAGAATATCATGTTCAACAGCCCAATTTCCGATGGCCAAGAGTTCCTCACGAGAATAGATCATACCGGTAGGATTAGATGGTGAGTTAAGAACCAAGACTTTGGTCTTACCTGTGCGAACAGCTTCTAATTGCTCCACAGTTACTTTAAAGTGATTGTCTTCCTTGGCTTGGACAAATACTGGAAGACCTTCTGCCATCTTAACCTGATCCCCATAGCTGACCCAGTAAGGAGTAGGAATGATTACCTCATCTCCAGGGTTGATAACAGCCATAAAGAAAGTATAAAGGGAAAACTTGGCACCAGTCGCAAAAGTCACCTCGTTAGCTGATACAGAATACCCATAGTAACGTTCAAAATAGGTATTGACTGCTGCTTTTAACTCAGGCAAACCTGAAGCTACCGTATAGAAAGACGCGCGACCATCTCGAATGGCTGCAACCGCAGCATCCTGAATATTTTCAGGAGTATGAAAATCGGGCTGACCTAAAGTCAAGAAAAGAACGTCTTTTCCTTCAGCTTTTAACTTCTTTGCTCTTGCATCACTAGCCAGAGTAACGCTTTCTTCCATCTCTAAGACACGTTTGGATAATTTCATTGTTTCTCCTTTTCGACTAAGGCGCCAGATTCAAAATCTACTAGATAATAGTCTCCTCCAGACTTGATTTCCCAGACAGGCTTTTCAGCGTACCGTCCGAAGGTAATCTTGTCGATCTCAGTTGCTCCTTTTTCTCTGACAACTGCTTCTGCTTTTTCTCGAGAAGTACCATTTTCTAGTTGATATACGTAAATATTGTTGCTACTTTTCTCTATTAAGACAGCAACTGGTTTCTGGTTCTTATCTTGGCCAAGAACACTATAATAGCTTTCTAAACCATTGAAGATATCAATCTGGCTAACCGTTTCTAGATTTGCATACTGCTTAGCGAGTCTCTCACCTTCAACCTTTGCAGTTTGATAAGGCTTCATGCTGAGCCATACCAAGTAGAGAAAGGAAGAAGTGATGACTAGAGTTAACAAAGTTATACCAATAATGTACTGAAATAATAGGGAATTTTTTTCTTTTTTCTGTCTCTTTTTCACTCGTCTATTTTACCATCTATCCTAGTGAATTACAAGTGAAGTTAGGGGAGGAATCTGGATTTTCAATACGTTTTTAGGATATCATTACATAACTTCAAGCCGTGTTTTTATAGACTTTTCTATGGTCTTCATTTTTAATTAAAAACTTAGATTCTATTGATTTTATTTTCTGAGCATATCCCTTGCAAATGATTTTATCGTGTTGTAACATATATTATAACAACAGAGTGATTCTGATTAAAAGATTGAAATTTAAAGGAGACTCCCTATGTCTAAAAAAGTATTATTTATTGTTGGCTCACTTCGTGAAGGTTCTTTCAACCATCAAATGGCACTAGAAGCTGAAAAAGTCCTTGCAGGCAAGGCTGAAGTTAGCTATCTTGACTACTCTGCAATTCCTCTCTTTAGCCAAGATCTTGAAGTTCCAACACTTCCTACTGTTGCAGCTGCTCGTGAAGCAGTTCAAGCTGCGGATGCTATTTGGATTTTCTCTCCAGTCTATAACTTCTCAATTCCTGGAACAGTGAAAAACTTGCTTGATTGGCTTTCACGTGCTATTGACTTGTCTGACACTCGTGGAGCTTCTGCACTTCAAGATAAGATTGTAACTGTATCTTCTGTAGCAAATGCCGGACACGATCAACTCTTTGCAATCTACAAAGACCTTCTACCATTTATCCGTACACAAGTCGTTGGCGATTTTACCGCAGCTCATGTCAATGATTCTGCTTGGGCAGATAGTAAACTAGTCCTTGAAGATAGCGTTGCTGCTTCTCTAGAAAAACAAGCTGAAGATTTACTTCAAGCTATTCAATAATAAAAAAGATAGTAGAAAATCTCATTTCTACTATCTTTTAATTTATTCAACAAATTCTCCAATCATACTATGTTTTAATGGTAAACTACACATTACCAAAAGGAAGATGAAGGAGGATTGAATCCAAAAGAGGGCCAAATCAAAAATTCCATGCACAGCAACTACTGTTAAGAATGAAAGATAAAGACCAACAATTGGACGCTTGCTCGGCTCCTGACTCATATCAATCAACATTCGAATTGGACCAGAAGAAGCTATTCCTAACAATACCGTTCCAACCACACCGTAACTCAATATCGTATCAATGTATATACTATGAGCATGTTCGTGATAAGGAGCAAAAATACGAGGATAAGAGTGCATATAAGTTAGTGGACCTTCGCCCCAGAAGGGATTTTGTTTGAATAAGGTCATACCAGCATTCCAGATCGACACTCGTTCTTCCATAGACGAATCGAGCGTCCCCATTCGAACTCCCAAATCGCTCGAGAAGAGAAAGGCTAGACCAACACCAAATACTCCGATACTGAGCCAGAAGGCACGCCAGTTCTTAATGGTTGTGAAAAGATAAATAATCGCACCAAAGATAATAGCTGGAAAAGCTGTTCTATTTTGGGTGAAATTCAAGCCAAACAAATTCGCAAAGATTGCAATGAGAGAGAAAATTCTCAACCATCTCAATCTAGTCGTACTAATTAGGTAAAATCCAATCATAATACAGAAGCAACAGATAATCCCATAATAATTAGGATTAAAGAAGGCTACCTCTGCACGGTTCTGATGCCAGACCTGCATCTTAGGTGATAAGAAAGTATAATCAAATTTCTTTACAATCTGAAAGTGCTCTAAGGCTGCAAAAACTGATGCTAGCACACTAAGCGACATAACCGATTGCAATACCAATCTGAAAAACTTAGGGGTTAAATGGGCTTGGTAATAATAAAAGAAAATTGCAAAAAGGAACATTCCTAAAGTGGAAACCATCCCCATCACATTTTGAGCTAAAAGAGAGATAACACCACTATAGCCGATAAATAAAAGTAAGATAGAATGGTGGGATAATCGTTTTAATATCCCCTTCATCTCTCCTGTAAATATTAGACCTATTAAGTAGGCGATAAAAATAATAACGAAAATATAAAAAGGCAAGAAAATACTTAGAATAACAGCTAGTAAGACTAGCTCTTGCTTGGATAAGCCTTTCAATTTTTCAATGATACCTATTGATTTCACAACAGATCCTTTCTCTCTGCGCTATAAAGCTCAGATAAATAAACTATTAAAACATTTTACCATTTTTCAAATGATTTGAAAACCACTTTGTCCATGTCATCCTGACTAAAACTAGGTAAAATTTTATAGCGAGCTAAGATATCTCTCAAAGCGCGCATCCTTTTTTAAAAATATGGTACAATAAATCTAGTTGTTCCAGAAAGGACCTAGTATGAAATCCTACCAAGAAGTTTACAAAATCTTAGCTCATGAAACAGATTATTTAAGCGGAGAGAAAATCGCTGAAATATTAAACCTCTCTCGCACCTCTGTTTGGAAGGCTATCCAACGCCTCCAGCAGGAAGGTTTAGAAATTGACAGCATCAAAAACCGTGGCTACAAACTTCTTCACGGTGATCTAATCTTACCTCAAGAAATAGAAGCTAACAGCCCAATCTCAGTTCAATTTAAACCTATCACCAAATCAACCCAGAGTGATGCCAAGGAGGCCATGGAAGCTGGTGCCAAAGGAGACACACTCTACCTATCAACAGGCCAAACTATGGGACGTGGTCGATTTCAACGCCCCTACTATTCTCCAGAACAAGGTGGGATTTACATGTCTCTCCACCTCAAGCCCAATCTCTCTTATCTAGATCTACCAGCTTATACACTCCTGACTGCAGCCGCAATTTATAAGGCTGTTAAAAACCTTTGTCTAATTGATTTAGATATCAAATGGGTAAATGATTTATACCTAAATCAGAAAAAAATAGCCGGTATTCTAACCGAAGCCATCACTTCTGTCGAAACTGGACTCGTTACAGATGTTATCATTGGGGTCGGGATCAACTTTTCTATCGCTGAATTTCCCAAGAATCTACAAACTAAAGCTGGAAGCTTATTTTCTCAACATACTCCCATTACTCGCAATGAATTGATTGCTGAAATCTGGAAATGTTTCTATGAAACAGAAGCCGATGAACTCCTCTATCTCTATAAAGAACGCTCCATCGTTTTAGGAAAAGAGATTTCTTTTAAGCAAGATTCAGAGATTATTTCTGGTAGAGCATGTGAAATTTCTGACCATGGACAACTGCAGATAGAATTACCGACGGGTGAAAAAATATGGCTCCATAGCGGTGAAGTTTCCCTAACCAAATGGTAAGTACTCGTTAACAACATAAAAATCGACCTTCCTTAAAGAGAGGTCGATTTTCTTATCTTTTATTTTTTCAAACGTTCAACGTCACGAGCAATGACAAGCTCTTCATCAGTTGGGATGACAAGTACACGAATTTTTGCTGCGTCAGTTGAGATATCTCCAGTCACACCAAAGACATTTTTCTCTGGATCGACATCACATCCGAACCAAGAGATACCAGTAATGACTTTCTCACGGACAAGAGCAGCATTTTCACCAACTCCTGCGGTGAAGATAATAGCATCTGCTCCGTTTAGGACAGCCAAGTATTGTCCGATGTGTTTCTGGATACGGTCAACGTACATTTCAAGAGCCAATGTTGCATCAGGATCGCCTGCTTCCATTGCTGCTTCAACGTCACGCATATCGCTAGATTGACCAGATACAGCTTGCAAACCAGATTCACGGTTTAGAATACGGCTAATATCATCTGGAGTCTTGAAGTCTTCTGTATGTTCCATCAAGTAAGGAATGATAGCAGGATCGATGTCCCCAGTTCTAGTTCCCATCATCACTCCAGCAAGCGGAGTGAATCCCATAGAGGTATCGATTGATTGACCGCCCTTAACGGCAGTGATAGAAGCACCATTACCGATATGGCAAGTAATCAATTTCAACTCTTCAAGTGGACGTCCCAAGAGTTTCGCCGCTTCTTGGGCAACATACTGGTGGCTTGTACCGTGGGCTCCATATTTACGAACTTTGTTTTCTGTATAATACTTAGTTGGTAATGGATAGCGGTAGGCTTTTTCTGGCATTGTTGTATGGAATGATGTATCAAAGACTGCTACACTTGTAATATCTGGCAACAATTCTTTGAAGGCACGAATACCAGCTGCATTGGCAGGGTTGTGCAATGGAGCTAGAAGACCTAGTTCTTCGATTTTTTCTAGAACATCCCCTTCAACAACTGTAGACTCTTTGAAGTATTCTCCACCTGCAACAACACGGTGTCCAACACCAGTAATTTCATCATAAGCTTTAATAATTTCAAAACGAATCAAGTCATCAAGCAAGATTTTTACAGCCAAGGTATGGTTTTCAATATCAAGAACTTGCTGCTCTGAACGACCATCAAACTTAACTGTGGAAACTGAATCCTTCAATCCAATCCGCTCAATCAAACCTTTTGCAAGTACCTTTTCTTCTGGCATTTGGTACAGTTGCCATTTTAAGCTAGAACTCCCAGCGTTAATTGCAATGGTTTTTGTCATAATTTATTCCCCTTTTTAAGCGTTTACAACTATTATATCAAAATTTATACTAGATTTCATGTTCTTGAACCCAATTTTGAAAATTTTCCTTAAATTCCATCAAAATTTCAGGGTCCCGAAGACTGGCAAGTGGATAAACAAATGGCTCGATATCCTGCGCTAGCTTCTTTTGTAGAACAAAAATGGTCTTGGACTGGGCTCCTTGAGCAAATAGATCCTCTGGCAAAGTTACCATAGCCACTAGCTGAGCCTGTTCAGTTAACCATGTTTTCAGGAGGTCACTTTGAGGACTCGTCAAGAGATTGCTCGGCGCAAGGAAAATCGCATAGCCTCCTGTCTTAAGATACTTGAGAGATTGCTCCATCATCAAATGGTGAGCGTAAGTGTGTTCATCCTTAGCTGCCACTTGGTAACGTGCGGCTATTTGATCATCTGGATAGTAGCCAATCGGTAGGTCACTCACAATGATATCACTTTCTTTGAGGACCTGTGGCCGCACAGCATCACCCTGTACAAAGGCTGCTTGAAGATCCATGACTTCTGCCATACTTGCCGCCAGATCAATCAAGAGATCATCAATCTCAATCCCTAGATAGTCTACTTTTTTGTTCATAGATGTCAAGAAATTAGCACCCAGAATTCCCATCCCAGAACCCAATTCTAACAGACTAAAGGCTTCAGTTGGCCAAAGCTGCTCGATGATAAAAATCATCAAGTGACCAATCGCGTCTGGTGTAAACTGGTGATTAGCCTGAAGAGGTTCTGTTTGCGAAGCTTTCATCAATAGAAATTGGTAGGTCCGTAGCCACTCCTCTTTTCGAAGTGCCAAGCGTTTCAGGGCCTGATTATTTTTTTTGACTTGCTCCAAATTGGTTTGACCATCTAGGTATATCCCATTTTGTTCAATCAAGGCATCGTAAAAATTTGTCGCCAAATCGTTTTGAATGATTTGGACGTTTTCTAGTAAATAAGTATATGCTTGTTCAATTTTTTCGAAATCCATAACTCTATCTTATCAAAAATAGTGTCCTTTTTCCAGATTTTCATAATTATGAAAATGAAAAAAAGAAAATCTACCTTCTCAGTAGACTTTCTCTGTTTCATGATTATTTCCAAGCACCGCTGCCATCTACATAGTAGCCGTCTGGTGTGTATGTATTGCGAAGCATTTTACCAGATGAAGCCAGATAGTACCACTTACCATTGTCTTTGATCCAGCCTGTTGCCATTGCACCTGAATCTTTTAGATAATACCATGAGCCATTATCTTTCACCCAGCCTGTCGCCATTGAACCTGACTTGTTTAGGTAATACCAAGTGCTACCATCTTTAAGCCAGCCTGTTGCCATTGAACCTGAATCTTTCAGGTAATACCAAGACCCATTATCATATAACCAATCAGCTGAAATCATGGCTCCTGATGACTTAAAGGCATACCAACTGTCACCTTGATAGAGCCATGTTTGATTAAACATAACTCCTTTGTCATTCATAAAGTACCAGTTTCCATTGTCCTTAACCCAAGCATTTTGAACTAATTGACCTTGTTTTTGATAATACCAGTTCTGATGTGATTTTAACCAGCTTTCTGCTTTTACAATTGGATAAAGTTCTTGGAAAGATCCCCCACCCTTGTAGTAATGACTGATAGATTCTGGTTTTGTAAGTTTTAACTCACCATTGTCATAGTCTTCCCAAGCATAGACTTTTTGACCATTGACAGTTTCTGGTAAGGTAGCTGTGTAGGTCTTGGTTTGATAGTCCCATTTAGTATCAAGGTAGGTGTATTGATCATTTGATTCTTTAATATGGTAGTAGCCACTCTTTCCACCATTATATACGTCATCTACCACTTTAGTGGACCAGGTCTTTACTTCATTTCCGCTCTTGGCTTCTACCTTGATATCTCCTCTATAGCCATATGGAACATAGAAATTCAGGTAACGCCCCTCTGTACCGACCATAGACTTGTTTTTCTCTTGAGCTAGGAAATTTACAGTTTGATCTTGACCATTTAAAGTAACTTTCCACTCGATTTTCTCGTTGCTAGCCAAGTCTGATACTTTGATATCTACTTCATGGCCATTATTAAATCGGAGAATTTTGCCATCTTGATATTGAACACCACCCTTGATAACCCATTCTTCTTCCAATTCGAAGGCCTTTCCTGAATGAGGGAAAGCTAATAAAGCTAGACCTGCTAGAGACAAACTAAATAGTGTGATTTTTTTCATGGGATTTCCTCCTGTTTTTTTATGTTAATTATATCACTATGTTGTTTTTTTGACAAAAGATATCTAAATTTAGATAGGAAAAACCTCTGAGATGACTCTCAAAGGTTTAATCATGACTATTTACTATTTTCAACCGCTGCTGTTACAAAAGCAGTGTAGAGTTCTTCTGGGCGGTTTGGACGGCTTGATAGCTCTGGATGGTACTGACAAGCCACAAAGAATTTGTTTTCTGGAATCTCAACAATTTCGACCAAGCGGTTGTCTGGTGAAACGCCTGAAAAGACAAAACCTGCTCCTTCAAACTGTTCACGGAAGGCATTGTTAAACTCATAACGGTGACGGTGACGGCGTTGTACCACCTCTTTGTTATGATAAGCGGCAGCTGCCTTAGAGCCACGTTTTAACTTAGAAGGATAAAGTCCCAAACGAAGGGTACCACCCATGTCCTCAACATCAATCTGATCACGCATGATATCGATGATAGGGTATTTGGTATCAGGATTTAGCTCTGCAGAATTGGCACCTTCAAGACCTAAGACATGACGGGCAAACTCAATACAAGTCAATTGCATTCCCAAGCAGACTCCCAGCATTGGTACATCATTTTCACGCGCATAGCGAATGGCTTCAATCTTACCTTCTGTTCCACGTTGGCCAAAACCACCTGGAACGATGATTCCGTCAGAGTCAGATAGAAGTTCTGCAACATTGTCAGCTGTCACATCGTTAGCATTGACCCAATCAATCTTCACTTCTGCATCATTGGCATAACCAGAGTGTTTCAAAGCCTCTACGACAGAAATGTAGGCATCTTGCAACTCGACATACTTACCAACAAGAGCAATTTTGACTTGTTTTTTTAGATTCATAACCTTATCAACCATAGCTGACCACTCTGTCATATCTGCTGCCGGTGCATCAATCTTCAAATGGTCACAGACGATTTGATCCATGCCTTGTGCTTGCAGATTAAGTGGAATTTGGTAAAGATGATCTACGTCTAAGGACTCAATAACTGCTTCTGGCGCCACATCACAGAACTGGGCTAGTTTGTTTTTAATCCCTTGTCCTGCTGGTTTTTCTGTACGAATGACCAACATATTTGGCTGGATTCCCAAACCACGCAATTCTTTGACAGAGTGTTGAGTTGGTTTGGTTTTCATTTCACCAGCTGCCTTGAGGTAAGGAAGCAAGGTTGTATGGATATACATGACATTTTCTGCTCCGACATCAGACTTCATCTGACGAAGCGCCTCTAAGAATGGAAGGGACTCAATATCGCCGACTGTTCCCCCAACCTCTGTAATAATAACATCAGAGTCAGTCGTTAGGGCAGCACGCTTGATTTTTTCTTTCAAGGCATCTGTAATATGAGGAATGACTTGGACAGTTGCACCGAGGTACTCTCCACGACGTTCCTTACGAAGAACTTCACTGTAGATTTTACCAGTTGTCACGTTTGAGTATTTGTTGAGGTTGATATCGATAAAACGTTCATAGTGACCCAAGTCCAAATCTGTCTCAGCCCCATCATCAGTAACAAAGACTTCCCCGTGCTGGTAAGGACTCATGGTTCCTGGGTCGATATTGATATAAGGGTCAAATTTTTGAATGGTCACCTTCAAACCACGATTTTTCAACAGTCGTCCTAGACTCGCTGCAACGATCCCTTTTCCAATAGACGACACCACACCACCAGTGACAAAAATATATTTCGTAGACATAGATTCCTCTTTCTAAAATGCTCAAGGCCTTGTTCACTAGAGGGGAACTAAGAAAACAAAACCTTCATCGACAACTACAATCCAGTATGATAATTTTCCTGGAAAAACAAAAATAGCTCCCTAGTAACTAGGAAGCTCCGACCTCAAAAAGAGGTGCCCGAACAATATATTACCTCAAAATGAACCATTTGTCAAATAGAACAAATCGTTGACTTGGCGCATTCCAGCTTACAAAACTAATTCAGACTAATACAAAAAAGCTGGACTAGGAAATCGAAACTTGATAGACCGATTCCAGCTCCAACTCCTTTTTATTTTTATTCTTCCTCTTCTTCAGAGTCTTCGTCGTCTTCTTCATTAAGATCGACTTCTTCATCTAGATCATCTGGTGCGATTTCGTTGATTTCAGCATCATAGGCTTCAACTTCATTCTTCTCATCGTCTGGATTTTCATCGTCATAAGAAAGGGCTGGATCTTCTTCGTAAGCATCCTCATCTTCAGGATCATCTGCATCATAATCAATGGCATCTGCATCTCCGTCCATGAAGGCATTAACACGTTTTTTCTTAGGTTTAGGTGCGACCTCTTCATCGTCACTTTCTTCAAGAGCAATGATTTCCTCATCGATTTCGTCCACTCCATACCATGAACGAAGGCCCCATTTATTATCTCCAAGAGAGATAAAGCTTCCGTCAAAGTTCAACTCTGTATAGAACAAAGGCAAAGCTTCACGAATATCGCTGTTAGAGGTACCGAGATAGTTTTGGATTTCATTAACCAAATCACTAAAATGCATCTCATTATCACGACCACGAAGTTCTAAGATGGCACGAGCCACCTCAATCATAGATAGTTCACTTTTTTCTTGCCCAGCAAATACTTCTAATTCCAAAGCGTTTCTCCTCAATTATTACTACTATTGCCAGAGTGGATAAACTCTGATCTCATTTTATCATGTACTCTTTATTGTACGATAATTTTCCTTATTAGTCAAAGGTTTAGAAGAAATAAATGTGAAATATTTCAGCTAATTGAAAGACCTGAGAGATACACTCACAGGTCCAATACTTTATTTGTAGCTTAAAGCTCGTTTAAAGGTTTTCCAAATACCTAAATCATCCGTTTGAAGGACCAGACTAGCATACATCCGTCCGATAAAGATGGTTGCAGTCACCGCAAAAGCAATCGTAATCAAAAGTGAAATCCAAGCTTCCAAACCATTTGCATAGCCATTGATAGCTCTAAAAGGCATAAAGAAGGTCGAAATGAAAGGAATATAAGAACCGATTTTCAAAATCAAATTGTCTCCTGCAGCTCCTAGTGCAGTAACGCCAACAAAACCAGCTATTATTAAAATCATCAACGGAGACAAGGCCTTTCCTGCATCTTCGGGACGAGAAACCATAGAACCTAAGAAGGCTGCCAAGACTACATACATGAAGAGACTGACTAAGATAAATAATAAGGTGTTAAGCGAGAAGGCTTCTCCCAAGTGGTTTAGAAGACCAGACTGGGCCAAGAAAGGCATATCCTTAAAGAATAAGATAGCTCCAAGACCACCAACGACATAAATCCCAATATGACTTAAAATGACTAGGAGCAGGGCAATCATGCGTGCGTAGAAATAATGGCTAGCACGAATGCTTGAGAAGACCACTTCCATGATTTTGGTTCCTTTCTCGCTGGCTACTTCCTGAGCAGTAACACTAGCATAAGTAATCAAAATCATATAAAGGAAGAAGCCCAGTCCAGCCGCTGCAAAGGTTTGAACCAACTTTTTATTTTCCTTGGCTTCATCAATCTGTTCTGTAAATTGAACCGTTTGAGCCAAGCGTTTTTCCTGTTCCTGAGACAAATTTGCTTCTGAACGGTTGAGTTGGGATTGAAGATCATTTAACTTACTCGTTACTGCTAACTTGATGCCACTTTCAAGAGAGGTTTCACCATGATAGACTGCCTTGAGGACACTATCCTCTTGGTCAATAGTCAGATAGCCTTTTATTTTTTCATCCTTGATGGCTTCTTGGGCACTCGCTTCATCCTTATAGTCAAAGTTAAGACCATTGGTCGATTTAAGTTCTTCTGTAACAAGAGGAACAGAACTAACTACTGCTACCTTACTATTTTGAGCCAAGGAAGAACCTTGGAGAACACCAATTCCTCCAGATAAACCTAAAAAGAGGAAAGGCGAAATCACCATAAAGAAGAAACTCCACGACTTGACATGTCGTAAATAGGTTTCTTTGATTACAACCCACATATTTCTCATACTTCCACCCCTGATTCTAGTTTAAAGATTTCATCGATTGTTGGAGCTTGTTGATCAAAAGTCGCGATATATTGACCTTGAGTCAAGATTGGGAAGAGTTCTCTACCTGCACTTTCATCATCTAAAATCAACTTCCAACTACCTTGCTTGGTCAAGCTAACCTGTTTGACATGAGGAAGGCTCTCCAGTTCTTCCTTGCTTCGGTCACTAGAAACAAAAAGTCGTGTTTTCCCGTATTGATTGCGAACCTCTTGAACCGGTCCATGCAAGACCACACGCCCATCACGAATCATGAGGATATCATCACAAAGTTCTTCGACATTGGTCATGACATGGTCAGAAAAGATAATGGTCGCGCCGCGTTCTTTTTCTTTCAAGATAACCCGCTTAAGAAGTTCGGTATTAACTGGATCCAAGCCACTAAAAGGCTCATCTAGGATAATCAAGTCTGGTTCATGAATCAAAGTGATAATCAACTGAATCTTCTGTTGATTTCCTTTTGAGAGACTTTTGATCTTATCCGTCAGTTTCCCCTTGACTTCCAGTTTTTCCATCCATTGAGGGAGTTTTTCTTTGATTTCCTTGGTGTCCATGCCTTTTAGGGTCGCCAAGTAACGAACTTGTTCAAGGACTGTCAATTTAGGCATAAGACTGCGTTCTTCAGGTAGATAACCAATGCGAGCATAGGTCTCCTGACGAATGTCTTGACCATCAAGCTCAATCTCCCCTTGATAGTCTAAAAATTTCAAAATACTGTGAAAAATAGTTGTTTTCCCAGCTCCATTTTTCCCGACTAGTCCCAAAATACGCCCTGGTCGTGCTTGAAAGTCAACACCAAACAAAACTTGCTTAGGCCCAAAACTTTTCTCTAGATTTCTTACTTCGAGCATCATCCACCTCCGAAATTTATTGCACTCATTATACTCCTTTTTGATAGCATTTACAATGATTTATGTACATTTTTAAATCTTGATTTCAAGAAGGATATTTACTGGAAAAGGACTTTATTGCCTCATCACCAAGCATTTTAGTCCTCCAGATTTTAAGTGATAAATTTATTATACTCATTTCTTGATAAATCCGTTGGCTATGTCCTCAAATGTTCATTTTCAGTCCTGAATTGTTACTACTAATCTTCATCATCCTGTCTAGCTTATCGTGCTATTTTATGGTATATTTTTGATAGACTATAGATTATCATAAGCAAGGAATCTGATATGAAAAAAAGACTTAAACTCGAGCCAAACAACAATAACTTAATCATTTGGGAAGCTGAACAACCAAAAGCCATTCTTCAGCTTGTACATGGCATGGTAGAATACGTAGAACGATATGAAGAATTTGCTCTAGCCATGAATAACGAAGGCTTTACTGTTATCGGCCTTGATCATCTCGGCCACGGCTATACTGCTCAAAATCCAAGTCAACTCGGAGTCTTTCCTGAATCTCCCGAAGAACTTATCGATGATATTGAACGAGTAACCTCCTTCATTCAAGCAAGCTATCCAGGACTTCCAATTATCCTTCTAGGTCATTCTATGGGTTCTCTTATGTGTCGCTATTATGTAGCTAAGCGAAAACCACCCATTAATGCCTTGATTATCATGGCAACTGGTCAACAACCTCAATTTCTGACTCAATTCGCTCTCATCCTAACAGAATGCATCCGACTTATAAAAGGGAATAAACACCGCAGTAAACTTCTGACTTATCTATCAACTGATAGTTTTAATCGAAGTATTAAGAATCCTAAAACATCTGTAGATTGGCTCTCGAAAAATGAAGAATCCAACCAAGCTTATCTTAAGGACCCATTCTGTCAATTCATTCCTACTATTCCTATGTACAGATCCATTTTTTACTTCTCTAATCAAGTAGCTAGTAAACAAATGATAGATGAGATTCCAGCCCAACTCCCCATTCTCGTAATTTCGGGACAAGAAGACCCTCTAGGTGAAAATGGTAAAGGTATCGAGAGATTTGTAAAACTCCTAAAAGCTTCACATTCGAAAGTAAACCTTCGTTTAGTTGAAGAGGCTCGTCACGAAATTCTAAACGAGATCAACCGAAATGATACCTATCATTTCATAGCTGATTGGATGACCAAAAATATAGATGGCTAGCCTACTTATAAGAGTATTATTCAAACCTCGTCAGCTTCGCCTTGCCGTACTCAAGTACAGCCTGCAGCTAGCTTCCTAGTTTGCTCTTTGATTTTCATTGAGTATCAATCATCAGGGTAAAAGCTGATGATTTTTTGTACTAAAAAATCCATCCCTTAGGATGGATTTTAGACTGTTAACGCACTTCTGCATTGACTTTTTCTTCGAGAGAAGCTTGAATTTTTTCCATATAGCGTGCGACTTCTTCGTCTGTCAAGCTATCTTCTGGATTTTGGAAGGTTAAGCTATAAGCCATTGACTTCATTCCGATACCCAGTTTTTCACCGGAGAAGACGTCAAAGAGTTTGATGTCTGTCAAACGTTTTACTCCCGCAGCTTGAATAGCATCGATCACCTCTTGGTGAGTCACTTCTGCTTTGAGGAGAAGTGCGATATCACGGCTGACTGCTGGGAATTTAGTAATTTCCACAAAGGCTGCCTCTGGTTGAAGGGCTTCTTCAATAGCTGAAAGGTTAAGCTCAGCTACATAAGTTTCTGGAATATCGTAAGCCTTAGCCGTAACAGGGTGCACTTGACCGAGGAAACCAACTACTTGATCACCAAGTGAGATCAAAGCTGTACGTCCTGGGTGAAGACTCTTAATCTCTTTCGTTGCTGTATAGGTCGCTTCAAGACCCAAGCGATCAAATAGAGCTTCCAGAATTCCCTTAGCATAGAAGAAGTCAACAGGAACTGCTGCTGTTTGGAAGTCTTTTTCAGCTACTAAACCTGTCAATGCAAAAGCAAAGCTGTTGATTTCATTTGGCAAGTCTTCTTTTGGATTACCTGTTTGTTCAAAGACTTTTCCAATCTCATAAAGAGCCAAGTCTTTGTTCTTACGAGCCACGTTGTAGGCAACGGTATCCAAAATACCTGAAACCATATTTTGACGGAGGACAGATCGATCCACAGTCATTGGCCACATGAGCTCTGTCAAATGAGTTGGTTGAATGGTAAACTCAACCGCTTTTTCAGGAGTTGTCAGTGCATAGGTGATGATTTCAGTTAAGCCTGCCCCTTCTGCAATGGTACGAACTTGACGGCGCAATTTTTGTGTCGCTGTTAATTCACCTGCTGTACCATCGTCTTTTGGAAGACTGGTTGGCAAACGGTCATATCCATAGATACGAGCGATTTCTTCAAAGAGGTCTGCTTCGATAGTGATATCCCAACGGCGACGTGGAACGCTAACTGTAAAGGATTCTGCATTTCCAGAAAGGCCAAATCCAAGACGACGGAAGACATCCTCTACATCCGCGTAGGAAAGTTCTGTACCAAGGACACGGTTAACGTCTGCAAGAGTAGATGAAACTTTTACATCAGAAGTGTCCAACTGGCCTGCTGAAACGATACCTTTACGCACTGTCGCACCAGCCAATTCTGCAATCATACTTGCTGCTGCATCAAGGGCTTCATTAACGGTTGCCACATTGATGCCTTTTTCAAAGCGAGAAGATGATTCAGAACGAAGGTTGAGACGACCACTTGTCTTACGGATAGATTTGCCATTGAAGACAGCAGCTTCAAGAACGACACGAGTAGACTTTTCAGAGATTTCTGTAGCTTGTCCGCCCATGACACCTGCAAGGGCAACAGGTTTATCAGCAACAGTAATCACGAGGTCATTTGTTTCCAACTCACGCTCTTCCCCATCCAAGGTCACTAATTTCTCACCAGCACGAGCCTCACGTACATGGATATCAGTTCCTTCAAAGGTATCCAAGTCAAAGGCATGCATAGGCTGACCAAAGTAAAGTAGGATGTAGTTGGTCACGTCGACCACGTTATTAATCGGACGAATACCCTCGTTCATGAGAAGGTTTTGCAACCATTGTGGACTTGGTGCGATGGTCACATTGTCCAAGATACGAGCTGCATAGTAAGGAGCCTTATCAGTATCAATGCTGACAGAAAGAGCATCCGATGCGGCTTTGTCTGTTTCTGTTAAAGTAAATTCTTTGAAGTTGACTGCCTTGTCATAGATAGCGGCTACTTCGTGCGCTACCCCACGCATAGAGAGGGCATCTGCACGGTTTGGAGTGATGGAAAGTTCGATGATTTCATCATCCAAGTCTAGATATGAGAAGACTTCCTCACCTGGAACAGCATCATCTGGCAAGATTTGGATTCCATCTGCAAATTCTTTTGGTACAACTGAGTCAGAAATCCCTAATTCACCAAGTGAGCAGATCATCCCTAGTGACTCTAAGCCACGGATTTTACCTTTTTTAATCTTGTAGTTGTCCGCAATGCGAGCTCCTGGAAGAGCCACCATAACCTTGATACCTGCACGCACATTTGGCGCTCCACAGACGATTTGACGGGCTTCTTCTTCGCCAACGTTAACCTGACAAACATGAAGGTGAGTTTCTGGCACATCTTCGCAAGACAAGACCTCACCGACGACAATTTTTGAGAGACCAGCAGCTGGTGATTCCACACCTTCCACTTCGATCCCTGTAGTTGACATTTTTTCAGCCAACTCTTGTGATGGCACATCAATGTCCACCAATTCTTTTAACCATTTGTATGATACTAACATAATTCTGATTGTAAGGTCCCAGCAAGCGAGACCTTTTCAATTCCTTTCTTTTTCTTCGAGTCAGTCGTTTCTATTTCTAGAGTATGTGAAAACGAGAACGACTGTTTAGGATTGTGTTTCAGGTTTCAATCTTATTTAAACTGTTCTGAAAAGCGGACATCCCCTTGGTAGAATCCACGAATATCGTTGATTCCATAACGGAGCATAGCCACACGTTCTTGTCCAAGACCAAAGGCAAAACCAGAGTAAACAGTTGCATCGATTCCACTCATTTCAAGGACACGTGGGTGAACCATACCGGCACCCATAATCTCGATCCAACCTGTTTTCTTACATACGTTACAGCCATCTCCTCCACACTTGAAGCATGAAACATCCACCTCAACAGATGGCTCAGTGAATGGGAAATACGATGGACGCAAACGAATCTGACGTTCTTCACCAAACATTTTTTGCACAATCAACTGAAGTGTTCCTTGAAGGTCTGCCATAGAGATGTTTTTCCCAACAACCAACCCTTCGATTTGGTGGAATTGGTGACTGTGGGTTGCATCGTCCGTATCACGACGGAATACACGCCCTGGCGAGATCATCTTCAAAGGACCTTTTGAAAAATCATGGGCATCCATAGCACGCGCCTGAACTGGAGACGTGTGAGTACGAAGCAAGATTTCTTCTGTAATATAGAAAGTGTCCTGCATATCACGAGCTGGGTGATCTTTTGGAAGGTTCATACGCTCGAAGTTGTAATAGTCTTTTTCAACTTCAAATCCATCCACGACTTGGTATCCCATTCCGATGAAGATATCTTCGATTTCTTCACTGGTTTGTGTGAGGATGTGACGGTGACCAGTTGCAACTGGGCGACCTGGAAGCGTAACATCGATACTCTCACTTGCTAGTTGAGCTTCCACTTTCTTTTCTTCCAAGAGCTTAGCTGTTTCTTCAAAGGCAGCAGTCAAAACATCACGCGCTTCATTGACGTGTTTTCCGATAATTGGACGCATTTCTGCAGAAACGTCTTTCATCCCTTTAAGGATTTCAGTCAGTGATCCTTTTTTACCTAGGACAGAGACACGTAATTCTTGCATCTCTTTTTCATTTTCAGCAGTGATTTGCTTCAAGCGATCTAGCGTCTCTTCACGAAGCGCTTTTAATTGTTCTTCAATAGTTGACATAATTCCTCCATCAGTCTCTCGTAGATAAAAAGAAAACCACATGCCAAAAACTCCACACTCGGAGCGTTGACACGCGGTACCATCCGTTTTTATCTGACAAGTCAGACCTTTATTTCTGAATCCATAGGCAAGTGAATTCACCCAGCTTTCATATAGAGAGCTTTCAGTCACGGCTCTCCTCCCTGATATACTTCCCCTGAGATACTAGTCTTGCAGATTCCTATTTAATTATTATTCATTTTATCAAATTTTAAGTAATCTTGCAAGATGTTTTGCGACTAATCAACATAGTCTCCACCTTCAAAACCGTAATACTCTTCCAAACTGAGGCCACTTGCTGCAATTTCTTTAGCTTCTTTGCCAACATAGCGAAGATGCCATTCCTCAGCCATATATCCTGTTTCTTTTTCCTTACCTTTAAGATAACGAACGACAAAGCCATAGTCAGCAGCATGGTCCAAGAGCCATTGAGCTGCTTTTTCTTCTGTCACTAAGTCTCCATCTGTGCCGATAAGGTCAAAAGCCAGTCCAGTTTGATGTTCACTGTATCCAGGCCGAGCAGAATAGCGATCCGCCTCCGCCTTCCCGTCTTTATTCACATATTCCTGGTAGAGTTGAGTTTGCGTTTCATAACTTCTAAAACCACTATAGTGGTCGCTGATTGGGAAGCCTGCTTCCTGCATGGCAGCAATCAGCTTCAACAACTCAGCCTTTGCTGTGGGATTTTCCCCGGGATTGTAATCTTTAGACAAGGGATAGTGTTTGTTAGCGATCACAATCTCATCGTACTTACCTTGAATGCTATAATAATCTCCCTTGTTAACCACTTCCGCCTTTTTCTGATTAGCTTCCTGAGATTTACTGCCGACAGTTCCTTCTGGGGCTGTTTTTTCTTCAGTTGAAGTCTGAGCTCCTGAAGTTGCTGACTTTTCTTGTGAGCAAGCTGCCAATGTCAAGGCTAGCAATCCTGATAATACAAGGTATCTTTTTTTCATTGTTTATCCTTTCATCTCTATCATCTGGTCTAAAGTATCAGATAAGGTAGCAATCAAACCTTCTAATTTGCTTCCCTTAACCTGATATTCTTCAGCAACCATTTCTTCCCAAGGAACCCACCAGACTGGTCCACGACCATTAAGACCGTGTTCCTTCATATCACCCTCTCGTCTTGGAAAAATATGCCAGTGAGCATGTGCATCTCCATTTCCTAATAACTCTACATTCATCTTTTCGGCAGAAAAAGCCTTAGAAACAGCTTCCTGAACCATACTCATTTCCTCTAGAAAGCGAAGTTTAACGCTTGGATCTAGTTGGTGTAGTTCTGTGACATGTTCCTTGGCTAGGAATAGAGTGTAGCCTTCAAAATACTGGTGGTCTCCGATGACAACATAGCCTGTTTCCAGTTCTTTTACAAAGTAGGGATTGTCACCAGACTTGATGAGTTCAATTCGTTGACAGATGAGGCACATCCTAGTCCACCAACTCACTCTTAAGATAAGCGTCCACCATACGCTCAGTAGCAAGAACAGAATCGATATGAGTACGCTCATAAGAGTGACTAGACTCAATACCAGCTCCTAGGAGAGCGTGTTTGACTTCTGCTCCAGCTGACATAGCTGCAGAAGCATCCGAACCGTAAAATGGATAGATGTCTAATTTAAACGGAATGTCTTGCTCTTTTGCGAGAGCTACCAAGTGTTGACGGAATTCATAGTGGTAAGGACCAGAAGCATCTTTAACACAGATAGATACTGTGTACTCGTCTGTCTGCTGGTCATCTCCCATTGCTCCCATATCTACTGCTAGGTACTCAACAACTTGACTAGGGATACTTGAGTTAGCACCATGCCCCACTTCTTCAAAGACTGAAAAGGCAAAATGCGTAGTAACGGGAAGTTCAATCTCTTCTTCTTTATAGACTTTGAGGAGATTAAGAAGAAGAGCTGCGCTGACCTTGTCATCCAAATGACGTGATTTGATAAAGCCTGTCTCAGTTACGACAGTTCGTGGGTCAAAGCTGATAAAGTCACCAACCTCAATACCAAGTGCGCGTGTTTCTTTTTCATTGGTCACTTTTTCATCCAAACGCACTTCCATATTGTCCTGCGTGCGTTCAGCAGTTCCAGCGTCCTTGTATACGTGACAAGAAGTTTGGTGGATCAAAATCGTACCTGAAACAGTTTTCCCTGTACTAGCTACATGGACCGTACAGTTTTCGCCTTCAATCATGTTCCAAGGATAGCCACCGATACGATCCATCTTGAGACGACCATCTGGTTTAACAGCGCGAACGATAGCTCCCAAGGTATCCACATGGGCAGTCACATAGCGCTGCTGCTCGTCATTTTTACCTTTAACAGTAACGTTGACACCACCTTTAGCAGTACGGATTGGTTGGTAACCTAGTTTTTCAAGAGTCGCAACCAAATAATCCGTAATCTCACGCGTAAAACCTGTTGGGGACGCGATAGCAGTAAGTTCTTTGATATATTCTACAGTTTGATTCATTTCTTCACCTCTTCCTAATATTATATCACTTTTCCCATCTGAGTATGTGTAAAAAAGAACAACACCTAATACTTTGATTCCAAAAAATGGCTGTGCTATAATGATATTAGATTTATGATGAAAGGAAAAAAGACATGAAGAAATATTTCAAAGCTAGTCTCTGCCTAGTTCTATCTTTGCTTGTCTTGTTGGGATGTTCTAAACAATCAACAACTACTTCCTCTAGCCCTAGCAAGGAGGAAAAAACAACGGTTGAAAACTCAGAAACAAAAGCTGAGGTAAAAACTGCTACCTTTGTCAATGATACTCGTCCTGGCTTTACTTCTACCCTGACTTATAGTGTTGAAGGAGACAAAGTATTGAAACAATCAGGTCATAATATCTATGATCCAGAATCTTACAACAAAACACCAGAAGAACTTAAAGCCTTGGTTGAAGAAACCTACAAAGGCTATAATGGAATCCAGGGTGTTCGTCAGACTATTGAAATTCAAGATGGGAAAGTCGTTCAAGATGCAGAATTTGACTTTACAGTCGCTAATATTGATGAACTCAAAAAAGCCTTCCCTAAAGAATATTCTGGGGTTGGGAAAACGATCAGTTTTGCTGCTTCTAAAAAATTGCTAACTGAACTTGGATTTACTGAAAAAACCGACTAAGATTTATAGAATAAAAGAGGCTGGGACAAAAGTCCTAGCCTCTCAATTGTCTGTGGATTGTCGAGCAAGACGCAGTGGTTGAGTGGGCTCTACTACGCTGATTTCATCAGCTTTTACAGCCCTACTCAACTGTGCGGAGGTGGGACGACGAAATCGAATTCTAACGAATTACCGATTTCTGTCCCACTCTCATTTTTCTATTCCATTTCAAAAGTTTCGCTTTCTTGTTTGTTAGGAAGAACAAGAGAAAGCAAAATCCCAATAATTGCTGGTACTAACCATGGCAATGAAGCCTTAGCAAATGGTAGAGCATTCACAATATTGGCAAGGAAGGTCACTTCAAATGAACTTCCCAAGACACTAGCTACGGCAATAGCTGTTACCAGTCCCATCGTCAATTGCATGCCTGATTTTGAAAGTGGTACAAACTTGTTCACAATCACAATCATCACAATCACAATGGTAATTGGATACAAGATAACTAGGACAGGGATAGAATATTTGATGATTGCATCAAGACCAAGGTTGGCAATTGCAAAACCAATCAAGGTAAAGACAGTCGCATAAACCTTATAGCTGATTTGTGGGAAACGTCCGTTAAAGAATTCCGCAGTTGAAACAATCAACCCTACAGTCGTTGTGAAGCAGGTTACTGTTACCATGGCTGCTAGGAATAATTGAGCTGTTGAACCAAAGATTTCTTGGGTTGCTTGTGACAAGATATAAACCCCTGGAGTTCCACCCTTCATCGCTTCTTCTGTCATTGGGAAGTGATTTCCAAGGAAGCCTAGGCCAATGTATAGAGCACTAAAGCCAAGTGCTACGACAATTCCGACTACCCAAATGGTTGAGATATATTCTTTTTTACTTGAAAATCCAAGTTGTTTCAAGGTTTGAACCGCGATTACACTAAAGGCAACAGATGCGAGAGCATCTAGAGTATTATATCCTTCAAGGAATCCTGCTCCAAATGCTGAAGCTTGATAAGCTGCTGTAGCTACTTGTGGAGCATTTCCACCATATTTGAAGGCTCCAAGGATTACCAAGATGATAATCAAGAGGGCAAAAACTGGAGTCAAAATACGACCGATACGATCCAAGATCTTTGAAGGATTAAGCGCGATTAAGAATGCTGCAACAAAGTAGATAAGGGTAAAGACAATCAAGCCTAGACCTTTGTCAGCCTCTGCCAAGAGGGGACTAATCCCTACTGCATAAGAAGTTGTTGCTGTACGTGGAATGGCAAAGAATGGACCAATCGACAAGTACAAAACTGCTAGATAAATCGTTGCAAACCAAGGGGAAATCTTTGTAGAAATCTCATAGATATAGCCCTTAGGATTCAAGGTTCCGATAATCAAGGTCAAGACGGCAAGTCCGACACCTGAAAGTACAAATCCTGCAATGGCAGGGAGAAAGTGTTCCCCAGATTGAGCACCTAGGGTAGGGGGGAAAATCAAATTACCCGCACCAAAAAATATTCCAAACAGGAGTAATCCTGTTAAAGCACCTTTTTTAGCCATAAACTCTCCTTATAAAAAATAAAATACTTTCTTAGTATAACATGATTAAAGGATTGAAAAGGCTATCTCGAAATAATTCTAAAATGTTTTCAATTTTCTGAATATTTTACTCTAAAAATTCCTAGGAGAAAACTATCTTCCCCTAGGAATTTAAGTATTATTCAAAAGCATCCACACCTGCAGGGACATTGATGACATCATAGCCCTTTTCTGTTAAAAATTGACAGGCATGGGCTGAACGGATACCATACTTACAAATCACATAGTAAGGCTGGGTTTTATCTAGTTGTTCATAAGTATCTGCCAGTTGACTAAGAGGGAAATTACGAGCACCTTCTAAATGAAGAGCCTCAAATTCCTCTACTTCTCTCACATCCAATACAGAAAGCGACTCTTTCTGATAAAGCTGGTAAAAATTGTTAAAAGTAATTTCTTTCATCATTTCTCCTTTATAATGGCATTAAGGCAAGGTTACTACCTCATAGGTAAATCCAATTGACTCTAAAAATCGAAACAAGTCTTGGGTTTTAATAAAAATCGTTTTTTCATTGGTATTAGGGTGGAAGGTCATGACATCCTCTGAAACAATGTCCTTATCAAAATAAACATGAATGTCTTTCTCTTCGTTATTTAACAAACCAAAAGGTGAAACTGTTCCTGCTGGTAGGTTCATTTTCTCAGCCAAGGAATCTAACGAGGCCATGCGAATCCGATTGGCTCCCACTTGAACTTTAAAGTCATCCATATCCAATCGTTTCTTGTCGTCCATGATAAGCAGATAATACTGGGTTTTCTTTTTGTTGGTCAAAAACATGGACTTGGTCCGAACCCCTTTCAATCCTTTTATATAGCTATCTGCCTGCTCTGTCGTGAATGCAGGTGGATGAGCCACCACATCATATATGATCCGCAACTCTTGCAACTTATTAGAGACTTGTTGATAAGCATCCATCCTTTTTCTCCTTTATTGATGAATAATCTTTTGTACCAATGCTTGTAATTCTGGAACCACTTCTTCCTCAAACCAAGGATTTTTGGCCATCCAGATTTGATTTCGTGGTGATGGATGGACCAGAGGGAAAAATTCTGGTAAGTAATCCTGATAGTGACGAACCCGATCTGTTACCTTGCCACTGACTTTCTCATGTAAATAGTAGGCTTGGGCATACTGCCCTATCAAGAGGGTTAATTGAATATCTGGTAATTCATGTAATAACTGTGGGTGCCACTTTTCTGCAAAACCTGGACGAGGCGGAAGATCACCCGACTTGCCATGCCCTGGAAAATAGAAATCCATGGGCATGACTGCAAAATAACCTGACTTGTAAAAAGTATCTTCATCCACGCCCAACCACTCTCGCAAGCGATCTCCGCTTTTATCCTTCCAGTAAAGCCCAGCTTCTTGGGTTTTGAGACCAGGCGCTTGACCAATGATATTGATACGAGCCGTTTTTGGTGCTGCAAAGAGAGGCTCGATACCTTGCTCAGTATAGTGTTGATTTTGTGGATCAGCCATGATGGCTTGTTTGATTCTTTCGATTTGAGACATCTACTCTCCCTCCAAAAAAAGTCTAAGCATAAAATCTTAGACTTCTATAGCATTATTTGATCAATTCATAGATAGCTTCAGCGTAGATTGCTGCAGCACGGAAGAGATCATTCAAGGCGATAAATTCGTTGGCTTGGTGCATAGTGTCGATAGAGTCTGGGAACATAGCACCATAGGCTACACCACGTTCTAAGAGACGGCCAAATGTTCCACCACCGATAACTTGCTCGTGGCCTTGAAGACCTGTTTGTTTTTCATACACGCTCAATAATGTTTGTACAAGTGGATCTTCCATTGGAACATAGTGAGGTGTGTGACCATGTTCTGATAAGCTAACAGATACAACTGGCAAGCTTTCAAGAACTGACTTAATTTGCTCAGGGCTTGTTCCTTTTGGATAACGGAAGTTAAGGGCAATGGTATTGTCAGCATTTGTTTCATCAAAGCGGAAGACACCAGCATTCATAGAAAGGGCACCCATCTTTTCATCCACATGAGCCACTTTCAAGTTTTTGCCTTCATGGTCATTTAAAAGAATCTTACCAGCAATGTCAAGGAAGTCTTTTGCAGGTCCTTCAAAAGCAAACTGGCTGAGGAAGAGAGCAAGATAAGTTGCACCATTGACACCTGAAGCAGGCATAGCACCGTGGGCAGATTTACCGATAATCGTAACCTTGTATTGACCGTTTTCTTCTTGAATTTCTCCTCTAAGCTTGTGCTCTGCAACGAAGGCATCTAGTTTCGCTTGTAAATCAGCCAAGTCCCCTGAAACAACTGCTGTTGCTGATTCTGGCACCATATTTTCACGCAAACCACCTGTGAAGCTGTGAAGACGAGCTTCACCCTTGTTTTCACCAGCAAAGTGGAGGTATTCTGTGATATTTCCTTTTTCACCATTGATAATAGGGAATTCAGCATCTGGAGAGAAACCGAAATCTGGTTTTGCAAGTCCTACGTGCTCGAAGTAGTAGTCCATGTCTGCCCAGCCTGATTCTTCATCAGTTCCGACGATAAAGCGAACTTTTTTAGAAGTTGGAAGTCCCAATTCTTTGATGATTTTCAAACCATAGTAACAAGCCGTTGTAGGACCCTTGTCATCTGAAGCACCACGCGCATAGAGACGACCATCCTTGATGGTTGGAGTATAAGGATCAGTATCCCATCCACTACCTGCTGGCACCACGTCCATGTGGGCAAAGATTCCGAGAACTTCTTCCCCTTGACCAAACTCAAAATGTCCTGCATAGTTGTCGACATTTTTTGTTGGGTAACCATCACGGTCTGCGATTTCAAGGAATTTCTCCAAAGCTTTTACTGGACCAGGTCCAAAAGGATGCTCCGCATCTGCCTTACTGTCATCACGTTCTGAGTTGATTTCCAAAAGGCTAAACAAGTCAGCCAAGAGGGCTTCTTTACGTTTTTCTACTTCTGCTGTAAAATCAATAACTGTCATTTTTTCTTCCTATCTTTTTTCGATAATTTCATCTACTGGCAAGCGGTAGCTTGGTTCCAACTTCTCGTCTGTGTATCCTACTGTAATCAAGAGCTCTGGACGGAAGCGTTCTTCGATTTCCAAGACTTCATTGGTTTTTGATTTATCAAAACCAAGGATAATGTTTGAACCGATTCCCTGGTCAGTCAATGCAAGGACTAAGTTCATCGCAACCAACCCTGCATTAAGGGCCAAGTAGTCACTGATTTGTTGTTCATTGTAACGCGCAAACTCTGCTGGAAGATTTTTCATAAAGTACTGAAGTTGTTCTTCTGAGAAGTTCTTTGCTCCACCAACACGGGCAATCTTGCGAGCTCGTTTAGCTAGGTCAGTATCTGTAAACAAGGCAATGGTTACAGGGGCAGATGCTACTTGCTCAAAGTTTGAACCGTAAGCTAATTTTGCTAATTCAGCATTTCTCTCACGAACCACAACAAACTTCCAAGGCTGACTGTTGTGAGCACTCGGTGCCAAGGTCGCAATTTCGATAGCTGTTCGAACATCCTTGGGATCAACTGGTTTATCAATAAAATGCTTAGTCGCATGACGTTTTTTATTTAACTCAAGAAATTTCATAATTGATTTCCTTTTCTATTTCTACTGCTTCCATTTTACCATATTTTGAAAGAGCTTGCAGAGTTTTTTCATAATGTAGAGATCTTTATCCCAACTCTTAATCAGGAATTACATACTTTTCGATTTAGTTGCTATCTATAGTAAAAATTTTTTGCACAAGAAAAAGAGGCTGGGACAAAAGTCCTAGCCTCTCAATTGTCTTTGGATTGTCGAGCAAGACGCAGTGGTTGAGTGGGCTCTACTACGCTGATTTCATCAGCTTTTACAGCCCTACTCAACTGTGCGGAGGTGGGACGACGAAATCGAATTCTAACAAATTACCGATTTCTGTCCCACTCTCTTTACTCATATTATTGCCCTGATACAACTTTACTTGCAGCCTCAATCGCTTGTGTCATAGCATCACGTGCAGTCTTCAACTGTTGGAGAAAGACAGTACGTGATTCTTCTGGCATTTCTGTATCGTCAGAACCTGCGCTTGACAAGCCATCATTAAATGCTTTTCTTGAAGTCTCTAGTGAGTTAAGAGCAGGCTCTACTTGTTGTTTATAAACATCTTTTTGAGCCTCAGGAACTTTGTCACCGATTTCTTCAACATATTTCTTATAGTTGTCAATCAACTTACCAAAAAGAGTTTTCATATCTCCAATTGTTTTAGCCTTGTCAATTTCTTCATCTGTTAGAAGAGTAACTTCAGATGTGTTTGTCTTTGAGTTATCTGTTTTTGATGAAGCTGATGTTTGTTCAGTTGAGCTTGAAGCTTTACTTGCAGAATCAGAAGATTTATTTCCACAAGCTGCTAAAGTTGCAACTGATAGGAGCACAAGGCCCGCAGTAAGAAGTTTTTTCATGACTATCTCCTTTAAATAGTTTTATGATACCTATATTTTAAAATAAAATAATTTTATTGTCAAATTTTTACCGAATTATTGAAGCTAAAAAGCTCATTGAGTTCACTATTTTTAAAATCTATATTAAGTCTATCGAAAATGTTCAAAAAAGATCCAAGACCGTGGTTTAGACTTGAATGTGGTTGACTTAGAAAGCAATGATAATCCAAACAACTAAATTATCTTTGCAAGCGACCAAAAAGAATTTAAAGAGCAATTTGACAATGTTCTCAAAGAACTCTACCAAGACGGAAACCTTGAAAAAGTCAGCAAGACCTATCTCGGTGGATCTTACTTACCAGATCAAACTCAATTACAATAAGAAATATTAAAAGAGAGTGGGACAGAAATCGGTAATTCGTTAGAATTCTTTTTCGTCGTCCCAGCTTCGCACAGTTGAGTAGGGCTGTAAAAGCTGATGAAATCAGCGTAGTAGAGCCCACTCAACCACTGCGTCTTGCTCGACAATCCAACATCAAAAAGAGGCTAGGACTTTTGTCCCAGACTCTTTATTTAGTATTTGTTAGTTAAAGCAACACTTACAAAAAATCAAAATAATTTTTCACATCCTCTACATAGCCATGCTTGTCAATTAAACTAGCTAACAAATCTCTATTATGGCCTTGATAGTTGTCCTCACGTCGTAATTCCTCATACATTTCGATAAAGGGAAGGCCTTTGGTCTTAGCTGATTCTAGCTCTGCTTCATAGTCATAGGCAACTTTTCGAAATTGAATATTGACTAACTCACCATTTTCAAGCTCAAGTAAGGTATACTGGGCTCGGTGATTTTTCAGCTCTTTCCAGTTAAAATAAGGCATACCAATCGAACCTGGATTGATGACTTGTTGACCTTGGCTACCATAACGAAGCAACTGCTTGTGAACATGACCATAGACGGCTACATCAATAGTTTCATCAAGTAACTGGTCAAATTTTTCGGTATTATTTTCAACCAGCAAATCACCACCATAATTTTTCTCAGGTAAATTATGAGAAAGAGAAAAACGCAAGCCTTCAACTTCTTTCTTGGCTACCATAGGTAGCTTTCTCAACCAATCAATATGCTCTGGCTTTAGGTCCTCCATCAGATATTGGGTCATCCTGAGAAGCTGAATTTCTTCTGGATCCTCTAAACCATATTGCCCACTTAAAGCCTCTAAAACACAATCATCCCAGTTCCCTCGAACTGATGCTGTAAGTGGTAGGTCTTTCAAAAGAGCCACCAAGTCATTTGCTCCCGGCCCAGGTAGAAAAATATCTCCCAAAAGCCAATATTCAGTCGCTCCCAAATTTTTTGCGTCCTCAAGCACTCCAGCTAAGGCCGTCGTATTGCCATGAATGTCTGATAAAATTGCAATCTTATGGTTCATTTTCTGCTCTTTCTTTATTGGATAGCATTCAGGGTATCCAAATCACTATTATTTTCCTTCATTATACCATAAAATCGCTAGAAGATTTTCACATAGAAATATTTTCATCAACTTTCTCTTAAAAATATGTCAAAAATAGTTGACATTTTATTTTCAAAAGAATATACTATAGTCAAATATATGTGACATAAACTAAAAAGGAGGAAGCATGAATCGTGTAAAAGAATTCCGCAAGGAACTGGGCATATCCCAGCTCGAACTTGCCAAGGATATCGGTGTCTCTAGGCAAACTATCAACATGATTGAAAACGACAAGTACAATCCAACCTTGGAACTCTGTCTCAATCTCGCCCGCAGCCTCCAAACTGACCTCAACAGTCTCTTTTGGGAGGACGATTTTTAAAAAGGAGAAGAAAAATGAAAAAAGAACCCCTCAATGAAAAACTGATCAAACGCATCTATGGCATTTCAGGCCCCCTTGATGAACACAAACGGCGCGAAGCTGAGCACATCGGAAATAAAATCTTTATGATTCTCTTTTACCTCATGACTTTAGGCAATCTTATTCCCTTTGTCCTTGCTTTTAGATATCCCCAAGTAGTCGCTTTTGGATATCCAATCATTATCTTTCTAATTTCCATGGTTTGTGCTATCTATGTCACTAGTCAAACTACAAAAACTGGTATTGCTGCTATTGATCCTGACGTGTTGAACCAGAAAGAAAAGAAACAGTTACGTAATCCTGGTCTTAAAGCTGGTCTGGTCTATGGAATAGCTATGTTGTTTGGAATGCCACTTCTCAATATCCTAATGGACGATAGCAAAAGCTATCTTACTTCTCTTTTGAATACAAGAAGTATCTTATCGACCATCGTTGCAGCCTTCTTTTTCGGATTAACAGTCCATATTGTCGTAACACTTCGGATTCAAAAAGCCAAGGAAGATCAAGACGACGATTAGGAGGAAGCTTATGAAATCACTAGTAACTTTACTTACCTATCATCTTTTGTTTGCTTCACTGCTCATCTTCATCATCGTTTCAGGGAACTTGCCAATCAGCGAGATATTCCTCGTACTAGTCTTTATTCCAGCCCTTAACAAAGGACTGACTTATCTAAAGATTGACTCCCAAAAAACGCGCATACTCAACTTAGCACTATTCTTTATGATTCTATCCTTACCACAACTGACGCTCATTTCAAGCAATTGGAAATATTATTTACTGCTCACTATCGCTATCCTTTCTTCTATTACTTATCTTTATTATCTCTATCAATTCGTAAAAGAAACAAAATAACATCGTTCATTTAGGAGAAATCACCCATGAAAAAAGAAGACTTAACAACTCGCTTACTTCGAAATTTCTTTCATATACAAGGGCCTTTTGATGAATGCCGTCAAGAGGTTATCTACAAGGCTTGCGCTCGTTCCATGGTCCAAATCTTTTACTCTTCCTTCATTCTCTTCCTATTCTATATTTTGTTCGGACGCTTTATAGAAATTGTTCGAAATGTTATGCCCTACATCTATTTTGGACTCATTTGGTTCATGAGTATAAAAGCTCAAAGAGCCGTCCAAGAGCTTCATCTTGAAAAGGATGACAAATCAGAAATCATCTACAAAACCTACAGCAAACACCAAATAAAAGTTCGTAGTTGGTTAGTATTTATAAGTATCGAGATTGGCTTATTTGCCCTGCTACTCTTTCATAAACTCTTCGTTCAGCAGATACCTCTGTCAACTTTCTTGGAAAAAATCATCCAAACAGAGATAATGATCCCTTTACTTGTCTTTGGTCTTAGTATTGGAGCAATCTTTGGGACTATGGTCTACAGTTTTCTATCGTTGCACAAGGAGAAGTAAGAAACTGCTTAGATTTTTTGGGGAGTTTCGGCATATGTTGTGACGGTAAGTGAAAGAAGAGTTAGAGAGGTAGTTATAAATAAAATAAGTTTTTCATAGTAATTCTCCTTTATTTTTTGTATGATTGTATCAGAATATTTTAAAAATGAAAGGGATTTCTATGGATAGTGATGTGTTTTTTGATTATTTTTTAAAATCACTTAGGTTTCATTTTCGTGATAGGTGTAAGGATATTGGATTTATAGAGTTTTTCAAAGATGAAAATAATTGTTTTATTACTATAGAGGATTATGTTTTGGAATCATTTGTAGTATTGTCAAATATTTTGAGTGAGGAGAGGATTGTGTTTTCTTGTGGAATTATTTATAGTAAGGGGGTAGTTACTGGAGTAGAAGTATGTATGAATGTATTAGAGTTAGAAAGATTAAATAATTTGTATAAGATATAGTTTTGAAGAATATTAAAAAACATAAGGGAAACTGTCTATGTAGGATGTGTGGAGTTGATAGTATCAATGTTTCTTAGTTTTAGAGCTGTGTTGTTTCGAATGGTTCCAAAACACATTTCACAAGCTAAATATATAACAAAAATAACCCCTAACACTTCTCAGTGCTAGGGGGTTCTTTTATCTTTTTACATAGTGGTTATAGCCAATCAATACATAGATCAGGATTGTCAAACAGATGAAAGTTTCTAACCAGACGAAAAGGTTTAGGATTGGAATCTGCAAAACTCCTTGGGCCATTTTCAAGGATGTTGCTGTAATGATGGTAGGAAAGGTTAGGGCTGAAAAGGCTGGCTGAAAGCCATGTTTGAGAATTCTTGGCAGACGACTGAGAACAAAGAAAAAGAAGGTCTGTGATGTAAGAATCATAACTAGCAAAATCCAGCTTGGAAGACTAGCACCTCCAACTCGAACAAGGGCTGCTAACAGTAGAGAAAAAGGAGCACAGTAGATTCCTTCATGTCCCAGTAAAGCTATCGGAAGGGGATTGCTCTTCAAATCTTGATATATCAGAGGGTAAAGACAAAGGGTTAAGCAAAATCCAAATATCAGAGTTCCATAGGCAATCTCAACAATCCCAACGACTGGGTAAGTCAAGGCTGCTACTGCTATTCCTACATAAAGGACCGTCCAAGTCGGTGTTGCACTGGCCCTTGGTTTAACCAAAACATAGTCCTTTGTAAAGTATAAGATGAGATAAACATCCATGAGAAAGGCAAACCACCAAAGAGTTTGAGCTAAAATGCTCATTGTCACTGGCAGGGTTCGTAGCAGGTAGGTCGATAAAATCATCCCTGCCATAGGAAAGGTTGCCATTCCTGACAAAACAGGGGCTTTCTTCAATTCTTGCTTGCTTTCATGCCAGTTACTGAGGTGACTTACTAAAAAATAAAACCATAAAATCAAGCCTGACAAACTAAACAAGCGAGAAAGAAATGGAAAGGTATCTAAGATAAGATTGCCTGCACCAGCTAATCCCAACAAGCAACCCGAAAAGGCTAAGGGGAGTTTTTTCATACCAACCTCCGAAAATTACGTTACTATCAGTATAGCATAAAAGCGCTTAAAAAAGCATCCCAAAATGAGAGTGGGACAGAAATCGGTAATTCGGTAGAATTCGATTTCGTCGTCCCACCTCCGCACAGTTGAGTAGGGCTGTAAAAGCTGATGAAATCAGCGTAGTAGAGCCCACTCAACCACTGCGTCTTGCTCGACAATCCATAGACAATTGAGAGGCTAGGACTTTTGTCCCGCCTCATCTTTTTCAATATCTTATGCATAAGGTTGTAATTCTGGATTAATCGGTGTGTTAGCTAGGTTGTTAGCATAGTTACAAAGACTTGCTAAACTGACACCGAGAACAACATCCAAGGCATTTTCTTGCGTGTAGCCAGCTTCAAGGAATTCTCCAAGAGCTTCATCTCCTACGCGCCCTTTGGTATTGATGACTGCCAAGGTAAACTTAGCTAGGGTATCCAGCTTAGGATCGCTTTGGATTGGAGTACGATTGCGAAGGGCTTGGAGAAGGTCATCATTCATCTGGATTTGCTTGATAGAAAAGGCTGTGTGACCAGCGACGCAAAAGGCACAACCATTAGTTACGGCTGCAGTGATTTGCACCACTTCGCGCTCTACAGGTGTTAAACTATTGCGACGGTTAATAGCTCCAACAGTTCGGTAAGCTTCTAGGGCTGTTGGGGCATTGGCCAAAAGACCGATAAGATTTGGAATATAGCCATTGTTATCCTTTTGTACCGTTTCAAGAACTTCTTTCACTTCTGCTGGTGCTGATTCTACTGTGTGGATAGTAAATGTTGTCATAAGGGGACCTCTTTTCGTTTTGTAATTGAATAGTTTCTGCGAAAATCTTACGAAATCTCATCAGCCTATTGAACAAATCCTTGCCTTGATTGATGACTCATTAGCTTTTCGTTGACAATAAGTCTAACACAGAATCTATACCTTGCATAATATATATTTTAAATTGCACTGATAAAAAATTTTTATGAAAACAAAAAAATCACACCAGATGTGTGATCATAACTGTTAATTTATCTGATGCTTGTTTCTTAAAACTAAGATGGACTCTACTAGCAAGCAGAAGATAGCCAAGACAAAGCCAGTAATTACTCCAAAATATTCTGTGATGGTACTCATTAGAAAAACAGATGCAGAAAAGGCCAATGTAGAGACAACTTCGATAACAGAGTAAACATTCACAAGTTCCTTCTCATCAACCGATTCCTGTAATAATACACTCTCAGGAACTTCCTTAATCTGAGATAAAAAACCAATTACTAGAGATAGGAATAGAAAAGCAGGTGGATTTGGAAATAGTAATATCAACAGAGTTACTAGTGCTGTCGATAACAAAGAAAAGGTCATAGTTTGATACTTATAGGTAACAACTTTCTCGGCTAGACGGAAGATAATAGCTCCTCCCAAGATAATCCCCAAGGAATAGGCTGTATTGACATAGCCCCAATAGCTTTCTGACCGATGTAAAATCTCAGTCACAAACACAAGTAAAACTGAAGATACCCAGATAGCATTGGCTAAAATTTCTAAAAGATTGGCTTGGACAATAAAGCCTAATCTTGATTCTTTAGCCACCAATCGCCAACCTTTTGTTAACGTCTCAACATTCGTTTCTGAGGACAACTCTTCTTTTTCTACAAGTGGCAAACCAAACATCAAAATCGTCGAAATTGTAAACAAAACTAACACAATGAGCAGACTAGGATTCATTCCCAGACTCGCAAATAAGAAGCCTCCTAAGCCCCAACCAACGAGTTGCACACTTTCTCCACTCATAGAAATAGCTGCGTTCGCTTTAGCTAAATCACTTGCATAGCGTGGAACAATCGCATAGGAAACAGGCGCTGCAAAACCATCCAAAATGGAGATAAAAGTGACAATAGCATATAAAAGAGGGAGGGAAATAGTTTCAGATTGCTTGAGTAGAAAAAGTAAAATCGCTAGCAGAATCGTCTTACCCAATTGAGTCAAGAAAAGAACACGATTTAAAGCTAGTCTCTTCGTTACTAATGGAACTAAGAAACTGGCTAAAAAGGAGGATAGACCAATCAGAATTGGCACTAGGGAGGTTGAAATAACCGAACCAGATAAGACAAACACATTTGCAATCACAACAACTCTAAAAAAGACATCTGCTAGATTCGCTATTCCTTGTGAAATCACTAATTTTTGAATATCTTTTGACATAAACACCTCCAGTTTATTTCTCTTTCGCATATAGATGGAGCAAAACATATCAGAACAAAAACAGATTTATGCTGACTATTATACAATAAATAAAAGTGCAAATAAAGGATATCATAAAAGATGTACTCTTGAATTTCATTCATCTTATGACATGAAACAAAAGACTAGCCCTAGAAGTGAAAAAAGCCAGCATCTCACAAACAGATGCTAGCATTTCCTTTAAATGGAAAGATCAATCTTACATTATTTATCAAAATATTTCTTAGTCTCAGCGATAACGACTGGAGACAAGGCTAAGAGGGCAATCAAGTTTGGCAGTGCCATGAGAGCATTGACAATATCTGCAATAATCCAAACCATATCCAACTCAATGAAGCCACCCAGTAAGACCATGGCAACAAAGACCACACGATAGAGCCAGATAAAGCGAACACCAAAGAGAAACTCAAAACAACGCTCTCCATAATAGTTCCAACCCAAAATCGTGGTAAAGGCAAAAAGTACCAAGAAGATTGTTAGAAGAGCAGGTCCAAAGAAAGAGAAGACTGTAGAAAAAGCTGACTGAGTCAAAGCAACTCCATTCAAATCACCGTTCCAAACACCAGTCACCAAGATGGTCAAACCAGTCAGGGTACAGATGATCAAAGTATCAATAAAGGTTCCTGTCATGGAAATCAAACCTTGTTCCACCGGTTCATTTGTTTTGGCTGCTGCAGCTGCAATGGGAGCCGAACCCAAACCAGACTCATTTGAGAAGACCCCACGTGCCACACCATTTTGGATAGCCGTTCGAATACTGGATCCTGCAAATCCTCCTAGTGCAGCAACTGTACTAAAAGCTGAAGTCAAGATTAAAGCGACTGTAGCGGGTATTTTCTCAATGTTAAAGAAAATAACTGTCAAGGTTCCCAAGATATAGACAATAGCCATAAAAGGAACAACTGTAGTAGAAACTTTCGAAATAGATTTGAGTCCACCAAAGACCGCAATCCCAACAAATATTGAAAGGACCAAAGCAGTAATGGTCGGTGACAAGCTGGTTGTATTTTGTATGGACTCTGTGATGGAGTTGACCTGAGTAAAGGTACCAATACCTAAGAGAGCTACCAAAACACCTGCCAAGGCAAAGAGCATCGCCAAGGGGCGCCACCTTTCTCCCATACCTAGAAGGATATAGTGCATAGGTCCTCCTGCGATAGCGCCATTTTCATCCTTACTCCGATATTTGATAGCAAGTAAGCCCTCTGCATACTTGGTTGCCATTCCAAAGAAAGCAGCCACCCACATCCAAAAAAGAGCACCTGGTCCACCAACCTTGATAGCCGTTGCAACCCCGATGATATTTCCTGTACCAACAGTTGCTGCTAGGGCTGTACACAAGGCAGCAAAGCTCGAAACATCACCATGTCCCTTGTCTTTGGTAAAAATAAGCTGGAAGGCCTTAGGGAGACGCAAAATTTGTAAAAGTCCTAAACGAAGAGTCAAGTAAATCCCTGTACCAACCAATAAAATTAAAAGGGGTGGTCCCCATACAAAAGCGTCTATTTCTTTTAGCAAATTTAACATGCATTTCTCCTATCTAATCAACCCCAAAAGAAAGAGCACATGTTAAAAACATGTACTCTGGAATGCATCGATAAATGCCAAAAAGCGCTCTATCATTGCTCTGTCCTTTTACCTGAGAGTTTGAGCAGTTGCCTGCCTTGCCCCTTCGGTGCCTTTACGGTCTCTCCAGAGTTCCGTCCATTTACAGTCATGGAGCATCAAGGGATTTTCCACTTCTATTAAACTTCATTCGGTGTTGTATTTAATTTTTCTTATTTTACAAGAAAAAACAGAACTTGTCAATTGTTTTCAGAAAAAATTATTAAATTTTCATTCGTTTCGCTTTATCCCTTAAAGGTTACAATCGTTGCGCCAGATCCACCAGCATTTTGAGGTGCGTAGCCAAAGCTCTTGACTTGCTTGTTTCTTTGTAAGTATTTGGTTACTCCTTCACGGATGACTCCTGTACCAATACCGTGGATAATGTCAACTTGAGCCATGTTGTTGAGTAGGGCTTGGTCGATAAAGGCATCCAAGGCTTCCATAGCTTCCTCGTAGCGTTTGCCACGAAGGTCTAGTCTAGCCTGCGGTGCTTTACCAGCAGCACGTTTGACCACATTGACTTGTTTCTTCTTGACTAGTGCTTCTTGCTGTACCTGAACTAAATCAAACTCTTTTTCCTCAAGCGTCATCTTGATTAAGCCAACTTGAGCTTCCCAACGACCATCCTTGAGTTGATTGGTCAAAGTACCTCGTTGACCATAGCTTAAAACAATGATATCATCTCCAACTTTTGGAGCTCGTTTTTTCTTGGCCTTTTGGAGGACCTTGTTTTTAGAAAGGTCAACTTTTTCAGGGGCTAATTTTTTGAGTTTGGCCTTGGCTTCGATAATCTCATGTGGTTTTAGTTGTGATTTGCTATGGAGATTTTTAAGAATATCATCACTCTCAGCTAGAGCCAAATCAACAATCTCAGCAGCTTGTTCACGCGCTTTATTGAGTTCTGTTTCCTTTTCACGATTGAGCTCGTTATAAAGTTTTTTAAGGGCACGATTCATCTTGAGGTTTTCTTGCTCGACTTGACGAATATTCTCAAGACGCTTCCGGCTTTCAAGTGTCTGCTCTTCCAACTGCTCAATGATCCGATTGACATCATTGTCTTGGTTAATCTGCTTGCTGGCATCGCCTACGATGACATCTGACAAACCTAGACGTTTAGCAATCTCAAAAGCATTACTTCGACCAGGTACACCCTGCATAAAGCGATAAGTTGGACGCAGGCTAGCTGTATCAAACTCCATGCTAGCATTTTGAACATAAGCCGTTTCAATCCCATAGGCCTTGAGTTCCGGATAGTGAGTGGTTGCCATAGTCTTGACCTGACGCAAACGCAAGTCTTCTAGGATAGACATGGCTAGGGCAGCACCTTCTTGGGGATCTGTTCCTGCTCCAAGCTCATCTAGTAACAAGAGCGAGTTTTGATTGACCTTACCAAGAATATCTACGATATTGGTCATATGACTAGAGAAGGTTGAGAGACTTTGTTCGATGGATTGTTCATCTCCGATATCTGCGAATATCTCCTCGAAAATCCCTACACGACTGCCCTTATCGGCTAGAATCGGCAGACCAGACTGGGCCATGACTTGCGTCAAACCTAAGGTTTTGAGCATGATGGTCTTACCACCAGTATTAGGACCCGTGATAACGATAGCTGTTAACTCCTTACCAAAGTGAACATCATTGGCAACAGCATTCTTCACCAAGGGATGACGAACGTGAAGAAGTTGAATCTCCTGGCCCTCAGATACTTGAGGAACTACTGCTCCTGTCTCTTGGATAAAGCGAACCTTAGCCCGAATCAAGTCCAAATGTCCAATAATCCAGGCATCATTTGCGATTTCAGCCGCGTGCGGTCTTACACGCTCAGAGAGTTCTTGAAGAATACGCATCATCTCATAGCGTTCATCTGCACGAAGACTTGCAATCTCCTCACTTAGCTTGACTACTTCACGCGGTTCGATATAGACAGTGTTCCCACTGGCAGAAATATCATGAACGACACCGGCAATCTTGTTACGATAGGTATTTTTAACTGGGAGAACCTGGCGACCATTTCGACTAGCGATGATGCCTTCCGTCAACATCTGGGCCTTTTGTTTTAGAAGATCTTGCAAGACATCTCTGACTTGACTTTCACTATCATGGATTTTACGGCGGATTCGAGCCAAATCTTCGCTAGCAAAGTTTTCGATAAATCCAGCTTCATTGATGGCTTGGAGATTACCCTGCAGATGCGGGAAATCATGAAGTTTCTCAAACCAGTTAGCTAGATGCTCTAAACGTACATTTTCAAGATTGTCATAGAAATTCTGCAATTCACGACTGGCAAAGATGACACGTTTGAGAAGGAGAAATTCCTCGATGTTGAGATCTGCTCCCATTTCCAAACGTTTGGAGGTCGCTGCAATATCTTTTGTTGCCAAAATGCTAAAGTTAGGATGTTCGACAAAGAGCTCTTGCATTTCTTCCATCTCTGCAAAAGCTTGCTTAATCTTATCCCCTTTATCTGTCGGAACTAGATCCTTTAATTGTTCTAATCCTTGTTCCGTCAAAAGATGAGGTTCAAATAAAGCCTTGACCTTATTAAATTCTAATGTTTCTAGTATTTTTTTATTCATTTTCTTTTCCTTAGTTATAAGCCGAGGAACTTTTCATTCAAGTTCTCAAGCTTTCTTAAAAGTCTCCTTAACTTTTGGAATTGTAAACAAAAGGCTAGGAATAATTCCCGCCCTTTTTATCCGATTAGTTTGGTTACCCAGAGTTGTTTAATCAAGTCAGTAGTCACTGGAATACTTTGAATCATATGTTTGGCTACTAGACTATTTTCAAGTGAATTTTGAACGATTGCTAGGGGCACAGTCGCAAGGATGGTCAGCATCATCTGAAGGACAAATAAGGTCACTCCAACTGATAAGACTCCTGCACCGATGCGAAAATATTTGCCACCTAACTTTTTGGTTGGTACTAGGTTAAAAAAGAGTCCAATCAAACGACCGATGCAGTAAAATACGGTAAAGGCTAAGAGATAGCCAATACCTGCGTAAAAGACCTTGTCCAATTGGAAGAGCTGGTCAGATGGGAAGAAAAAGGTACCCTGCCCTTCCTGGGGATTGGCATACGGAATCAACAAATGAAATTTTTCTCCCAATGACTGATAAAAATTCCCTGCAAAATAAGCTGAGACGATTGTAGCTAGGAGATAATAGACTTGTAGGACCAAGCCTCTGCGATAGCCGATATAAAAACTCCATGCAAGAACCAATAAGAGAAGGACGGAAATCATAGGGAGTCCTCAATCTTGCTATGCTCTTGTTTAGTCGCTACAACTTGATGACGAAGGGCGTCTAATTCTTGTTCCTTATCATCAAATTCAATCTCACGGCTGAGTTGAGTTGACAAGCTATTGACTGCTAATAAAATAGCGATTGTCTCATCATCCGCTCCAGGCATCTGCTCTTTAATTGCTTCATATTTTTCTGTTGCGACCTTGGCAATTTCCTCCATAAAGAGGTTGTCATGCTCAGTTGTTAGGGTCAATGTTTTTTTTCCGAATGTAAACTTGTATCGATTTAAATTTGCCATAAAAATTCACCTCACGATATTATACCAAATTTCACTAAATTTGTCAGTTTTTACCAATTCTACGGCTTTTATGGTACAATAAGAACTATGGCAAGTATTACATTAACCCCGAGTGAAAAGGAAATCCAAACCTTTGTTCAGCAATATGAACAAGCACTGACTCCTAGTAAAAATCCTTATATTCGCTACTTTTTCAAGCTTCCACAGGCAAGTGTTTCCATCTATACATCTGGAAAAGTCCTCTTGCAAGGTGAAGTTGCTGAACGTTACGCCAGCTTTTTTGGTTATCAGGTCAGGCCAGTAGCTAGTGGACAAAACTTTCCGATGATTGGAACTGACGAAGTAGGAAATGGTTCCTACTTTGGTGGTCTAGCTGTAGTAGCATCCTTTGTTACGCCTGACCAGCATGACTTTCTGCGAAAACTAGGTGTTGGGGACTCTAAGACTCTGACAGACCAAAAGATTCGTCAGCTTGCCCCTCTCCTTAAAGAGAGAATCCAGCACCAAGCTCTACTGCTTTCTCCAAGTAAGTATAATGAAATCATCGGTGAGCGCTACAATGCCGTTTCTGTCAAGGTAGCCCTGCACAATCAAGCTATTTTTCTCCTTCTCCAAAAGGGAGTCCAGCCAGAAAAGATTGTTATCGATGCCTTCACTAGTGCTCAAAACTATGATAAATACTTAAAAAATGAAGCCAATCATTTTTCCAATCCAGTTAGTCTGGAGGAAAAAGCAGAAGGCAAATACTTAGCAGTCGCAGTAAGCTCTATCATTGCGCGTGATCTCTTTCTGGAAAATTTAGAAAATATGGGTAGAGAACTTGGTTATCAACTTCCAAGTGGGGCTGGGACAGCTTCTGACAAGGTAGCTAGCCAAATCCTTCGTGCTTATGGTATACAGGGGCTCAACTTCTGCGCCAAACTACACTTTAAAAATACTGAAAAAGCAAAAAAAATGCTAGAAAGGTAAATTATGAAATATTTAAAATCATTTTTAAAAGAGTGGGGAGTTATCTTCCTACTTATTACACTAGTAGGTCTTAGCCGTCTCTTTCTCTGGAGGAATGTCAGTGTAGAAGGACATTCGATGGATCCTACCCTGGCAGATGGAGAAGTCCTCTTTGTGGTTAAACATCTCCCAATCAATCGTTTTGATATTGTGGTTGCTCATGAAGACGATGGGAACAAGGATATCGTTAAACGGGTCATTGGTATGCCAGGAGATACTATCCGTTACGAAAGCGACAAGCTCTATATCAATGGTCAAGAAACTGATGAGCCCTATTTAGCAGAATACCTTAAGCGTTTCAAGGAAGATAAACTCCAAAGCACTTATACTGGAACTGGTTGGGATGGTAAAAAGGGAGAATACTTTAGAACTTTAGCTCAAAAGGCTCAGGCCTTTACCCTAGATGTTAATTACAACACTAGCTTTACCTTTACTGTTCCAGAAGGAGAATACCTCCTCCTAGGTGATGACCGTCTGGTATCTAGCGACAGTCGACATGTTGGTACCTTTAAGGCAAAAGATATCACTGGAGAAGCCAAATTCCGCTTCTGGCCACTCAAACGTATCGGAACATTTTAAAAACTAGGAAGAGGCCGAGAATTTCCCATCTCAGCCTCTTCTCATTCTATTTTGACTAAGTCTGGGATAGATTTCTCAGAAACTATTGTAAGGAATTTTATGGAAGTTTATTTTTCAGGCACCATTGAACGCATTATTTTTGAAAATGTCAGCAATTTTTTCCGTATTTTACTTCTAGATATTGAGGATACCAATGCTGAAGACTTTGATGATTATGAAATCATTGTCACAGGTACCATGGCTGATATTATTGAAGGAGAGGAATACACTTTTTGGGGACAAATCGTCCAACACTCCAAATATGGTGAACAACTACAAATGACTCGCTATGAGAGAGCCAAGCCGACTAGTAAGGGCTTGGTCAAGTATTTCTCCAGCAGTCATTTCAAGGGAATTGGACTCAAAACAGCCCAGAAAATTGTGGATATTTACGGAGATAACACTATTGACAAAATCTTAGAAAATCCAGACAAGCTCCAGTCTATCTCTGGCCTCTCTGCTAAAAATCGTGAAGCCTTTGTCTCAACCCTTCGTCTTAATTACGGAACAGAGATGGTCTTAGCCAAACTGGCTAATTACGGCATTCCAAATAAGTTAGCCTTTCAGATCCAAGACTTTTACAAGGAAGAAACCTTAGATATTGTCGAGAACTATCCCTATCAACTAGTCGAGGATATCAAGGGTTTGGGATTTACCATCGCTGACCAATTGGCCCAAGAACTGGGAATTGAAAGCCAAGCTCCTGAGCGCTTCCGTGCGGGTCTTGTCCATAGTCTCTTTCAAGGTTGCATGGAGACGGGAGATACCTATATGGAAGCTAGGGACTTGTTGGAGCAAACCCTCAACCTTCTGGAATCCTCCCGTCCAGTCGAACTAGATCCGAGTCAAGTCGCCCAAGAACTTGCTTATCTGATTGAAGAAGATAAGGTCCAGCAGATTGATACCAAAATCTTTGATAATAGCCTCTTTTTTGCAGAAGAAGGGATTCGCAGTCATCTCATCAGAATCCTCGAAAAAGGTCAAAGTAAAAAACAGGATCTAGAGACCATTCAAGAGCATATCACAACTGTTGAGGAAGAACTGGGAATTGAGTATGATAGCATTCAAAAACAGGCTATCTGTGATGCTGTCCAGAACAAGGTCTTTATCCTTACAGGTGGACCTGGTACAGGTAAGACTACTGTCATCAATGGCATTATCGCTGTCTATGCTCTTTTAGAAGGACTTGATCTCAAGAAAAAGAGCAATTTGCCTATTCTCCTAGCTGCTCCCACTGGTCGCGCAGCCCGTCGCATGAATGAGCTGACAGGTCTACCCAGTGCAACGATTCACCGTCACTTAGGTATGACTGGAGACGACGACACCAGCCATCTGGAAGATTATCTGGATGCTGACTTTATCATTGTTGACGAGTTTTCTATGGTAGATACTTGGCTAGCCAACCAGCTCTTCTCCAATATCTCCTCAAACAGTAAAATTCTCATCGTGGGTGATAGCGACCAGCTGCCTTCTGTCAGTCCTGGTCAAGTTCTAGCTGACCTACTCCAGATACCCCTGATACCGCAGACCCGCTTGGAAAGAATTTACCGTCAGAGCGAAGAGTCAACCATTGTCACGCTTGCTAGTCAGATTCGTCAGGGAATATTACCTGCAGATTTTACCCAGAAAAAAGCAGACCGCTCCTACTTTGAAATTGCTAGCGGCCATATCCCTGCTAGCATTGAGAAAATTCTTGGTGCTGCCCTCAGAAGTGGCATTCCGGCTCGTGATATTCAGGTTCTTGCCCCTATGTACCGTGGAACTGCAGGTATTGATGCTATTAACCAACTCATGCAAGATCTCCTTAATCCTCCACAAAAAGACCAGCTTAGCTTTGAAGCTCCTCAGTGTCACTATCGAACAGGAGATAAGGTTATCCATCTAGTTAACGATGCAGAAGTCAATGTCTTTAACGGAGACTTAGGCTATATCACAGACTTGATTCCAGGAAAATACACCGAGTCCAAGCAGGATGAGATTGTCATTGATTTTGATGGCAATGAGGTCACTTACCCACGTAACGAATGGTACAAGATTCGCTTGGCCTATGCCATGAGTATTCATAAGTCTCAGGGTAGCGAGTTTCCCGTCGTTATTCTGCCTATTACCAGTGCAAGCAAGCGCATGTTAGAGCGTAATCTCATCTACACTGCCATCACTCGAGCCAAAAGCAAGCTGATCCTACTAGGCGAAATACAGGCCTTTAACTATGCAACTCAACATATCGGAACAGCTCGTAAGACCTATCTAATTGAACGTTTCGCTGACCTAATGGAGAATGCCGAGGAAACAAACCAACTTACAACCGATACTGCCATCTCAACAGACACTGAACAATCCTATATTCTAACAGAAGACAACTGGTCTAATATTCCAGCCATGATTGGGATTACTGAAGAAGACCTGCAGGAGTTTTTCGGAAAATAAAGGACAAGAAAACCCACCGAATTCGGTGGGCTTTTATCTTGTAAAGATTATTTTACTGTTGCAGTGCTTGTGATCAATTCAACAGCTTTTTTGATTGTGATGTCGTGTTTCAACATATCTGCTGAAAGCAAGCTTTGTACTTGTGCAACTTCCATGTTGTAGTCTGCAGCCAATTGCTCGATTTCTTTTTGGATTTCTTCTTCTGAAGCGTCAAATCCTTCGGCTTTAGCAACTGCTTCGATAACAAGGTTAGTCTTGGTACGTGACTCAGCCTCTGCTTCGTATTGTTTGTGAAGGTCTTCTTGAGTAGTTCCAGTGATTTGGAAGTACATGTCAGGGTTGATACCTTGACGTTGCAAGTTTCCAAGGAATTCATTTACTGAGCGGTGAACTTCTTCGTGGATCATTTCTTCTGGAAGTTCTACGATTTCAGCGTTTTCTACAGCTTTATCAATTGCTGCACCTTCAACTGCATCCTTGTATGCTTCTTCTTTAGCAGCAGCCAATTCGTTGCGGTATTTTTCTTTCAATTCAGCAAGTGTTTCAACTTCTTCGTCGATATCTTTTGCAAGCTCATCGTCAAGAGCTGGAACTTCTTTAGCTTTTACTTCGTGGATAGTTGTCACGAATTTAGCTTCTTTACCAGCAAGGTCTTCAGCTTGATAGTCTTCTGGGAATGTTACGATAACGTCAACAGTTTCACCAGCTGAGTGACCTACCAATTGATCTTCAAAACCAGGGATGAATTGACCTGAACCAAGTCCAAGTGAGAAGTTTTCACCTTTTCCGCCATCAAATTCAACACCGTCAATAGAACCAACAAAGTCGATGACAACAGTGTCGCCGTTTTCAGCAGCAGCTTCTTTGATAACCAATTCAGCCAAGTTGTTGCGTTCACGTTCGATACGCTCTTCAACGTCAGCATCAGTTACTTCTTTTTCTACATCAACTGATACTTCAAGGTTTTTGTAGTCACCCAATTTTACTTCAGGTTTTGTAACAACTTCAGCAGTGATAACCCAGTCTTGACCTTTTTCCATTGAAGTTACGTCAATTTTTGGTTGAGCAACCACTTCAAGACCAGCTTCTTTAACAGCTGCTTCATAAGCGTTTGGCAAAAGAGCATTCATAACGTCTTGGTAAAGTGACTCTTCACCAAATTTCTTGTCAAAGATAGGACGTGGAAGGTGACCTTTACGGAAACCTGGAACATTAAGAGATTTCTTTACTGAGTTGAAGACACGGTCCAATTCTGGTTTGATTTGGTCTTGAGAGATAGTGAAAGTCAAGACACCACGGTTTGTTTCTTTGTTTTCAAATGATACAGACATTCTGTCATTTCTCCTTAAAATTTTTTAATACAGTCCATTATACCATATAGTAACGACTTTTTTCAAGTCAGAAATGAGTTTTCAGGACTTCATGAGACTCTTGCTTGCTTCTAGATTTTTTCATACTCTTAATTCACTAAAAATCCTCGATTGACTAAGGAAAAACTTGAAAATTCTTCTCCTAAGAAAAAATCTTGCTTTGGAAAAAGTAAACCTTGCTTTCACATCTAGAAGTCCTCATGCCCTACTAAGTGATGCTGAAAGGCATATACTGCTGCCTGGGTGCGGTCACTAACCTGAAGCTTTGCTAAAATATTGGATACGTGGGTCTTGACTGTCTTGAGAGAGATAAAAAGCTCATCAGCAATGCGCTGATTTTCATAGCCCTTAGCGATTAGTTGGAGAACATCCCGTTCACGCGCAGTTAATTCTTCATGAAGTTCAACATGATTGCGGTTATATTCTACCTTCTTACTCACCTCTTGTTCAATGGCTAGCTCTCCAACCGCTACCTTACGAACAGCGTGTAACAATTCATCTGCGCTCGAAGTCTTAAGCATATAGCCTTTAGCTCCAGCATTCAAGACCGGCATGATTTTTTCATTGTCTAGATAAGAAGACACAATCAGGATTTTAGCCTCCGGCCATTCTTTGAGAATAGCTAGAGTTGCGTCAATTCCATTCATTTCAGGCATGACAATATCCATCACAATCACATCGGGACGAAGAGCCAAAGCCATGGAAATCCCTTCTGCGCCATTAGTTGCTTCTCCAACAACCTCTACATCATCTTGTAATTCAAAATAACTTTTTAATCCAAGACGCACCATTTGGTGGTCATCTACTAATAATAGTTTCATTTTATTTCCTTTTGTTCGTCAATCAAGCAAGGGGATCCGAATATCCACTGCCAAACCCTGCTTGGGTGCTGTTAATAGTTGTATGCTCCCTGCCATATCTTCCACTCGTTCTTTGATATTGCGTAGTCCATAGCTTAGTTCATCAACATCATCTAACTGAAAACCACGACCGTTGTCTACTACCTTTAACTGCAAGCCTGTTTCCGTTTGATAAAGATAAACATCTAGACAAGAAGCTTGGGCATGACGGAGAGTGTTACTAATCAATTCTTGGACGATACGAAAGACATGCTCCTCAATCTTTTTAGGCAATTGGTCTACCTGATATTTAAAACTGACTTTGAGTTCACTTTTTTCTTCCAATTCTTTGAGAAGCAACTGAATTCCCTCAACCAGACTCTTTTGTTCTAATTCTATCGGTCGTAAATGCAAAAGAAGAATGCGCAAGTCTCTTTGAGCTGTCTCTAAAATGGCAGTCACACTTTGGAGTTGTGTTTGCATCTTCTCTCTGTCTAATTTGGAAGCTTGTTGACTGAGCCCTGATAAAATCATATGGGCAGCAAAAATTTCTTGGCTAACTGTATCATGCAAGTCACGCGCGATTCTCTTGCGCTCCTTTTCAACAATTTCTTCTTCTTTGACCAAGGCCTGATTGTCTGCTTTTTGAATAGCTTCTGTCAACAAACCGAGCTTTCCTGACAAATTTCTAAAACTTGCGTCTAGGTCAGCATCTCCCAGACTTTCTATATCTTTGCCAGCTAGGAGACGTTTGAGATTTGCTTGGATTCTTCTCTTTGAAATTTCGTCAACCATTGTCCAGAATAGGACTAATAAAAAGGCTAGGACAAGACTAAACATCAGGGCTAGAAAAAGAACTTTCTCTGTCTTTTCTAGATCCTGAAAAAGAGAAGTCCACTCCAAATCCAAGATCTTAAAAATGCTTCGAAATAGAAAAGCAACAAAGAGAAACGAGGTGAGACCAATTAAAATATAGGGTTGCTTTTTCATCCTCTCACCACCTCAACATCTCCAACCATAGTTGTCAAAAGAATCTTAACGCTCTTTGGACTCTTGAGATAATCTCTGGTTTCTTGGTGAAATTGCTCATTACGCAAAGCACGTTTAGGCTGGTCAAAAAAGGTTAAATCTCCGTATAGAGAATTAACACTAAGGCTGACTTCAACATCCACTGGTACGATAATTCTAGTCGTACCAACCAGTTTTCTCAAGATAATGACATTATCATGATTGCTTAAAATGACATGCTCTAGATGAATGGTATCCTTCCCCATAAGGCGAAAGAGATTGATATCATCAAAACGACAGGTCTGATAGCTTGAGAAGTGATGAAGACTTCCAAACCAGCGATTTTTCTCCCTCTTTACTGTCACAACATCTTCAAAGACCAGATTGGTGTCTTCTCTTTCCTGATTCATCATAGGATAAAGTAGGAAGAAACTATAAATCAAAGCCACAAAGATGGCTAAAATGACAAAGGGATTGAGCATGATGATAAAGAAAAATAGGATGCTCACCGCCACTAAAATAAAGTTATTCCCCTGTTTTCCAGTATAGTATCGAATCAGCAGTAAAAACAAGAGCAAAATAAGTAGAAAACGGGAAAAATGCTCTGATACCATCATAATCAGAGCTCCTGTCAATAAACAAGCTTCAATAAATAGAAAAATTTGAAATTTTCGCATGTAACCGTCCTCTCTATTTAATTGTATCACAAATCCCAAAAGTCACATCAGTCTGAGGAATGATAAAGAGACCGGGACTAAAATCCCGATCTCCTTACATTTGGTCTTTTGCTTCTTTTAATTTTCCATATAAGAGATAGTCGACCTCTTGCAAATCCTCAATCTTTGCACAATTAAGGGCACACATAATCAAGCGTAGTTCTTCCTTCCAACCTTCAACAATGGAAATAACGACATCAACAGAGTAATTCTCAACCAGCTCTAACATAGTGCGTGATAGACCAACTGCCTTGGCTCCAAACACCAAGCATTTGATGATATCTAGTGGATTGCGAACTCCTCCACTAACCAAAAGTTCCATCTTGTCTTTCCAGTCTTGGGCATTCAGAAGAGCTTGCATGGTCGATTGACCCCAGTCATTTAGGTAGTCACGCTGTCCACTGCGACGGTTTTCGATATAGGCAAAGCTGGTTCCCCCACGCCCAGACAAATCAACGGTTCGTATTCCCATCTCATAAGCCTTAGCAATGGTTTTCACATCCATACCAAAGCCGACTTCTTTTAAAACAAGGGGCACAGAAATCTGATTAGCATAATCTTTCAGATTATGCTGCCATAATTTAAATTGACGTTCACCCTCTGGCATGAGCAATTCCTGCATGACATTAACATGAACTTGTAAGAGAAGGGGATTCATCTCTTTCACTGTTTGTAGACCCAATTCAACTGGCTTGTCCAAGCCAATGTTGGTTCCAAGAAGGAGGTCAGGGTAACTAGTTTTGACTGAAAAAGAGTCATCTGAAGGATCCTTAAGAGCAGCGCTGTAGGAACCCGTTACAAATAAAATCCGACAGGCTTCAGCCACCTGAGCCAATTTTTGATTGATTTCTTTACCCTTTTCACTCCCACCTGTCATGGCATTGATATAAAAGGGGAGATCCCATTTTCGCCCTGCAAATTCTGTCGAAAGGTCAATTTCATTTAAGTCATATAAGGGTAGCGAGGAGTGGATCAACTCCACTTCATCAAAACTATTATAAGTACTGTTTTGTTCAAGGGCATAGCGGATGTGTTCATCCTTCCGATTTGTCGTCATGTCCCATCCTTTCTTGATATAAGAGTTCAATTCCTAGATCAGCCCAGCGTTTTTTCAGTAGTGTGGTCGAATCTTGGTCAAAACTAAGAGCAATCCCACAGTCTCCACCACCAGCACCACTACTTTTAGCGACAGCTTTTAAGTCTTGGCTAGCATTTTTTAATTGCCTGAGCAAAGGTGTGTAAATGTCTGAACTCAAGCCTTCTAAAAGCAGACTAGCATGATTTAGCAACTCAATGATTTTATCTTCTTGACCTACCTCCAAAGCCTTTACCAAGTTAGCTACTGTTTCTTTTGAAGCCTGTAAAAAGCTAGCGTTCATATTATTCTTGATTTGCTTGACCATGTGACTAGATACAGCCACTTCCTTGGTCCAACCAACCAGAAAATCAAATTTCAACGCTGGTTCAACACTCCTAATAGAAAAGCCCCAGTCACGTGCTAATACAGCCTGCAAGTCTTCTTTTTCTAGCCAATCTGCCACTTTCTCACGGTCAAATGACTGATAGAGGACGAGGTCTTCTGATACGATACAGGCAATGTCCCCCATGGAGCCATTGTCCCCACGTTTGAGAAGAACTGCACTAGCCAGTTTAAACAAGAGTTCTCTTTCAGTGGCTCTTTCATAGAAAGCAAGCATGGCCTTGATAACCAGTACAATGACGCTACCACTAGAACCCAGTCCAAACTTCTTGCCTTCACGTTCCATTTTACCACGTATGTCAATAGAAAAGGGCTGTAGTTCAATTCCTTGATCAGTCAGGTATTCTTCCACCAAGACAACTGTTTCTTGAATCAAGGCATAAGAAGAATCTGGACGCATGTCAACACTATAGGAAAACATATCTGAGTAGAGTCGATAATCATTAGACGCTTTAATCTCAGCCGTCATATAGATGGGAATAGCCTTTATTAGCGCCAACTGTCCTGGTTCTAAAATGGCATACTCCCCAGCCCAATAGAGCTTCCCACAAGTTTTAACAATCGTCATCTTGACTCAAATCCTTTGTTTTTGAAACGATTAAGCGATAGCGTTGACCTAAAAGTTCTGATAAATGTTCCAAGTCCTCTTCCAAGCAAAGAACCTTGACATTAGGGCCCGCATCCATGGTAAAGTAGCAAGATTCTCCTTGTTCTCTAAGCTGACGAACAAAATCCATAGCCTCATAACTAGCATCTGTCAGATAAGAGAAGGATGGAGTTGCAGTTTTTGTCGTAGCATGCATAGCCAACGCGTTCTTCTCTGTCAATTCTCCAACTTTCTTAAAGTCATTCTCCTTGAGATGGACTAACATATCCTTGTAATCTTGTTCAGATTGACGAATCCACTCATCAAAAGTCGTAGAAGTTTCGACACAAAGCTTCATCCCATCTCGACTGGAAATTGGTTTTTTCTGGTCTTCCAAGACCAACATAATCATAGCTAGTTTCAAGTCAGTTTCGACAGGATAAATCTCTCCACTATCCTTGTCCCAGGCTGCCAAGGGGCCATAAAAACTACGAGATGAAGAACCCGATGCAAACTTAGCTTCCAAGGCCAATTCTTTACGATCTAGTCCTAATTGGAAATAGGCGTTGCAGGCTTTTACCAAGGCAGATAAGCCACTGGAACTTGAAGAAAGACCTGCTGCTGTTGGCATATTGTTCTTAGTATCGATACGAACAAAACCTGCTCCTTCGGGACGGTAGCGATCAATGATTTTACGCATCTTAGCGTGCTCAGCTTCATTTTGTAACTGACCATTGATATAGAATGCATCTGCGGTTGCATCTGCTGATAAAGGAGAAAGTGTCGTCTCCGTAAACATATTTTCTAAAGTCAAAGAGATACTGCTAGTCGCGGGAACCATCTCTTTTTCTGCTTTCTTCCCCCAATATTTAATAATGGCAATATTGGCATAGGAACGTACTGTTACAGGCTTTCGATCCATGTCTGAACAGCTCCTTTCTCTTCTAATCTTTCTGCGAGTTCTTGCGCTTGTTTTACATTAGCAGCCAAGGCAATAATGCAACCTCCTAGACCACCACCACTCATCTTGGCACCTAGGGCACCCTGTTCAAGGGCAGTTTCAACCAAGGCATCTGCCTCAGGGCTACTAACTCCGATTTCTCTTAGATTTCCATGAGCTTTGGTTAGAATTTCTCCCAGCTTCACGGCATCTTTTGTTTTTATTGCTTCTTCTGCTTCTTGAGTTAACTCTCCTAACGCATGCAAGAAAGGTAAGGCATCCTTGCCCTTGCTCTGCACGACTTGGATAGCTTCACGAGTATGTCCATAAACTCCAGTATCTGCAATGACCAGATAAGCTGACAAATCCATAGCCAATTCTTCAAAACCTACATTCTTGATAAAACGAATAGGCTGGTCACTCAGACAAGTCTTGGCATCCAACCCACTAGGATTCATATGGGCAATCATCTCCGCCCGATTGACTAAAATCTCTAACACATCATGTGGAAGTTCTGCTTGGTAATAATCAAATACCGCACGAATGGCCGCAATGCTAATAGCTGCTGAAGATCCCATCCCCCGTTTTTCTGGAATAGCCGAGTCAATTTGACAACGGATGCAAGCATCTTTGATATTTAAATACTCGAGGGAAGCATAAACTGCCATAGACAAGGTATCCTCTGCAAAAAGACGCCATGGTGTCGCTGCTGGAACTACCCTACAAGTCACTTCAACCTCTAAAAGAGGTAAAGAGATGGCTGGGTAGCCATAAACCACTGCATGCTCTCCTATTAAAATAATTTTACTATGTGCCTGACCGACACCAACTTCTTTTGTCATTTAATCCTACTATCAGACGAAAAGCGTCTGTTTCTAGATAAAATTTTAGAACTTTATTCCTTTCTATTTTATTATATTTTCACAAAAAAAGCGATTGTTTCCTTCACAATCGCTTGTTTTCATTATTGTACCCACTCGCCATTGTAGTTGACGTAGTAGCCATCTACTTTTGTATTCACAGCTAGGGCACCTGAACTATAGGCATAGTACCATTTGCCATTGACCTGGAACCAACCTGTCTTCATATCTCCATTACTTGCATTTAGGTAGTACCAAGTTGAACCATCTTGATACCAACCAGTTGCCATAGCTCCTGATGAACGGAGATAGTACCACTTGTTACCAAGATATTGCCAGCCTGTTTTCATATCGCCATTTGGCTGGTCTAAATAATACCAAGTGGTACCTTCTTGATACCAGCCAGTTGCCATTGCACCTGATGAACGGAGGTAGTACCAGTTATTACCAAGATATTGCCAACCCGTTTGCATAATACCAGTTTCTGGGTCTAGGTAGTACCATGGAGCAGGTTTGCTTCTGTCAATACCAAAAATAACATGGAAATCTTGAGTCCAACCCTTAGCCATTTCACCAATTGGTAGTGGATAGTAAGAATCATCGCCAGAATTTCCAAGCTTATTTAAATAATACCAATGACCATCTTCATAAATCCATCCTGTCTTCAAGGCGTAATCTTCATCGAAGTAATATGTTCTCTTCTCGGCAGAAGGATTGTACTGTTCACCATATACTTTTCCTGTATTTTCAGACGATTTTGCCTCTAAGACTTGTTTCTCTGTCTGTTCTAGCAAAGCGCCATCCGAACCAAAGTAATACCATCTTTGTTGGAGTCCAATTTCTTTTACCCCATGATTATCAAATAAATTATCACGATAACCTGTTCCAGGAATTTCTACGTATTGCCAACCGACAACCATCTCTCCTCTACCACCAAAATAGTAGGTTTTACCGTCTATTTTATGCCAATAGATTGCTTTATGGTCATCTTTTATATAATATTTTCTATTATCCTTATCAACAAACTGTCCACCTGTGGTATCCGCCAATACTGTACTTGTCGCTAGCAAACCAAAGAAAAATGCTGTTAGTCCAACTTGCATCAATTTTTTCAAAATTTTCATCTATATACCCTCCAATATTAAATCCACTCACCAGATGAGGCGAAATTATAAACTTTACCATCGATAGTTTGGCTACCTGTAACCATTGCTCCAGAGGAATTGAGATAATACCAGTTTCCTCCTACTTTTATCCAACCTGTTTTCATGTCTCCATTAGTAGGATCTAGATAGTACCATGTTGAACCATCTTTCACCCAACCAGTTGCCATAGCTCCTGATGAACGGAGATAGTACCACTTGTTACCAAGATATTGCCAGCCTGTTTTCATATCGCCATTTTCAGCATCTAAATAGTACCAAGTTGAGCCTTCCTGATACCAGCCAGTTGTCATAGCTCCTGATGAACGGAGGTAGTACCACTTATTGCCAATTTGCTTCCAACCAGTTTGCATGATACCAGTTGTTGGATCTAGATAGTACCAAGCTGAACCATCATTTATCCAACCTGAACGTCTTTCACCACCAATATAGTTTTCTCCATTAATTTCCGTTTTAGCTAGATAATACCAATTAGACTGATCATAAAGCCAACCTGTCTCTAAAGAATGATTTTGATTAAAGTAATAGTTCGTGTAAAAACTCTTCTCTTCTTTGTCTTCCGGATTTGTACGTTTTTCCCCATACTTTCTTCCAACACTGTCTTTAGTTTTAACCTCTAATGCTTTCCAACCAACAAACTCTTGTAGCACTCCATTTTTATCGAAATAGTACCACTCTGACTTTGGAAAACCTTCTAATCTGATACCATTTGGGTAAGGACCAATTGTACTACCTTTAGATGGAAACGGGATATATTGCCAGCCGATAACCATCTCTCCAGATAGAGGATCAAAATAATAGTACTTCCCATCAATCACTCGCCAGTAGGTTTCTTTGAGTTCCCCCTTCTTGTAGTAGGTTCTACCATTTTCTTGGACAAATTGCCAGCCTTCCGAATCAGCATCATCCGCAAATACTGCACTTGTCGCTAGCAAACCAAAGAAAAAGACTGCTAATGCGATTTGCATTAATTTTTTCAAAAATTTCATTCTTTTATCCTCCAAAATGATTATAGCAAATGTTTTTGTTTTTATCAATATATTAAGTTTAAACCAACAAGAATCTACTCAAAGTTTGCTTTGAACTTGAAGTTAAGACTGACCAATTTGTTTAAAAAATAAACTGATAGACAGCACAGCCAAGCCTCATGAAATTTCCGATGAAGAGGTTCGTTTATTTTAAAGATCAAAAAAAGCAGTTACATAACTGCAACTGCTTTTTTATTCCTGCATGGTATAACCAACACCACGCACTGTTTTGATGTAGCTCTTTTGACCTTTGACATCAATCTTGCTCCGTAGATATCGGATATAGACATCTACGATATTGGTCTCTGTAGCACTTTCATACTTCCAGACGCTCTCTAGCAATTGTTCACGAGTTAAGACTTTCTTACTCCCCATGAGTGTAGCTAAGAGGTCATATTCACGACGAGTGAGAGCAATCATTTCATCACCACGATAGACCGTGTGATTTTCAACATCAATCCTCAAATTTCGGTAGGCCGTTGGCACCTTCATCTGATTACAATGCTGATCAATAAAATCACGTCCGCGGAAAATCGCTGAAATTCTATCAACCAAATTTTCGATAATGACTGGCTTATAGATGTAAGAAACTGCAAACCGCTGAATGACTTCCAGCTCTTCTTGCAAGTCCTCCCAATGATCCAAGATCATGATGACAGAAGCAGGTTTAGTTCGACTCAGCCTTTCAGCAAAGTCCCGAGCCGTCATATCTCCCAGATTAAAGTTCAATAAAATCAAATCATAATCTGTCTGAAGAGCCAGAGAAAGGGCTTTTTGCCCCTCCTCTACTAGATCAACCCGATAGTGCTCTTTCTGGAGTTCCAAACTTAAAAAATGAGCTAGATTTCTTTCTTTTTCAAGCAATAAAATCCGTTTCCCCATAGCTTGGCCTACTTATTTTTCGTCATACCAAGAATAGTGGAAGGTTCCTTCTTTGTCTTTACGTTGGTAAGTGTGGGCACCAAAGTAATCACGTTGTGCTTGGATCAAGTTAGCTGGAAGATCAGCTGAACGATAGCTATCATAGTAAGTAATAGCTGCTGAGAAAGTTGGTACTGGTACACCAGCTTGGACCGCAAGAGTTACGATATCACGAACCGCTTGTTGGTATTTAGCAGTAACATCCAAGAAGTACTCATCCAAAAGAAGGTTAGCAAGGTCTGCATCACGATTGTAAGCATCTGTAATCTTTTGCAAGAAACGAGAACGGATGATGCAGCCATCACGCCAGATAGATGCGATGTCTGCAAATGGCAAGTTCCAGTTGTTTTCTTTAGAAGCTACACGCAATTGGGCAAAACCTTGTGCGTATGAGATGATTTTTGAGAAGTAAAGAGCTTGGCGGATCTTTTCGATCAATTCAGCCTTGTCGCCTTCAAATTTGAAAGCAGCTGGTTTTGGAAGCACCTTGCTAGCGTGTACACGTTCTTCTTTGTAAGTAGAGATGTAACGCGCAAATACTGACTCAGTGATGAGTGACAATGGTACACCAAGGTCAAGTGATGACTGGCTAGTCCATTTACCAGTTCCCTTGTTACCTGCAGCATCAAGGATGTAATCTACGATTGGTCCATCTTGACCTTCATCATCTTTACGTCCAAGGATGTCAGCAGTGATTTCAATCAAGTAGCTATCCAACTCACCCTTGTTCCACTCAGTAAAGATTTCAGCCATGTCTTCTGCAGAGAGTCCAAGCAAGTGTTGCATCAAGTCATAGCTTTCTGCGATCAATTGCATATCCCCATACTCGATACCGTTGTGAACCATTTTCACATAGTGACCAGCTCCATCAGGACCGATGTAAGTCACACATGGTTTGCCATCTTCTGGTGCTTTAGCTGAGATTTCTTCAAGAACATCCGCAACCAATTCGTAGGCTTCTTTTTGTCCACCAGGCATGATAGAAGGACCTTCAAGGGCACCTTTTTCACCACCAGAAACCCCTGTACCGATAAAGTTGATACCTGAGTTAGCTAATTCTTCATTACGACGGATAGTATCTTTGTAGAAAGTATTTCCTCCGTCAATCAAGATATCGCCTTTGTCCAAATGTGGAAGAAGGGCTTGGATGGTCGCATCTGTACCAGGTCCAGCTTGAACCATGAGCATGATACGACGTGGTTTTTCAATTGAATTTACAAAACTTTCAACGTCATAGCTTGGCACAAAGTTCTTTTCAGGGTGGCAAGCAATTACATCTTCTGTCTTTTCTTTACTACGGTTATAAATAGCAACTGTGTAACCACGAGATTCGATATTTAGGGCAAGGTTACGACCCATCACGGCCATACCTACGACACCAAAGTTAGCTTTTGTCATGTGACACTCCTCTTATTTAATATGTTTTATTTTATCATGTTTATCTGTGAAAAGAAAGAATTTTGTAACAATTTGACTAGTAGTCTAAGTCATCCGCATGGCCTGACCCATTTCCTACAAAGTATCCTGTCTTACAGTTAAGAGTAAAGAGATAGGTTCCATCAGGTTTATACAGATTGTAATAGCCATTACCATTAACAATATTCACAGGTTCCAAAATGTATTGGTTACCCGTAATGTAGCCACGCGCACGTGAGGTCGCAAGGATTTGCTCCAGAACACCATCTGCAAAGGTCCAGGCAGGATTACTACTATTGTTTACAGCAGATTGATTATACGGCACTCGGCTAGCGCTTCTTTGCAAATTAACACCTTCGCTTGATAATCCACTATCAAGGATATTGTTAGCCGAAGCAGATTCACCAGTGGAAGTTGATGGACTAGTGGAGTTGCTAGCATTACTTTCAGTAGTTGAACTTGACTCTGTTTGATTCGATGAACTTGCTTGACTACTACTTGAGCTTGTAGAACTTGAAAGTTGGCTCTTACCGAGGCTAATCGCCTTATCTAGCAGTTTGTCAATCTCTGTATTACCAGTCTTAACTTCGGTAAATTTGGCATCTGCCTTAACCTTAGCATTCGTATCTAAGACACCATCAGTGATAGCTGGGGTTTCAAACTGAGCATTGACATCTTGAACTGCCTTGATTTGTGTTTCAAGACTATCATATTTTGACTTAACGAGAGTATGTTCTCTCGCCCCTTCAAGTTTGTCCAAAAGGGCTTTAAGCTGATTCAATTGACCAAATTGACTGTTTTTTAAAGCAGTCTTATTTTGGTCAGTATAAAAAGTGTCATATAAACTATTGAATTGATCTAGGATCGCCTGGTTACTCACCAAGCCAGCATCAGATGATTGAGACTGAATTTCTTGTGAAGAGCGAGAGATTTGACGGTAGACATAGTAGCCACTTCCTAAAATAAGAATAATAACTGCTACCACTGCCGATAAGATAAACCTTACTTTTTTGTTCTGTGGTTCATCTTCTGCTTGAGAAGAGCGAGACAGGGATTGAAGTTCCTCTTGCAAAGCTTCATCATCCTCGACCACAAGGGCCTCCGTTGCAGGTTCCACTAAGTTTTTATCCATAACCAAGGTTTCTTCTAGTGGTGGGAGGATGAATTCTTGACCTTCTATTCCCTCTTCTTCATCAAACTTCTCTGAATCAGAAACTTCTTCTACTGGTTCTGTCTCTTCATCAATCGTTTCTTTGGCGTCTTGAAGCAAATCATCTAAGCTTTGAAGTTCCTCTTTCTTAGCCTGAATGTTTGTAAATTTATCAGCCTCGATTTCTTCACGGTGTTGTTTAATGTATTTGTCCAAAATGGAATCATCAGGAGTTACTCCCGCTTCAATTTCTTCATTTTTTCGAATAACCTGTCCAACCGTTAAATCCTTAGCTTCCTCAAAATCAAATTGAGGTTCTTGGGAGGTATTCTCCGATTCTAACATTTCTTCTTTTTTATCCTTTGGATCCATGGCAACTCCTTTCTAATCTACGGGATTTCTTTTAACACGTTGACCAAAATATTGATATAAATCAACTTTCAAAGTACCATTATAGAGTTTTCGTTTTTTATCCGCCTGACTACCATACTTGCTTTCAAAAGATTCATCACTAGTCAGGATAAACTTACTCCAAGTCTTGAGAGGTTCAAAAACCACACCCATTTCAGCATAGAGTTTAGTCACTCCTGCATCATCTAACAAACGTTCTCCATAAGGTGGGTTAGAGATAATAACTCCATTAACCTTGTCCGAACGCAAATCCTGCACACGCATCTGCTTAAAGAGAATATCACCAGATACTCCTGCAGCCTGGGCATTTGCTTTAGCAATTTCCACCATACGTCCATCGATATCACAGCCCATGATGTCCAGTTCAATCTCTCGATCTATTTGCTTACTAGCTTCCGTTCTGACTTCTTGAATCAAGCGGTCACTGACCCAGTTCCATTCTTCAAAGGCAAAGGAACGGCGCAAACCTGGTGCCATCTTACGTGCAATCATAGCAGCTTCAATACAAAAAGTTCCAGAACCACAGGTTGGATCAATCAAAGGCTTATCTGGATACCAGTTTGACAGTTGCAAAATCGCTGCTGCCATATTCTCCTTGATCGGAGCTCCACCCTTTTCAGTGCGGTAACCACGCTTAAAGAGACTTGAGCCAGTAGTATCAATCATCACAGTTGCCACATCTTTCAAAATTGAAACTTCAATCTTGAACTCTGGTCCATTCTCCATGAGAGGTACACCCTCTGGCCGTGCATAATGTTTTTGCAATTTCTTAACAACTGCCTTCTTGGAAATTGCCTGAACACTTGGTTCATTGTGTAATTTCGACTTAACACACTTGGCCTTGGAAATTGGGAAACGGGCCCCAAGCGGGAGATAGTTCTCCCAATCTAAGGCAAAAACACCTTGAAAAAGCTCTTCAAATGTTTTTGCTGGGAATATTCCCACAACGATTTTGATCCTATCCGCAGCTCTTAGCCACAGGTTAGTTTGAATGATTGCTTTCACATCACCTTGAAAACGAACACGTCCATTCTCAACTTGACAATCATAACCAAGATCGCGTACCTCACGCCCAACTACAGCTTCCAAACCCGCCGCAGCAGTTGCAATTAAATTAAATGTTTGTTTCATTTCAGTCTTTTGTAGACCTTTCTTTGTTCCCTTTAAAAAATGAGGTTGAGAAAAATGTCTCAGCCCCAACCTATATGCAATTTTCTATAAGCCATGTTTTGTTCCAGAAGTGACTAGGACCACTTCCTTCGATAATCATCTGTCTACCACTAGCAGCTCTAGCTGATAGCAGTCAGAGTACTACGTTCGTTTCCGCGCACTCCATGCCCCGACCAAAATTTGGGTTGCTAGCTTGAGGGGTTTACCGCGTTCCACTCTCTCCGTTTCCAGAGAGACTCCGTCACTGTGGCACTTTCAAGCCTACTCTGACCTATCAAAAGACTTAGCCATTTCAACTGCCGTAACGATTTCTCGTCCCTAGGCTTATGGTTTCGCCTAGCACAAACACTACAGGCATCACAGCCTGTGCTAGCATGGACTTTCCTCATGAAAAGAAACTCTCTTCACGCGATTATCCAAAAATTGCACAACAAAATCATTCTTAGAAATCAGAATTATCCAAGATTTGTTTGCCAAATACTTCTTTTTCAAGACGATTCAAACGTTTCAAAATATCAAAGTTTGTCATTGAAGTCGTACTTCCAAGCTCTGCTGATTCAGAAGCTACTGGTGTCACTTGAGGTTTTTTCGACAATTCCTCCTTCAACTCAGCAATTTCCATACGTAGTGACTTCACTAGTGCAGCATAAGTTTCATAATCCTTGATGACATCATCCAAAAATTCGTCTACTTCTGCTTTACTGTATCCACGTACTTCTCTTCCAAATTCCTGTTCAAAAATATCTTTCGCTGTAAAAATAATACTTGCCATGTCTCTCTCCATTCTCAGTTGCTAGTATTATTATATAAAAAAAGGCAAACAAAAAGCAAGGTCAAAGGCTCAATTTTCGGAAAAATTTTGGGCTACTTCATTCAATTCTTCAAATGTTAATCTTTTTGTAACATAGTTGTCTTTCTTTTTCATCAGTTCGTAAAAATATCTCAGTTTTGTTTCATTTTCCTCATCATAAAAAAGATAGACCCCATCTGTATTTTCAAGCAAGAAAAACTGATAATCTCTTAATTGTCCCTTATGTTCATATTTGGGATAAGCATACTTGACAAAATCAACCTGCTTAAATTCACTAAGTTTGACTTGATTCCCCTCATTCCAATTATCTCCATGAGTTTCAAAATCAAAAATAGTTGCTAGTTGGAAACCAAATTCAGCTTTCATTTCTTTGGCTACTTCTAAAACCCAGTATTCAAAGCCCAATGTCCCTGTAAATACTAGCCATTTGAGACCATCTTCTGCTAGTTTTTCTAGATCACTACGAATTGCTTTTTTGATAATTTTTAGGCGAATATCCTTGTCATTAAATAATCCTAGATCAAAGGAAGAATAGCCTAAAATCAAGGCTGTATGCATTTTTTCACCCTTTCTGTCTACGTTTATGGTATAATAGAGTGATGTTATTGTACCAATAAGGAGAACTATGGTCAACTATCCGCATAAGATTTCATCGAAAAAAAGGCAGCTCCCCACTTCACAAACTAAAAATTTCGCAAATCGTGGGATGTCCTTTGAAAAGATGATTAACGCTACAAACGACTATTATCTGACACACGGTTTGGCTGTCATCCATAAGAAGCCAACTCCTGTGCAGATTGTCCGTGTAGATTATCCGCAACGTAGTCGTGCTAAAATTGTCGAAGCTTATTTTAGACAAGCATCTACAACCGACTATTCAGGAGTTTATGAAGGATTTTACATCGATTTCGAAGCTAAGGAAACCAAGCAAAAACATGCTATTCCGATGAAGAACTTCCATCCTCATCAGATTCAACATATGGAACAAGTCCTTGAACAAAAAGGGATTTGCTTTGTCCTTCTTCACTTTTCTTCTTATCAAGAAACGTATTTATTGCCGGCATTTGACCTCATCCGTTTTTATCATCAGGATATGGGGAAAAAGTCTATGCCGCTTGACTATATCAGAGAATTCGGTTTTGTGATTGAGCATTCCGCTTTCCCACAAATTCCTTATCTCGATACAGTCAAACAACATTTACTAGGTGGTAAAACAATATGAACAAACAAACTATCTTGCGCATCGTTAAATACCTTAGCATTGGCTTGCTAAGTCTATTTATCGCAGCTTTCCTGCTTGGTGGTGGTGTCTTTCTATACTATGCAAACAAGGCTCCTGAACTTTCGGAGAGCAAGCTTGTTGCAACTACTTCAAGTAAGATTTATGACAGCAAAAATGAGCTAATCGCTGATTTAGGCGCTGAGCGTCGTGTCAACGCTCAAAGTAGTGACATTCCTACTGATCTTGTCAATGCGATTGTCTCTATCGAGGATCACCGTTTCTTTAACCATAGAGGAATTGATAGCATTCGTATAGCAGGAGCTTTCCTTCGTAACCTTCGAAGCAATAGTGGTCTTCAAGGTGGATCGACTTTGACTCAGCAGTTGATAAAATTGACCTACTTCTCAACATCAACAGCTGATCAAACCCTATCCCGTAAAGTTCAAGAAGCATGGTTAGCCATTCAATTAGAACGGACAGCAACCAAGCAGGAAATCTTGACCTATTACATTAACAAAGTCTACATGTCAAATGGTAACTATGGTATGCAGACTGCTGCAGAGAACTATTATGGCAAGGATCTAAAAGATCTTTCTATTCCGCAACTAGCACTCTTAGCAGGTATGCCACAGGCTCCAAACCAATACGATCCTTATTCACATCCTGAAGAAGCTCTTGAAAGACGTAATCTCGTCTTGTCAGAGATGCAAAAACATGGTTACCTCACTGCTGAACAATATGAAACAGCCATCAATACACCAATCACTAATGGACTTCAAAGTCTAAGATCTGTTAATAGTTATCCTCAGTATATGGATAACTACCTTAAAGAAGTTATTGACCAAGTAGAACAAGAAACAGGTTATAACTTATTAACAACGGGAATGGAAGTCTATACAAACGTTGACCAAGAGGTACAAAAACGCCTTTGGGACGTCTACAATACTGACGAATACGTTGACTATCCAGATGATGACCTTCAAGCGGCTTCTACTATCGTGGATGTCACAAATGGTAAAGTCATTGCCCAACTCGGTTCTCGTCATCAATCAAGCAACGTATCCTTTGGTATTAACCAAGCGGTGGAAACCAACCGTGACTGGGGTTCAACCATGAAACCAATCACAGACTATGCTCCCGCACTTGAGTATGGCATCTATGACTCAACAGCATACATGCTTAAAGATGCTCCTTACAACTATCCAGGTACAAATATTCCTGTTTACAACTGGGATAAATCATATTTCGGAAACATTACCCTTCAATATGCTATCCAACAATCCCGTAACGTTACAGCAGTTGAAACGCTTGAAAGGGTCGGATTAGACCAGGCTAAAACTTTCCTAAATGGGCTAGGAATTGATTACCCAACTATGGTCTATGCTAACGCCATTTCAAGTAATACAACTGAATCAAATAAAAAATATGGTGCTAGCAGTGAAAAAATGGCCGCTGCCTATGCTGCTTTTGCCAATGGTGGTATCTACCACAAACCAATGTATATCAATAAAGTTATCTTTAGTGATGGTAGTTCAAAAGAATTTTCTGACGCTGGAACTCGCGCTATGAAGGAAACAACTGCCTACATGATGACAGAAATAATGAAAACTGTACTTACCTACGGAACAGGCCGTGGTGCCTACATGTCCTGGTTACCTCAAGCAGGTAAGACGGGTACATCTAACTACACAGATGATGAAATTGAAAATTACATTAAGAGATACGATTATGTCGCACCTGATGAATTGTTTGTAGGATATACCCGCAAATATTCAATGGCGGTTTGGACAGGTTATTCAAATCGTCTCACTCCAATCGAAGGAGATGGATTTAGAGTAGCGGCCAACATCTATCGCTCAATGATGCAGTACCTTTCCGAGGATGATTCCCCTGGTGACTGGACGATGCCAGAAGGAGTTTATAGAAGTGGAGAATTCGTCTTCAAAAACGGAGCACGAAGTAACTGGATTCCACAGTCAACTCAAGCAAGTACAACAACTGAGAGTTCAAGTTCAAGTTCCACAACGGAAGCCCAAGCTCCTTCTGCCGAAAACACGAACGGCACTACCAATCCAAATGCCTCAGTACCAAATACAACTACAAATACTCAACAACAAAATCCAGCCCCACAAAATACACAAGGGCAACAATAAAACATGATTAAAGACCTGAGAAATATAGCTCAGGTCTTTTCTTGTCCACTACTATATAAGGAATCCAAAATGTTAACAATTGAATGCAAAAAGTGAGAGTGGGACAGAAATCGGTAATTCGTTAGAATTCGATTTCGTCGTCCCACCTCCGCACAGTTGAGTAGGGCTGTAAAAGCTGATGAAATCAGCGTAGTAGAGCCCACTCAACCACTGCGTCTTGCTCGACAATCCAAAGACAATTGAGAGGCTAGGACTTTTGTCCCAGCCTCACCAACTATTATTTCACATGGTTTGCAAGATCTTCTTGCGCTTTTTTATTAGATTCTTCTTTTTCTTTCTTCCATTTATCTTGAGCTTTTTGATATTCATCAGCAGTTACTGGTTTATCTTGAAGTTCAAGGTACTTGTACAAGAGGGCTTCACTCATACCCTTGTTACCTGAGTATGCAAATGGAAGGGTGAATGGTACCATCTTAGACAACATTGGACGTCCAGTTTGAGAAGTTGTTGGAATAATCAAAGCGCTATCTGTCAACCAAGCTTGGGCAGCAGCATATTTATCATAACGTTTTGAAACATCTGTGTCTTCATTGCCAGCTTCAACAACCATCTTTTCGTAATCTTCCAAACCAACTTGTTTGGCAGCAGCGTTGTTTGTACCAGCATCAAATCCTAGATAAGTCTTAGTATTTTCACCAACAGATGGTTTGATGATATCAAGGTAAGTAGATGGGTCAATGTAGTCTGGAGACCATCCAACGTTATCTGAGAGATCCCAATCTTCTCCAGCAGCTGTTTCAGCAAAGTAGGTAACATTTAAGACTTCATCTTTTTGAAGCTGTTGAATATCAATAACGACATTGTCAGTTCCTAATGTTGCTTCAAGCGATTGTTTCAATGACTGAACACGTTGAACTTTTGTCGTATTAGTTTGGTCAACTGGCATATCCAAATGAATTGGGAATTGAACGCCTTCTGCTTGGAGAGCTGTCTTAGCTTTAGCAAATTCTGCTTTCGCTTTTTCAGGATTGTAAAGACCATCTTGAGCATCGTCTAGATTAACATCTTTCCACTCGTCACCATAGGTTACCAATTTTTCTTTAACTAACTCACCAAAGTTTTTACCATCAGCTTGAACAAATGTTGGTGGTACGAACAAGTTACGAAGTAGTTTTGTCGCTCCACTTTCTCCATTGACTTGAGAAGCATAGGCTGTTCTATCAAAACCAAAGGCGATGGCTTGACGGAAGTCTTTGTTTAGGAGAGCTTTTTTAGTTGATGTCTTTTGCTCATCTGTAGTCTTAGAAGTGTACTTGTAAGACTGACGGTCAATATTTGTCCCAACTAAGAAAGTAGCAGAATCTTGTGGTGTATAAACGATGTTATCCTTAAACTCTTTTTCAAGTTCAGGATATCCTGCACTTGTTGGGAAGAGACGAGCCATTGAGAAGCCGCCATCCTTAAAGGTGTCTGCAAGTTTGTCTGTATCTTGACCATCCCAGAATGATAGTTTTACTTTATCAATATGAACATTGTCCTTATCCCAGTAGTTTGGATTCTTTTCAAATTCTACTGAAGATTTTGCAACCAATGATTTCAACAAGAAAGGACCGTTGTAAAGAATACTGCTTGGATCTGTCGCTTTAGCAAAATCTGCTCCCTTAGAATTCAAGAACTCTTCATTGACTGGTGCAAGAATACCCATGGTTGTCTTAGAGTTCCAGAAGCTTTCTGGTTTATTCAAAGTGTATTGAACAGTTTGATCATCAATTGCCTTGATTCCAACTTCTGAGAAGTCTTTTACTTCACCTTTTACATAAGCATCAAGACCTTTAATGGATTCTTGAACAAGATAAAGGGCTTCTGACTTATTATCAGCTGCATATTTAAGACCTGTTACAAAGTCTTGAGCTTTCACAGGTGCATACTCTTCACCTTCAGAAGTGTACCACTTAGCATCTTTACGGATTGTATAAGTGTAAGTCAACCCGTCTTGAGATACTGACCAGTCTTCTGCCATAGATGGCACGAAGTTTCCGTAACGGTCATTCTCCATCAAACCGTCAACGACATTACTTGTGATATTAGCAACCGCAGCCTTACCTGTTGTCAGATAGTTGAGACTGTCTGGATCTGTTTCATAAACGTAAGAAAAAGTTTTCTCACCTTTTGCACTAGAGCCTGAACCTGAACAAGCTGCCAAAACACCTGACGCTAACAGAGTCACTCCTGCTAGGGCCATTACTTTTGATAATTTCATAATAAACTCCTTTATGACTTTTTATACATTATAGTCCCTTTTCAGCCATGTGTCAATACAATTTTCAGAATTTTTCAAATTGATTTGAAAATATTTTCTTCCTCTATTTCTAATATGAAAATCTTTTTAGGAAAATTTCAATCATTGACATTTATCAACTATATCTTTATGATATAATGAAAGAAGAAAGTTGAAAGGAAATACCATGTCAAAAGAAGTTATTGTTGAAAGTTTTGAACTAGATCATACGATTGTAAAAGCTCCTTATGTCCGATTGATTGGAGAAGAGACTGGACCGAAAGGAGATATCATTTCTAACTTTGATATCCGCTTGGTTCAACCAAATGAGGACTCTATCCCTACTGCTGGACTTCATACTATTGAGCACCTCTTGGCTAAGCTAATCCGTACTCGCATCGACGGTATGATCGATTGTTCACCATTTGGTTGTCGCACAGGATTCCATATGATTATGTGGGGACGTCATTCTAGCGCTGAAATCGCAGCTGTCATCAAGGATTCATTAAAAGAAATCGCTGAGACAACAACTTGGGAAGATGTCCCAGGAACAACTATTGAATCTTGCGGAAACTACAAGGATCACAGCCTATTTTCAGCTAAAGAATGGGCAAAATTGATTCTCCAACAAGGAATCTCAGACGATGCCTTTGAACGTCATGTCATCTAATAATAAAAAAGAAACCAGCTTTTGAACTGCACCCCAAAAGTTAGACATAAAAATCTAACTTTTGGGGTGTTTTTATTATGAAATTAACTTATGAAGATAAAGTTCAAATATATGAATTAAGAAAGAAAGGAGAGAGCTTTAGACAACTTTCAAATCAATTTGGGATAAACATTTCTAATCTTCAGTACATGATTAAATTGATTGATCGTTATGGAATAGAGATCGTCAAAAAAGGAAAGAATTGTTACTATTCTCTTGAACTAAAACAAGAGATCATTGATAAAGTTCTTCTTGAGGGGCGTTCACAAATTAGGGTGTCTCTGGATTATGCTCTTCCAAGTAGTGGATTACTTTCGAATTGGCTGGCACAATATAAGAAAAACGGGTATACTATTGTTGAGAAAACAAGAGGGAGACCACCTAAAATGGGACGTAAGCCAAAGAAAAGATTTGAAGATATGACAGAATTAGAACGTCTTCAAGCAGAAAATGAGTACTTGAGAGCGGAGAATGCCATTCTAAAAAAGTTGAGAGAACTCCGATTGAGGGACGAAAAGGAGCAAGAAGAAAAACGGAAATTGTTCAAGGACTGGTAATAGAGTTTTCTTTAGATATCCTTCTAAAGATTATTAAGCTTGCCCGTTCAACCTATTATTACCACTTAAAACAGCTGGATCAAAGCGATAAGGATTATGATATTAAAGCTGAAATTCAGTCAATTTATACTGAGCATAAAGGAAATTACGGCTATCGTCGCATGACTCTAGAATTACGAAATCGTGGCTTCGTAGTGAACCATAAGAAGGTGCAGCGTCTGATGAAAGTACTTGGTTTAACGGCTAGAATTCGCCGTAAACGGAAGTATTCTTCATACCAAGGAGAGGTTGGCAAGAAAGCAGATAACCTTATTCAACGTCAATTTGAAGCAACCAAACCAATGCAAAAGTGCTACACAGATGTGACAGAATTTGCCATTCCAACAAGCAGCCAAAAGCTTTATTTATCACCAGTTTTAGATGGATTTAACAGCGAAATTATCTCCTACAATCTTTCTACTTCGCCGAACTTAGTACAAATGAAAGCTATGCTAGAACAAGCCTTTACAGAGAACCATTACGAAAATACAATTCTCCATAGTGACCAAGGATGGCAATACCAACACGATTTCTATCATCATTTTTTAAAGAATAAGGGAATCCAACCATCTATGTCACGTAAGGGGAATAGCCCAGATAACGGTATGATGAAATCTTTCTTTGGCATTCTTAAGACTGAAATGTTTTATGGTTATGAGAATACGTTTCAGTCACTTGAGCACTTGGAACAAGCTATTGTAGACTATATTGATTACTACAACAACAAACGAATTAAGGTAAAACTAAAAGGACTTAGTCCTGTACAATACAGAACTAAATCCTTTGCTTAAATTAATTGTCTAACTTTTTGGGGTCAGTACAGTTTGAACTGGTCCTTTTTTTATTTTAAAATCTTTATTTAGGCTTTTTCACGAATGACCAAGACACCATCTTCCATATCAGCTTCTAGGTGTTTAGCATCAAGGTTATCCAAGTGGAAATCTGTCACTTTATCTCGGATTTGTTGTTCAACCACACGACGGAGTGGACGAACACCCATAACTTCATCATATCCTTCTTCAGTCATGTATTCTTTGGCTGCATCGCTCACTGCCAAGTCGATTTCTTTCTTAGCAAGAGTTTTGTTCACTTCTACTAACATCAAGTCAACAATCTTAGAAAGGTCTTCCTTGCTCAAGTGCGAGAATTCAATCACAGCGTTAAAGCGATTGAGGAATTCTGGACGGAAGTAAGGTTTCAAACGATCCATAAGTTCTGGTTTATCAGCATCTTCTGTCAAGTTAGCTTCGTAACCAAAGCCTGCGTTTGAAGTTGCGATAATCACCGTATTCTTGAAGTTGACAGTGTTACCTTGACCATCTGTCAAACGACCATCGTCCAAAACTTGAAGGAGAAGGGTGATGACTTGAGGGTCAGCCTTTTCAATCTCATCCAAAAGTACGATTGAGTATGGATTGCGACGGACGCGTTCTGTCAAGGTATTGTTGTTGTCATCGTAACCAACATAACCTGCAGTTGTACCAATCAATTTAGATACGGCTGTACGGTCGCTATATTCTGACATGTCCAAACGGATGATGGCATCTTTCGTTCCGAACATATCAAGAGCCAATTGTTTGGCCAACTCAGTCTTACCAACACCAGTAGGACCTACAAAGAGGAAGCTACCGATTGGACGGTTACCTTCATCAAAACCAGCACGGTTACGACGGATAGCTTTTGCTACTGCTTCAACAGCCTTGTCTTGGCCAATAACTTTCGTTTGCAAACGGTGACCCATATCTTTCAATCGTTCAATATCGGTTGCACCCATTTGCGATACTGGGATTCCAGTCATCCGTTCGACAGACTCAGCTACATCATTTACAGTAGCTGTAACCTTGTGATCTTCTGTATGATTAGCAATTTGCTTTTCAAGCTCCTCGATACGAACTTTTGCATTTAGAGCTGCTTCGTAATCTTCTTTAGCCGCAGCTTCTTCTTGTTTAGTTTTTTCCGCTTGAATTTCGTGCTCAACTGCATGTACATCTGTAACTGGGTGTTGTGCTGCCAAGTGAGCAGCTGTCACATCCACAAGGTCAATAGCCTTATCCGGCAAGCTACGTTGTGGAATATATTGAACAGAGTAATCAACGGCAGCTTTCAAGACTTCATCTGGCAAAATAACATTGTGGTGTTGTTGATAAAGCTCTCGAATGCCTTGAAGAATCTTGAAGGTATCTTCAGCAGATGGAGCATTAACTTTTACTTCATTGAAACGACGAGCAAGGGCTGCGTTTTTCAAGATGGTATTACGATATTCATCTTGAGTAGTTGCTCCAATCACTGTCAATTCACCACGTGAAAGAGCTGGTTTCAAGATATCCGCAAGGCCTTTAGATCCTTGGCCATCACCTGTGCTACCAGCACCAAGGATTTGGTGAATTTCGTCGAAGAAAAGGATAATATTTCCAGCTTCTTTGACTTCGTTTACCAAGTTTTGAATGTTTTCTTCAAAGCTACCACGGTATTGAGTACCAGCTTCAAGTCCAGAAATATCAATAGAAATAATCTCTTTGTTCTTGATAGCTGCAGGAACGTCACCGTTCACGATAGCTTGGGCCAATCCTTCTACTACTGCAGTTTTACCGACACCAGCATCACCGACGAGAACTGGATTATTCTTTGTGCGACGAGAAAGAATTTCAGAAGTTTCTTGGATTTCTTTATTACGTCCAATCACTGGGTCCAACTTCCCTTCACGAGCTTCTGCTGTTAAGTTACGTCCAAGTTTTGCAAGAATCCCATCTTGTTTCATACCTTTACCTTGAACGTACTGAGCTTGTTCACTTCCTTCGCTTGGAAGTTGACCAGTTTGACGGTAAATAGCGAATTCTTCAGGCGTTACTTCACGGCCGTTAATCAAGTAACGACGGTTTTCTGAACTGTATCCACGCATACCACCCATCAATTGGTTAAACAAATCATCCATGTTGTTAAAGTTATTAAAGTTGTTATTCATATTTCATACCTCGTTTGTTTTCAAATTTACTTAGTCAAAACAATTTGACTTTCTCTGACCTTTGTTTTAAAAAATTTAGACTAGCTATTTGCTACTCTACGTATAATTTCAGGTTTTTCTTTATAAAGCAAAACATTCTTGCTTGGTGTTTTAAAAATATCAAAATAAAACATAGGTTGTACCTCTTTTCTAGGTTTTACCCATACTTTGATCTTAAGATAGTATATACAATCATCTTAAAATCAAGGTTTTCTAAGGACTTTCCTTATCCTTATGTTCTTAGTATATCACTTTGGTCAGTAAAGGTCAAGTATTTTGACCTAAATTGACTATTATTTTTTAAAAAAATTTATGGTACTGAAGATATTAAATATGAAAATACCTTTTACTTATCTTTTTTTCGAGTAAGAGCTGATTTTCAAGCTTCACTGATGATAAACATCAATGATAGCCTAACAATGTTAACCTTAGGAAGTAGATTCCTATGTCTAGAAAGCAAATTTCCAACTCTAAATTTATAACAATATTTATTCAAATTAAAAAAGCCAGTCATCAGACTGGCTCAGTTTTTAGTATTGCTGAATCTTATAGCAATGCATCATCCATTGAAAGAACTTCGTGGAAGACACGTTGTGTCAATTCAGTTTTTTGTTCTGGAGTGAGGTACTTAGTATTTACACAGTATCCTGAGATACGTACGATTACGTCTTCACCTGACATGATCTTTTCATAAACATCATTCAAGTCCATAACGTTCAAGTTAACGTGTTGTCCACCGTTTTCGAAGTAACCATCAAGGATTGTTACCAAGTTATCAACTTGTTCGTCACGAGTTTTACCAAGAGCGCGAGGTGATACTTGAGTTGTCAATGAGATACCATCAGCTGCATAACCAAAGTCAAGGCTAGCAAGTGAGTTCAAGTTTTGCAACCATCCACCTTTAGCTTTGTTAGATGGGTTAGCACCTGGTGAGAAGAATTCAAGTTTAGACAAGTTTACAGAACCATCTTCGTTGAGGTATACACCTTTGTGGACTGGTGAGTTACCAGTTTGTTTAGAGTAAGCAACGTTAGATGTGATTGTCAAAAGTGATACTGTAGCTTCTGCATCTTTGTATAGTTTGTGGCTACGTAGACGAGTTGTGTAAGCTTCGATCAACCATTCTGCCAATTCGTTTGAACGTGGGTCATCTTCAC